>CAYNIY010000001.1:0-27462 GCA_964397525.1 uncultured Eubacteriales bacterium
GTCTTAATTTTAATGTCGGCGTTATGCCTGGCAGCAATGTTGTAGCAAACCGCGAGACCTAGCCCTGTTCCTTTTTCTTTTGTCGTAAAGAAAGGTGTGCCGATTTTTTCCATAACTTCCGGTGGGATACCATGTCCCTGGTCACTCACTGTTAAGACTACATCATTTTGGTTCATAAACGTCCTTATCGTTAATTTTCCGCCATTATCCATGACTTCCAAGCCGTTGCGCACCAGGTTCAAGACCAGTTGACGTATCTCTTTTTCATCTAATTGAATTGCTGCAGTATCGGTAAGCTCAAAAACAACATCCTTTCTATCATGGGTAGCGCTTGCCTGGATTAAAGGAGATATTGCATGCAAGATTTCATTTAATCCCTGTTTTTGTAATGTCAAAGGCTTGCTTCTGGCTAAAAAAAGAAATTCTTCGACGATAGAGTTGGCGTGGTGCAGTTCTTCAATAATGAAATCAAAATAGATACTGTTTGGCGTTTTCGCTGTTTCGCTTTTTAGAATTTCGGTAAAACCAAGGATGTTTGTCATTGGATTCCTAATCTCATGAGCTATGGTAGCTGCCATCTCACCCACCAGGTTCAACCGGTCCAAGCGAGCCATCTCCATGTTAAATCTTCTTCGTTCTGTAATATCGTTTACAACAGCAAGGATACACTGCATATTGTTAATTTCAATGACTTCAGCTGAAAACAAACCAATCCGCAGCTCACCTGAATCCTTCTTGAAGATAATTTCCTTGTTGCGGATTCCGCTTCCTTCATCGAGCTGCAATAATGTCTCTTCGCGCTCACCCGGGTTTAACCAAAAGCCACAATCAGATATTTTTTTACCAATGACGCTTTCCCTCGCGCGCCCGATTGTTTCCAGAAAAACATCATTAACATCAATGATTTCACCGCTATCGAGCAATGTAATAGACATCGGATTGGGGCTGGCACGAAAAGCCTTGGAAAAACGTTCCTCTGATAATCGCAGTTCCTTCTCCGCCAGCACATGCTTGGTTATGTCCCGAATGGATTCTATCGCCCCGATCAGGTTTCCTTTATCATCAAAAAGAGGTGAAGCTATTCCCCAAAGGTAAGCCCCTTTCCTGTCATATATGAGAGGGCAAAAAGTTTCGGCAAAAATACGATTGCCTTTTCTTTCCACGAATTTATAAAGCAATTCGCTCTTTCTGTCTTCCCAAAAAATAAAATCTATCAGGATCGGCCTTTGCATACCGTAAAAAGGTAGGGCATAAGCATAATTCCCTTTGCCGATGATATCCTCCTTTTTTATACCTGTCATTTCCTCCAGTGCAGGGTTCCAGGCGATCACCCTGCGATCTTTATCCAAGACAAACGTGGGATCAGGCAGGAATTCAACTATATCCAAATAATGAGGAAGATTCTGATTCGCAAACATAGCTGCCTCAACACCATCCTATAACGCTTAATAATCAAGAACAGAGTTCCTCAAGAGCATGATCTGCCTTGTACAAAACACCGCTTCAAAATAGCCTTCTTTACATCTAAATTAATGGCAATAAAACTCGCACCAGATCATCAACCTTTAATACCATACCTGGTGCCCTTCTAATATATCCCACCTTTGACAAAATACCTAGAATTATATTTTATAGTAACAGTACTCTTTAGACGTGTAAACACTTATTTATGCTTCTATTTGCCAGGTGGAGGTTTGTTGCTGCTTTTTCTTGCATCTCAAAAAATGCTGCACAAATAACGATTTGCACCTAATAGCTATGTGTTCTATCAAACATAGTATATAATTATACTAAGTATAATTATATACTACAAATCTTTTATTACTGTGGTCTCTTCTGGTCTTTCTTCTGCGGGGGATGGAACAGGAGAATATACCCGCATGCATTGCATATGACCGGCATGATCCCCAGCCCCTTATCCGGAGACAATTCATAGCCTTCCTCGCCTTTGACCAGCGAAGGTAATATGCAATAAGGATCGCTCATCATCCCGAAATCTTTGCCACCGCAGTTTGGGCAGGGCATTTTCAAATCTAATTTTAACCTATCCAACTCTTGCCACCTCCTAAATTTTAATTATATATTCGACAAAGTTACTTTATCCCCCTTTGTTAAAAAGCGGATACTTCATCTGCGGTGTCTAAAATCTAATACAATATAAAGGTCTGAATTTGTACCAAATTTTTCATCATCGTTGTAGAATGACGCTAAATCAATTCATAATGACATAATAAAAACCTACAAGCTTTTTCAAGACTTGCAGGTCCCAGTGTCACGTTTTTCGGTTTTCTACATGATCATTCTCTACTCAGCCGATCGATCTCCTCCTGCAACGCTTCGATCCTTTCCAGCAGATCCAGGATTATTGCTGCTCCGCTGAGGTTGACACCCAGGCTGCCGCGCAGGCGCTGCAGTTTTAACAGGCGTATAGCTTGTTTTACCTCAATGCAGCCGTTTCTGGTTTCCAGGATGCCGAATTCAGTCAGCATCCCAGCCATTTCCGGGTGAATTTCCAGGCTGTTGAGATCCACCCAGGCATCGTCAGCACAGGTGGTTAGATCATGATGGTAAATTCTCAGATGATATCTCCCCACCCCGTCACACCCCTTTTCTCAACGAGGCCAGATCACGGTACAGCTTTTCTTCTTCCGCTGTAAGGTGCTCAGGAATATCGATCCTGACGACCACATATTCATCGCCCCGTTCCTTGTGGTGAGGCAGCCCCTTGCCTCTCAGGCGCAGCCGCTTACCGGCCCGGGCACCCGGAGGTACCTTCATCAGGACCGGCCCATCAAGTGTTGGTACAGAAACCTGGTCGCCCAGCACGGCCTGCTCCGGGCGTAAAATGACTTCGGTTTCGAGGTCCTCGCCGCGAACTTTAAATACTGAGTGGGGCAGGAGTTTTATCTTAAGATAAAGATCACCCTTGGCCCCACCGCCCGATCCTTCACCGCCCTGCCCTTTCAGCCTGATCCGGCTGCCGTCGCGCACGCCAGGCGGGATTTTAACAGCCAATGTCCGCAACCCTGAGATTGTACCGGTACCGCCGCAGCGCCGGCAAAACGCGTTATTTATGATGCCCGTCCCGGCACAATCCCGGCACACCTCCCTGGTGGTAAACTGCAGAGACTTTTCTCCACCGTGGTATGCTTCTTCCAGTGCCAGTTCAAGTTCGCTTTCTATATCCTGCCCTTTTATCGGCCCGCGGCGCCCAGTCCTTGCTGGGCGGCCAAAGGGCGATTCCCCGCCGAACAATGTTTCAAAAAAGTCGCTGAAGCCGCTGGCCCCGGCTCCTGCTCCGCCACCGGTATAAAACTGGTATCCTTCTGCTTCCGGAGGTGGGCGGAATTCCTGTCCATCCCGCCAGTTCTGCCCGAGGCGGTCGTACTTTGCCCGCTTCTCCTTGTCACTCAAAACCTCGTAAGCTTCATTAATCTGCTTAATCTTCTCTTCCGCAACGTCTTTGTCCTTGCTGGTATGGAGATCAGGATGCCATTTACGGGCCAGTTTACGATAGGCGGTTTTTATCTCTTTATCAGTTGCACCCCGGCCCACGCCCAAAATCTCGTAATAATCACGAAAAGATACGCTCAAGATGTTTTCACCGGCCTTTTAGACACTCTGACCTGGGCTGGACGCAGCAAATCAGGACCTATCCGGTAGCCTCTGATCAGCTCTTCCGCTACATGCCCCTGAGGTAAGGCAGCGTTTTCCAGGTACCCGATGCCCTCATGCTCGCGGGGATCGAAAGGCTTACCCAAACTTTCGACTGTTTCCAGTCCTTGCTGCCGAAGCAGAGTCAATAACTGCTGGTAGACCATCTCCAAACCCAGCCGGCTGCTGTCATCTTTAATTTGTACCAAGGCCCGCTCCAGGTTGTCAAGCACAGGAAGCAAATCCTTGATCAGTTCTTTCTTGCCCTGGGCGGAACTATACTCATTATCTCGATTCACCCGCTTGCGATAGTTGTCAAAATCAGCCAATGTCCGCAGGTGGCGGTTTTTTTCGTTATCAAGCTCTTGTTTCATGGATGAATAATTAAAATTCTGTTCGCCGTTCTCTTGCCTTTTCATTAATTATCTCCTGCCATGTTTTGCTGATTACTTCTCTTCAAACTCTGCATCGACAACATCCTCACCACCGTGCGGCGCCGCCCCGCCTCCGCTGCTGCCGGGCGTATCCGCACCGCCAGGAGCGCTGCCGGCCTGCCCGTATGCTATTTGAGAAATTGAATAGGCAGCCTGCTGCAGATCGCTCTGGATGGTGCGAATTTTTTCTATTGGTGCGTTTTCTTTCAGGGCTGTTTTCAAATCACTCAGCAGCTGCTCTACACGCGCCTTTTCGTGCACCGGTATCTTGTCGCCGAGATCTTTTAGCTGGCGTTCCACCTGGTACAGCAGTGAATCAGCCTCATTGCGGGCCTCCACTTCCTGCTTTCTTTTTTTATCTTCAGTCGCGTGCACTCCAGCCTCATTCACCATGCGATCAATTTCACCTTTATCCAGGCTGGTGGAGCCTGAAATGGTAATGGTCTGCTCTTTGCCGGAACCTTTGTCCTTGGCGCTGACCTTCAATATGCCATTGGCGTCAATATCAAAAGTCACTTCAACCTGCGGCAAGCCCCTCGGCGCCATCGGAATACCATCAAGTTTAAACTGGCCCAGTGTGCGGTTATCCTTTGCCATCTCCCGCTCACCCTGCAGGACATTAATATCAACTGCCGGCTGGTTGTCTTCAGCGGTGCTGAAAATCTGGCTGCGCCGCACAGGAATCGTTGTATTGCGCTCAATTATCTTGGACATGATCCCGCCCAGGGTTTCCACTCCCAGGGAAAGGGGCGTCACATCAAGCAGCAGGACATCCTTAACCTCTCCAGCCAGCACACCGCCTTGAATGGCTGCGCCGATTGCCACCACCTCGTCAGGATTTACACCCATGTGGGGATCTTTGCCCCCCGTCAGCTGGCGGACCAACTTCTGCACTGCAGGTATGCGTGTTGAACCGCCCACCAAAATAACTTCATCAATATCCTTGTCTGTCATCTTGGCGTCTGTTAAGGCGGCAGTTACAGGCCCCCGGCAGCGTTCTACCAGCTGTGCGGTCAGGTCGTCAAACTTGGCGCGGGTCAGTTTCGTATCAAGGTGTTTGGGCCCGTTTGCGTCGGCAGTGATGAAAGGCAGGTTGACCTGGGTTTCCATCGTGGCTGAAAGCTCAATCTTGGCTTTCTCCGCCGCTTCAATCAGGCGCTGCAGGGCCTGCTTGTCATTGCGCAGGTCAATGCCATAGTCTTTTTTAAAACCGTCGGCCAGCCAGTCGACAACCGCCTTGTCAAAATTGTCGCCGCCCAGGTGGGTGTCTCCGTTTGTAGACTTAACCTCAAATACCCCGTCTCCGACCTCCAGGATGGAAACATCAAATGTCCCGCCGCCGAGGTCGAAAACCATGATCGTCTCGTTGGTCTTCTTATCCAGCCCATAGGCCAGCGCCGCCGCCGTAGGCTCATTAATGATGCGCAGGACGTTCAGGCCGGCAATTTTTCCGGCGTCCTTCGTAGCGCTGCGCTGGGAATCATTGAAATACGCGGGAACCGTAATCACAGCGTCAGTCACCTTTTCGCCCAGGTACTTGGCTGCATCGTCGACGAGCTTGCGCATCACCAGGGCGGAGATTTCCTCCGGCGCCATATCTTTGCCGCGGATATCGAAACGAACAGCGTCGTTTGCTCCGGCTTTAACTTTGTATGGGACCAGCTTCCGTTCATCTGACACCTCGGAAAATCGGCGCCCGATAAAACGTTTCACTGAATACAGGGTATTTTCCGGATTTAAGATGGACTGGCGCCTGGCTACCTTGCCGACCAGCCTCTCGCCGTCCTCTTTAAATGCTACAACTGATGGCGTGGTACGGTCGCCTTCACTGTTTACAATTACGGTTGGTTTGCCTCCTTCCATAACTGCAATTACAGAGTTTGTCGTGCCCAGGTCGATGCCTACCGTTTTGGCCATTAACCAAACCTCCTCAAAAATTATATATGTTTATAAAGAAAAAACTATTGCTTTGCAGAATTACCTATCGCGATCATGATCTCGCGGCAGAAATATGGGAGATCGCTTGGTACACGTGATGTTATTAATCTGCCGTCAACAACTACAGGCTCGTCAGTAACCTGTGCTCCGGCGGAAGCCAGCTCTGTCTGAACTGTATAGTAGGCGGTCATTCTCCTGCCTGTCACCAGTCCTGCGGAAATCAAAATTTGCGGTCCGTGGCAAATAGCAGCCAGGGGTTTGTCCTGGCTGAAATATTCCCTGACCAGTGCCAGGGCCTGTTCGTCTTTCCTGACTGTTTGGGGAGCGTTCCCTCCAGGTAAGACCAACAGGTCGTAATCACTGCTTTTTACTCTGGAAATCGTAATACTGGGGCTGATTTTATAGCCGTGCTTTCCCTTGATGGTAGCGGTTGTAGCAGCAGCCACGTCAACATCCAAACCTGCTTCCAACAGGCGGTACATCGGGCAGAACAGCTCCAGATCTTCAAATCCGCCGGCTGTAATGAACAGGACTCTCATAGCTGCACACTCCATAAATTGATTTTATAATATACTGTATCCAGGTTTTTACTCATACATATCCAAGTACTTACTCTATTTTAAGACAATTAAATTTATATAAGAAATTTATTAAGAATTCCTTAATTTTTATTGAAACAAAAAAAGGCCCCCACTTTGTCCTCTCCAATTGGGCGCCTTTTCATTCTAAATTGAACTATGGCCTTTATTTTTTTCTGCCGCTGTATATGAACTGGTCAAACTTCAGATCGCGGCAGGCGCCTTCGATGCCAACCTGCCGCAGCTGCTCAACCAGTATGCCGGGTTTGGGAAAAGCAGATGGCTCGGCCAGCAGCCTTTCAAAGAAAGCCAGCATCTTTGTCCCTCTCCTGCCGGCATCAAAGTCGATGATGTACAGCCTGCCTGCGGGTCGCAGCACCCGCGCCACCTCGCGTATAACACCGTCCTGATCGCGGAAGTGGTGCCAGGCGTCAGAAATAAGCACGATATCAAAGGATCCGTCCGGCAGCGGTAGGGCTTCCGCTTTCACATGCAGGATTTGTGCTGACATTTTTTTTGCCGCGGCTCGCCTGAGCATGGCCTGGGAAGCGTCAGCCACTGTTACCTTCGCCCCAGCCTTGCTCAGGGTCTCGGCATTCATGCCGGTCCCGCCGCCCAGGTCAAGCACTTCCATATTTTTTACAGGCGCCAGCCAATCCGGGATCTCCCTGGAATGGTCCACCCCGGTGGCCCTAATAAAGCGGTCGTAGAAAGGCGCCATAAATTTAAACATCATGTTTTTTACCTGATGCAGCTCACAGCAGCTGCATGACCGTGTCAACTACATTGTCTGCCGCAAAGCCAAACTCTTCAAACAGGGTTGGGGCAGGAGCGGAAGCGCCAAAATGATCGATACCGATGATTTTACCCCTGACCCCGACATAACGGTGCCAGCCCTGGGTAATCCCGGCCTCTATCGCTACCCGCACTGTAACCTGCGGCGGCAGCACCTTGTTCCGGTACTCTTCCGGCTGAGCCTCGAACATTTCCCAGGAAGGCATGCTTACCACGCGTGGTGCAACACCTTTCCCCAGCAGTATTTCTGCCGCTTCCAGGGCCAGGTGCACTTCCGAGCCGCTGGCGATTAAAATCACATCCGGCTCGTCTTTCCCTGCTTCAGCAAGGATGTAAGCGCCGCGGGCAAGGCCGGCAGCGGGTGACAGTTTCTGCCTGTCCAG
This sequence comes from uncultured Eubacteriales bacterium, assembly GCA_964397525.1. GTDB lineage: Bacteria > Bacillota > Desulfotomaculia > Desulfotomaculales > Pelotomaculaceae > Syntrophopropionicum. Next base: position 7,783 of record CAYNIY010000001.1, read on the forward strand.
GGTAGGCAGGTTTTGCCGGGTTAAAATCATAGCTGTCGGGCCTTTGATTTTACCTAAGGCGCAGCGCCAGGCCTCGGCAGTTTCATTCGCATCTGCCGGGCGGATGACGGTCAAACCAGGGATTGCTCTGAGCACAGCCAGGTGCTCTACCGGTTGGTGCGTCGGCCCGTCTTCACCGACCCCGATGCTGTCATGGGTAAATATATAGATTACATCACGGCCCATCATCGCAGCTAGGCGTATCGGCGGGCGCATGTAATCCGCAAAAACCAGAAAGGTGGCTCCGTACGGGATAACGCCGCTGTGCAGCGACATGCCGTTTAGGATTGAACCCATAGCGTGCTCCCTCACACCAAAGCGCAGGTTCCTGCCGGCGTAATTACCCGGGGTGAAATCATCAGAGCTTTTAATCAGCGTTTCTGTTGATGGGGCCAGGTCAGCTGAGCCGCCGATCAGGTTGGGAAGAGCGCCGGCAACAGCATTCAGTACTTTGCCGGAGGCGGCCCTGCTGGCCATGCCTTTTTCATCGGCGGGAAACACCGGAATATCCCTGTCCCAATCCGCCGGCAGCAACCCGTTCATCCATTGGCGGTAAGTTTCTGCCATGCTCGGATTTGCAGCGGCATAAGCGTCAAAAAGGCCCTGCCATTCTGATTCAAAGGACTTTCCGTTTTTAAGTGCCCGCCGAAAATAAGCCACGGCCTGCTCATTGATGTAAAAAGGTGTCTGGGGCCAACCCAGGTTCTCCCTGGTGAGTTTTATTTCCTCGGCTCCCAGGGGGCTGCCGTGAGCTGTAGAAGAGTCCTGCTTATGCGGGCAGCCGTAGCCGATATGGGTGCGCACCATGATTATAGATGGTTTTTCCTTCTCTGCCTGCGCCGCCCTGATGGCGGCGGCCAGGGCCTCTGTATCGTTGCCGTCGCTAATCCTCTGCACATGCCATTCGTAAGCCTCAAACCGCTTTGCCCGGTCCTCTGTGAAAGTAATCTCAGTGGGGCCTTCAATAGTGATATGGTTGTCATCATAGAGACAGATCAGCCTGCCAAGCTTTAGGTGGCCGGCCAGTGAGGCAGCCTCATGAGAGACACCCTCCATCAGGTCTCCGTCACTGGCGATGACATAGGTGTAGTGATCCATGATTTCATAGCCGGGGCGATTGAAATATGAAGCCAGGTGACGCTCGGCGATAGCCATGCCGACTGCGTTAGAGATGCCCTGCCCCAGCGGCCCGGTAGTAACCTCCACCCCCGTAGTGTGACCAAATTCGGGATGGCCCGGTGTTTTGCTGCCCCACTGGCGAAAATTTTTCAGCTCCTCCAGCGGCAGGTCGTAGCCGGTCAGATGCAGTAAGGAGTACAGCAGGGCAGAGCCATGCCCGGCTGACAGGACAAAGCGATCCCGGTTCGGCCAGGCCGGATTCCCCGGATTGTGCCTTAAGAATTTAGTCCAGAGGACAAAGGCCATCGCGGCAGCGCCCATAGGCATGCCAGGATGACCTGATTTAGCTTTTTCCACCATGTCCACGGACAGCATGCGCAAGTTATTAATGCAAAGTTTTTCAAGGTTGTCCTTTTCTGCTTCCATCTGCTGACCCTCACTTTAATATTATTTAAACAACTTATGGTTTTCTTCCACAATAAACTTGATTTATCCTTCCACGCTTTCGCCAAACATTTTGGTTATTAGGCTGCCATCGATAGACACTAATCCTATGACAATTCTTGAGGAAAAATTAATCTGATTTCGTCAATTTTCACCTGTAAATTTCTCCAGGGCAGTAGCTGCTCTATAGCGTGAATAATTAAAAGACTGCCATGGTTCAGCTTTGGACAGCCGCTGTTTTTCCTGCAGCAAATAATCTTTAACCTGACGGGAGATTTCCTGGTCACCTGACTCTGTCAAAGCAAGCATATCCGGTACCGCGTCATAGGACAGGTCCCGCAGATAACTGATATCGATCTCACCGGTCCTGGCATACCTGTCAATATTGCCGCGGATGATGATCTTATCCACATTAATAAAATTAAGGACAGTATAAAACGCCAGGGCAATTACAATATAGGTTTTAATGACCGGTATTTTGTCAAGCCAGATATGGCCAAGCGCAATTACAAAAAACACAAATAACATGGACATGAAGTAATGCACAAAGTAGCGCAGGTAGGTAAGGCCGTATGCTTCCTCGTACAGATTCATCTTGATGTGGGCGGAAAACAGCATGTTCAATGAAAAAAGCACCAGGAGGCCCAGGCAGCAGCGGATTGCCCTGCCAGCGCCCCGGTTTTTCTTCTCAACATATTTAATGCTGCCCAGCAGTATGCTCAGGTTTATTAAAGCCACGGCAACCAGCTCGAAGAAACCCCTGCGGGCGTACTCCGCATAGGTAAAACCGGCGGGAAGCAAATGGCTTTGTCCGCCGTATAGGTAAGAGAACTGTACAATTGAAAAAAGGACATACACGAGATTAAGCACAATTAAGACGGTGAGTACTATGACAGGATCAAGTGACACCTGCTTCGCATCCTTACTGATTGCGGTCTGGGGAGGCTTGCTATAAAAACTCCAGGTATAGCCGCAAAGGTAAACAAAGACCAGCAGTATGAGCAGGCCATGCCTGGCGGCAGGTCTCAGATCGATAAAATCCCAAAACCTTGAAAAATTGTTCAGGTAGTGATTGAATACCATGTCGGCGGAAGACAGCAGCGGCAGCACAATCAGCAAAATCGGCACGCAAATTAACAGGCCGGCGGCCACCTTCTTTACAGTCAACATACCGCTGCCGCTTTCCTTGGACTTAAATACTTCCGCCATAAAGATAAAAGGTTTAGGAATGTTTTCGAAAGTCAGTGGAATAGCCCGCATGAAAATTTGGCCGATTATACCCAGGTCAGACCATGATATCCTGTTGTTGGACGCTAAAATTGTATGTGCTGCAAGCAGCACCGGTATCAGCAGGAAATTAAGCGCCAGCAATACCGGGTTGGAATATATGGCAAACGCAGCGCTCAGAAGAAGTATCGGAATAAGCAGGAACCACCCAAAATCCTTTTTCACTGAAATGTTTTTACGCATGCTCCACCAGAAGAAACAGAGTAAAACAAGTACATAAACAGGATATGACATCCCGAGTTCCTTGTCATAAAACAAGTAATCAAAAGTAAATCCCGCCGCAAGAGCCAACAATATCAACTGCAGCACTTCTTTTTTCTGCCCGTCTGTCACTTCCATATTACCCTCCCTGTTTGCGGTTGAAAAAGATAGTCAATTTTAAATGTGGACACTGCCCCGGCTCTAATCCAGTACAATTTGGCGCGGTTTGTCCTGACACTTCTCATTGCTGGTTTTTTCCTCCTTCAGCGCGTGTCCGATGAAGCACCGCACTGCCAGCCTCACCTGTTTCTTCGCCTCAAGCAGGGGTTCGCGCACTTCTTCCGGCATTTTGGCCAGTACCCTTTTTTCTAATAGCCGGTGGATCCTCATCATGTTTTTGACCGGGCATTCATCACATGTTTTCGCTGTCATTATGCACACCCCCGAAATTAATTTTTAATATACACGACTCCAGTTTGGCGCCCAGCGCATCCCGCCCCAGCAGGATGCGGGGCAGGAAGATATTGCGCTTGTAATCTCCGACCCTGACGGTCAGCTCATCGCCCCTCTGGGAAAGCGAGATATCTCCTTTTTCCGCAAAGGGCAGGGACAACTCCAGAATATACCCATCACCGGCCCGGCTGATACTCTGTGACTGCCCGTGGTAGAAGAATTGCTCTGGTGGGTTTTCTCCGAAACACTCACTGCCCATTTTTTCCAGGGCGGCAAAGCCTATCACTTCCTGCCTGAATAACGGAACGGTGAAAACGGGTATGGGACTGAATTGGTCTTTTATATACTGCAGGTAGGAATGCTGCAGAACCCCCCATTTTTCAAAGTATTGCCCCAGATCCACATCAGGCAGCAGTCGGTTGACAAGCACAGCATCTGTATTGAAACCATACAGGTTCAAATACATAAAGCTCCTTTCGGCTTCCCGGATCACCATTTTCTCGGGATTTACTACTATCCTCACCGAAGTAAGCTCCTGATCCGTCAAAAGAGCATGCATTTCACCGAGTTTTTGGAACAGCTCGGCAATACTATCAAGCGTGTCGTCACCCGGCAGGGGTAATCCCAACAGTGGTTTGGATAAAGGCCGGGCAATCTTGATCAGCGTCTTCTGAACCGGAAATATCTTTTCCAGCCACCAGCTGAGGACAGCGGGGAAACTGAGCAGCCTTAATGTCTCTCCTGTAGGAGCGCAGTCAACAATAACAACATCATAATCGCCCTTCTTGCAGTGGTTAAGGATTTCCAGCATGCTGAAAAGCTCCTCCAAGCCCGGGAAAACAATCAGTTCTTCGGCTGTTATGTCTTTTATGTTCTGTGATATAAGCAGAGCGGATAGGTATTCCTGCACCTTGCCCCATCTCTTTTCAACGCTGAGCAGAGTGCTTATTTCCTGAGCCCACAGGTTTTCACGTATTTTCATAGGTTCATTTTTTAATCTGAGGTCAAAAGAATCTCCCAGGCTGTGCGCGGCGTCCGTGCTCACAATAATGGTCTTATTCCCCGCCGCTGCAGAGCTCACAGCCGTTGCCGCTGCCAGGCTGGTCTTGCCAACCCCGCCTTTGCCGGTATATAGTATCACCCTCATCCCAAAACTCCTCCCAGATCTCCATTGGTTTATTTCGTTTAACATAACATCAAAATATATAATAATTCGCATAACGAAATATTATATAAAAAAATTTTCTTCCTTGCTTCTACTTTGAAAATAGGTTTCAAGTAGTGTCATCCTGAGCGCAGCGAAGGATCTTAGACCAAGATTCTTCACTAACGTTCAGAATGACACTAAAAATTCAGTTTGTCATTTAAGATAGTTTTCATCATCTAAAAAGGCTGCGCAGCAGCATTTATGTAAATTTATTCTATTTCAATGATTCTTCTCGTCCGGACTGTTGCTTCGGAGGCTTGCTCGTCCTTATGGAAGCCCATGATTACTTTACGCACCAGATCCAGCGCCGTTTCAAACTCTTCAGAGGAAAGCATGCCCCTTACTCTGTCCAGAAGTGAATAAAGATGCCTCTTTAAATCCTCGATCATATCCTTACCGCTTTCAGTAAGATATACTGTTACAACCCTGCGGTCCTCCTCACTCCTGCCTCTCTCTATAAGGCCTTTCTTAACCAGGCGGTCAACAATCCCAGTGGCTGTACTCATCGGCACAGTCATGCCCTGGGCCAGACTGCTCATGCTGACGGTTTGATACTTATCAGACAGCATTAAAGCCAATAGCTCAAACACGGAAAGCGATAATTTCAGCTTGATAAGCTCCTCAGGAAAAATAACTTTTTGAATGTTATCCAGTATAAATTCGTACAATTCATCATTGCTATACAAAATGGCACCCCGCAAATTTGCTTCGTATCACGAAATATTCTAATCACAAAATAACATGTTTAAAATATCTTGTCAAGCCAATAATACGTACTTTTGTTAAAAAGAACATTTGCCTTTTTGCCGATTGCATGTAAAAATTGTTTAGAAACAGCAAACTTTTAGATACTATAAAATGCACAGGAGGTTTTATATGAAACACAGTTTTTTATTCACAGAAAACACATGGAACGCCAGCGGAACCTACTATGATGAAAACAACAAACCTGTCGAAATTACCGGTGAAGCCACTGTTACCCACCTTAAGAAGGCTTGGTTTCTCGACTGCAGCCTTGTCTTGCCGGGAGAAAACCCGGTGGAACTGAAAAACGAATATGAAATAGTCCCTCTTAAGAAAGGCGTCGCATCGTGGAAAGCGGAAAACCCCGCCCTGGGCACGCTGCTGGGCAGTTTTGCCGTTGTTGAAGACTGTATCATCTCTTTGTTCAGCTCTCAAAAAGGAGATTATTTTGGTACTGAGTTCTACACCAAGATCAACGAGACGGAATATATCTGGAAAAGCGTTCTTTTCAGCCCGACCGGCAAAATATCTTCCTGGTCAATCCGCCTCACGAGAGAATAGACACCGGCCTGATCATTTTTTCATGCTACAACCATTTCTTTTTCTTGAAATAGAAACCCATCAACACCCCGATAGCAATCATGATCAGCCAGACTATAGGGTAGCCCCAGCGCGATTCCAGCTCCGGCATATATTTAAAATTCATTCCGTATACCCCAACGATGAAGGTCAGGGGGATGAATATGGTCGCGATCATCGTTAAGACCTTCATCACTTCGCTGATCCTGTTGTTAATGCTCGAAAGGTAGATATCCAGCATCCCTGTGATCACTTCTCTGTAAGTCTCAACAGTGTCAATCACCTGGATCGTGTGGTCATAGACATCTCTGATGTAGATCCCGGTAGAATCCTTGATCAGCGCACAGCTCCCTCTGCCTAAGCCATTGATGATTTCTCTTAACGGCCATACCGACTTAAACAGGAACAGCATGCCCGTCCTTAATTCCTGAATTGATTTTAAGGTTGCCGGTGTTGGGCTCGTTACCAGTTTTTCTTCCAAGTCTTCAATCTTTTCTCCTAGTTTTTCCAGTACGGTAAAATAGTTATCAACTATAAGATCCAGAAGGGCATAAAAAAGATAATCAGCACCCGTGCTTCTCAGCCGCCCCAGTCCGTTCCTGATACGATCTTTAACCGGGGTAAAAATCTCAGCCTCTCTTTCCTGAAATGAAAGTACATAATGCTGGCCAAGGACTAAGCTGATCTGCTCAGAAACTATCCTGTTGCTGCTGTCAAAACTCAGCACCTTTAGCGTAACATAAACGAACTCACAGAGATCTTCCATTTTGGGACGGTGCCCGGTATTCAATATGTCTTCAATTATCAGGTGATGAAGCCCGAAACTGCTGCCTATTTTTTCTATAACTTCTGCCTGTTGTATCCCGTCAACATTAATCCAGACCACATTCGGGCTGTTTTTGAATGCTAGATAATCGTCACCTGCCTGAAGCTGCTTTTCCTGAAAATCGTTTTCGCTATATTCCAGTAAAGTAATTTTGGATTTCTCTTTCCTCTTATCACCCGTTTTTTTCGTATTTCTAACAGTGTAGTTATTCAGCCGGATCACCTCGCCTCTGTAATGAAGAGTATTAAATAGTGGTTTCACCTTCAAGTTTATCATGACACTTAAGCATGAATATTCTTCTTTGTGAACTGCAATCCTCCTATGGAGAATTTTTTATTGACTCTAACGTTGCGTCATGGTTTATTATTAATCAGAGGTGATCACATGCCCTATAGGATCAAAGAAGTGGCCGATTATGTCGGGGTCAGCGTGCGCACGCTGCATCATTATGACCAGGCCGGTCTGCTGAAGCCGGAGTCGGTAACCGCTTCGGGGTACAGGCTCTATACGGACTCTGAGCTTGAAAAGCTGCAGCAGATTATGTTCTTCAGGGAACTAGGCTTCGGACTGCGGCAGATCAAGGAGATCCTGGACAGCCCGGGATTTGACCGGATGCAGGCCCTGGCTGCCCAGAAGAAACTGCTGCTGGAGAAGAAAATAAGGTTGGAGGCAATTATCGGCCTGGTGGAGCAGACACTGGATGCCGTTAAAGGAGGGATTACCATGAATAAAAAAGATATGTTCCAGGCTTTTGACATGTCTGTAATTGAAAAACACCAGGAACAGTACGCGGAAGAAACCAAGCACAAGTATGGGCACACCGAAGCATACAGGGAAAGCCAAAAGAAGGCTTCATCCTTCAAGAAAGAGGACTGGGCAGCCATCAGCGCCAGGGGTGATGAAATTTATCAGGAATTGGCAGGCCTGATGGACCTGGATCCGGCAGACCCGCAGGTTCAGCAAGCGATAGGCGCGTGGAGAAGTCATATCAGCGACAACTTTTACCAATGCACCCTGGAGATCTTCAGGGGGCTCGGCGACCTGTATGTCCAGGACGAACGTTTTACCGCCAATATCGACAAGACAAAACCCGGCCTGGCCAGATTCATGAGCGAAGCAATGCACCTCTACTGCGACAGCATAGAGAAAAAAGACCGGTAACGGTCTTTTTAAGCTAACCAATCGTGGACATCCCTCCGGCATTCCGATCGGGGACATTCCTCCGAAGGAGGTGTGTCCCCTTTCCGCTGTCTTAGCATCATTCAACGATAGCAGTATCAGGATACAGTTACTCTTCCAAAGCATCAAAGTCCAGGGTGGCAAAATAGTCATCTAGCGTCTCCGCCCGGCGGATAAGCTTCACATCCCCGTTTGGCCGCAGCAGCAGCTCCGCAGAACGCAGCTTGCCGTTATAATTAAATCCCATCGCGTGCCCGTGTGCGCCGGTATCATGGATTACCACGATGTCTCCCGGCACAAGCTCCGGCAGGCTGCGGTCGATGGCAAACTTGTCGTTGTTCTCGCACAATGAACCGGTCACATCGTACACATGGTCAAGCGCCCGGTCCTCTTTGCCCGGCACGGTGATATGGTGGTAGGCACCGTACAGGGCTGGGCGCATCAGGTTGGCCATGCAGGCGTCCAAGCCGATATAGTCCTTGTAGATCTCTTTTTTATGCAGTACAGTGGAAACCAGGTAGCCGTATGGGCCTGTAATCATGCGTCCCAGTTCCGTGAAAATACGCAGCGGATGCAGCCCTTGTTTGATTATTTTATCTTCATATGCTGCTTTAATCCCTCTGGAAACAAGGTTAATATCTACTTTTTTATCCTCCGGCCGGTAAGGTATGCCGATGCCGCCGCCAAAATTGACGAATTCAATCTTAATCCCGGTCACCTGGTATACTTCCACCACCAGGTTGAAGAGCATTTCTGCGGTGGCAATGTAGTTGTTTGGCTCCAGATCGTTGGATACCACCATAGTATGGAGGCCGAAACGCCTGACTCCCCTATCCTTCAAGATGCTGTACCCTTTGAGGATCTGTTCCCGCGTAAAACCATACTTGGCTTCCTGTGGCAGACCGATAATGGCGTTGCCTCCCCGCAGCGGCCCGGGATTATAACGGAAAGAAATCAATTCCGGCAAGCCTGCATGCTTTTCCAAGTAGTCGATATGGCTGATATCATCGAGGTTGATTACTGCCCCGAGTTCCTTCGCCTTGCGGAACTCTTGAGCCGGCGTGTCGTTGGAAGAAAACATGATGTTTTCACCAGTGATGCCCACCTTCTCCGCTATAACCAGCTCTGCCAGAGAGCTGCAGTCCGCTCCGAATCCTTCCTCTTTCAGAACATTCAGGATATGTGGATTCGGTGTAGCCTTCACTGCGAAGAATTCTTTAAATCCTGGCGCCCAGGAGAAAGCAGCCAGGAGATCCCGGGCGTTCTCCCGTATGGCTTGCTCATCATAAATATGAAATGGGGTGGGATATTTCTCTATAATCCGCTCCAGCTCGGACTTGGAGAAGGGTAATGTTTTATTCATCTCATGCCTCCCGGATTGCTGCTCGCATCCAACCAAAAACTTATCACAAGGATGCGCTTTTCTCTTCAACCCTTTTATACTGAACTTGCTTTGCCTTTTTCAAAAACTTATTTCAAATTCTAATATAAAACGGCGCCATTTTCAAGAAAATATACTCGGCTAATAATAAATTGCCCCGCACCGTGTCAAAAAAAGACAAATAGTGCGGGGCAGACAGGGCCTTTGTGGCCATGTTGTTCAGAAACCGGTTAATTTACCAGCCCAATCCTCTTAATAATTTCAACAGCAGCACCATTGATTCCGCCCTGTTGATCGGCTGGTTGGGCCGCAGGCTGCCGTCCGGGTAACCACCGATAGTTCCCTCTGCCACCTGTCCAATAGCCCAGGCAGGAACCAGATCTGCGTCTGTATAAACAGACAAGTCTGCCGGGTGGCCGAAGCCGGGGACATCCTTCAAAGCGTTGGATATTAAGACAGCCGCCTCGATACGGGTCATTTTATCGTTGGGTGCAAAACGCTCTCCTTTGCCTTTGACCAAATTCGCATTGGTCATGGCTGCCACATAAGGCCTGGCCCAGGCAGCAATCTCACTGGCATCGCTGTATTTTGCCCCTAATATGGCGTTGTTCTCCATATCGCTCAGATAAGTTATTGTGGGATACAAGTGGGTCTCGCCGGGTGCCAGCCCCAGGATCCTTGCCGTAAAGGCTGTCAGTTCCGCCCTGGTGATGGTCCTGCCGAGACCCGCAGGCCTGACCAGTGCGGTGGGGTTGGTGGGATCAGGGTACCCTTCAAGCAGGCCCAGCCCGTTCATCCTGTTGGCAATCTGCTCTGCCCAGTTCCACTCCGCTGTTATATCATTCCACCTGGGCTGAATGCAGCCAAAGACCACGAACCAGCCGGAATAGTTGCCGTCATTTTTGGCCTTGATCACTCCCGGGGTTTGAGGATAGCTGGCCAGCGCCACCCATTTTTCATAACTCTTGTTCCAGTAAAAAACTTTGGGGTAGCGGTCCGGATTCCCGTCCATTAAGGAATTGTCATAGGTTATGGTGAATTCCGCACCCGGATTGCCCAGATCCTGGGGCTCGGTCAGTGTTATATACCCCGGCTGGCGATCAAGCATCTTGCCTTCCGGGAGGTCCTCGGTGGGAGGAATCCTTTCAATTATTCTCCTCTGCCGCACAATTAATTCTGCGTCATCGCTCAGATCTTTATAGGTCGCGGACAGATCACTGGTACCTGGAATTACGCCCTTATATTTGCCTTCACTCGTCATGTCTGCAATGTCTTCAACAATGTTCCATTCCGCGTCATCTGTCACTTCCAAAACATCATCATTGTCAGACCGGTGAAGGTAGGCCCGGTATTGCTGGCTTTCCCCCACGTAAATAGTGGCTGTCTTTGGCTCCACTACCAGCCGGTACTTGACTCTCGAAACGGGTTCCATCACGATTAGCTGCGCTTCACCGCACAGCGTCGGAAATGCCGCGACCACAGACAGGTTTTTATAAGTGGCCCGCACAGTCGCTTCCCCCGCGCTGCTGCCTGTATAGTATCCATCAGCACCAGGAGCTGCGATCTCCGGGTCGTCAATAGACCAGACACACTGTTCCGTGACTTCCTCTCCTGTACTCAGAAATGCCCTGTACTGCTGGCCTCCACCAACACCAATAGTAGCTGTCTCCGGCGTGATTTCCAGCCCGCTGCATTCCTGGACAGGCTGTATCTGGGTTATTGTGTCCGTCAGGCCTGGCTGTACTTGGATCATTGTGTCTGTCAGGCCGGGCTGCACCAGTGCCTGAGCAGGTGCTATCGCGAATAGAACCATCAGTACAAATAGAAACATCCCGATTGAAGCAAAGACTCTTTTTGATTTGTTCATCCTTCATGCCCTCCTTTTTCTAATAATTTACTTTAGGTACATATCAAGGATTTTGTTTATCACCACCCCTTAATTAAGTTAAACTTGTAATAATATATAAATATACCTTAAATGGTTAAAATTCCTGCTATAAAATATTTTTTTATACTTTTGGTTACCTTTGTTTTAAGTGGGATAAACCCCGGTGTACACTTCCTCAGCCGGTCCGGTCATGTACACATGGTTATCCTCCGCCCACTCGATAAAGAGGTCTCCCATCTCCAGGTGTACTGTCACCAGGCGTCCAGTCAGTCCGTTCAGCACACAGGCCACAACAGCGGCGCAGGCGCCAGTGCCGCAGGCCATAGTCACCCCGGCCCCTCTCTCCCAGACTCTCATTTTTATTTCTTCCAGGTTCAGCACCTGGATGAATTCTACGTTGGTTTTGCGGGGAAAAGATTGGTGCTTCTCAATACGGGGGCCGATGTCTGGCAGGGTAACTTCATCCGCATCCGGCACAAAAATTACACAGTGCGGATTGCCCATTGAAACCGCAGTTATATTGTAGGTTAAGCCAGCCTCTGCCAGAGGCTCGCCCACAACCTTACCCGGTCGTCCTAACATTGGTATATCTGAACGCTCCAGGCGGGGCTCTCCCATGTCAACCCGCACTGCTTTAACCATACCGTTTTCCAGCAGCAGCTCCGGAATGATTATCCCGGCCGGTGTTTCCACCATGATTTTGCTTTTTGCGATCATATTGTGATCGTACAGGTAACTGGCGGCACAGCGGATAGCGTTGCCGCACATTTCAGCCTCGCTGCCGTCGGAGTTAAATATGCGCATCTGGATATCCGCCAGCTCCGACGGCAGCAGCAGAACCAGGCCATCAGCGCCGATCCCGGTACGGCGGCGGCACATTTCAACAGCCAGATCAACGGCTTTACTGAAATCCAGCTTTTCTTCAAAACAATTTACCAGGATAAAGTCGTTGCCGAGACCCTGCACTTTGGTAAAATGCAAGACAACAGCCCCCATTCGTTATGTATTGACACCTCTATGTCTGCTCTATATAACATTATATTATAATACCCGCACTTCAAGGTACATAACTTTTTATCCCAGCCCTCCAATCAGGGGCACTTTTAAAAGCATCCGAGCTGTGGTTTTATTTTGCGGCAGCTGTTATTGCAGCAGCCAATTGTAATATAATTAAACAGAACCGTAATATGACATTATTGTATTTGGAGGAAAAACAATGCCTTTTGACGGCCTCGTCCTGGCATCTGCACGCAGCGAGCTTGAATCTAAACTTGTTGGCGGCCGGATCGAGCGGGTTTACCAGCCTGGCAGGACTGAACTCATCGTCCTCGTCCACAAACCGGGTGCGCGGCAAAAAATCCTGTTTTCAGCAAATGCCCAGAATGCCCGTGCTCACCTTACGGAAATCGCCAGAGAAAACCCCACCGCAGCTCCTCTTTTCTGTATGGTGCTGCGAAAACACCTTGAAGGAGGACGGATTACAGGCTTTTCACAGCCCGGTCTGGAACGGGTGCTTATAATTAAAATTGAGTCGCGGGATGAACTGGGCTACCTTGCGGAAAAACATCTTGTCTGTGAGATTATGGGCAAGCATAGCAATATTATCCTGCTTGACCCTGCGGCAGGCACCGTCATTGACGGTATTAAACGGTATTCCCATGATGTCAGCAGGTACAGGGAAGTGCTGCCAGGCCGCCCGTACCTGTCCCCCCCCTCCCAGGGAAAAATAAACCCCCTGCTGCTTGATGAAGAACAGTTTCGTCAGGCCTGCCTGGATTTGCCCCTGGACACCTTGCTACCACAAGTGCTGCAAAAACGCTTTGAGGGGCTGAGCATGGTTACGTGCCGGGAAATTATCTATAGGGCTGGACTTGCTCCCGATCTATCCCTCGATCACTGCGGCGACTATGAACTCAGGGCTATTTGGAGTGCACTGTTTAAAATCATTAGCCTGGCCAAAATTGGTAAATTTGAACCCTGCCTGGTCACCGGCAAAAAGGGGGAGCCCCTGGACTTTGCCGCCCTGGACCTGAACCACCTGGGACATAATAGGAAACATGGTGAAATGAACGCCCTGCTGGATTATTTTTTTGCGGCCAGGGAGAGTATGGAGCGGCTGGCAAGGGAGAAAAACTCGGTTACCTCCCTTCTGAACAAGGAGATTGCCAAATTAGATAAGAAACTCAATATCTACAGTGAAAGCTTTGACAACATCGCCGGTTCAGAAAAATTCAGACTCTGCGGAGAACTGCTGACCGCCAACCTCTACCGGCTGGCGCAAGGTCAGACTGAAGCCACCCTTGAAAACTACAATGAAGAAGGTGCGCCTCCGGTCACTGTCGTACTGGACCCCCAGCGTACACCGGTGGAAAATGCCCAGGCTTATTTTAAAAAATACAGCAAGGCCAAAAAAACCAGGGAGGCATTAGAACCCCTGATCCTGCAAGCACAGGGCGACCTGGCTTACCTGGAAGGGATCAAAGCGGCAGCCGAATACGATACGGAACTGCGGGAGCTGTATGAAATAAAACAGGAGCTGGCAGAGCAGGGTTACCTCAAACAGCCTGCGCCAGGCAGGAAGCCAGGCAAACAAAAAAAGGAAAGATATATCCCCAGGCCCTTATTATTTTTATCCACTGACGGCTTTCAGCTATTTGTCGGCAAAAACAACAGGCAAAATGACCACCTGACAATAAAAATGGCCCGTGAGGACGACATCTGGCTGCATACCAAAGACATCCCCGGCGCCCATGTGATAATCAGGACAGATGGTAAGGAAGTACCGCCTGCAACATTACTGGAAGCAGCAGTATTGGCGGCGCTTTTCAGCAGAGCCGGGAAATCGAAGAACGTGCCGGTGGACTATACTCTGAAAAAGCACGTCCATAAGCCCAATGGAGCCAAGCCTGGTATGGTCATCTACGAGCACCAGAGAACAATCATAGCTTCCCCGGATGAAGAATTGCCGGAAAGGCTTAGTCCGCCACAGCAGGATTGATCTGTGTCTAAATGCAGTGATTAGATACTCCTGCTGCCGGGCTTGACAGCCGTGATGCCTGCCCTGCAGAGAGGGCATTCAGCCGGGTCGTAGGTTATTGTCTCTGTCACCAGCAGTGCTTCCTGCCTGACGCCCAGGTCGGCTGTACCGCCGCTCCTGTCAACAAGCAAGCCGGCGCCTACCACATTACCGCCCAGGCTGCATACCGCTGCTATAGTTTCCCTGACTGAGCCGCCAGTAGTTATCACGTCCTCCACCACCAACACCCTTTCGCCAGGCTCAATGGAGAAGCCGCGCCGTAGTGTCATGACACCATTCTCTCGCTCGGCGAAAATACCACGTACACCAAGTGCCCGGGCTGTTTCATAGGCTACAATTATTCCTCCTGTGGCCGGGCCGATCACTACAGAAATGTCCTCTCCGGCAAACCTGGCAGCCAGATCCCGGCAGAGCGCCGTGGTGTGTTCCGGGTGCTGCAGGACCAGGGCGCACTGGAAATAACGGTCGCTGTGCCTGCCCGATGTCAGCTTGAAATGGCCAGACAGCATGGCTCCGGTCTGCTTAAAAATAGAAATAATTTCTTCGCTGGTCAACATTTTTTACACCTCTTGTTTTTTATTGCAGCCTGCCCATCGTCTGCATTACAGGAGCAGCTTTATCTACATCTGCACCTGCCTGATCTGTAAAGCGGATATTAATGTCCACAACTTCCGGCACATTGCCCACCCTGATGGGCGGGCCCCAGGTTCCATAGCCGCATGAGACAATAAGCTGAAAATCACTTTTGCGCAGGTAGCCCCAGTCTTCTTCAAACAAAAATTTTGTAATGAGGTTAAAGGGAAACAACTGTCCGAGATGGGTATGCCCTGAAATCTGGAGATCGACCTCCTGTTCCTGGCCATCCGCCAGTTTTGAAGGCTGGTGATCAAGCAGGATAACCGGCAGGCCGCGGTCCAAACCATCCATAACTGCAGAAAGTTCCTGGCGGACTGCTCCCCCAAACCTTGCCGCGGACTGGTAGTCACGCCCAACCAGGTTAAAACTCCCGTCAATATTTTTATACTCATCGCGGAGTACTGTAATGCCAGCTTCCTGCAAATGGTGATATGTCTCCTCCGGGTGCCCCCCGATGTATTCGTGGTTGCCGAACACAGCGAATGAACCATATTTTGATTGCAGCATACGCAGGCTGTCAGCCATGTTCTGCTCCACAAATGTTTTGATGCTCTCATCAATAATGTCACCGGGCAGCAGGATCAGATCGGGATTAAGGTTGTTAACCCGCTGCACCAATGACAGGAGCCTGCCGTTGTGCACTATTGTTCCGAGGTGAATATCAGATACTGCCACAACATGCAGCTCAGATAAGCTTCCCGCAACTTTGGGAATTGTTATATCGTAGCGGACAAGGCGGGGGTGCCTGGAATTCCAGGCACCGTAAACGATGATTCCTGTCACAAGCAGCAACACAGCCAGGCCGGTCATTTCGGGACGCTGCCTGAGCGGAACAGGGATGAATGCAAACCACCGGTTAAAAAGCCTGAGCAGATCGATGGTGACCAAAAAGAAAAACAAATAATTCATGGCCGCCAGCCAGTAAGAGCCAACACCGGTAAAGAGACTGCCCAGCGAATTTGGCAGAATGTTGTCTGCAAACCTGCCGGCTATAAAAGATAAGGTTAGCACAGCAAACACTAGCCAGTAGACCACCCCGAACCAGGGCGGGAACAGGCTGCCGAAGGCCTGCCAGCCGCGGATGCCGATATAGAGATTAACCGAGCCGTATACTGTAAAAAATATACCGAAAAAGATCAGGTACTGTATGTTCATTGCTGCCTCAACAATATTTAAAATAATTGCTATGGTAATTATAATTCAGCACAAAATGTTTTACTATCATATTATAATGGTATAAACCATATTATGTTGATATAAAGTTGTCCCGTAATTCAGGAGGGAGGAATCATGATGATGTTTGCTGAGTTAATTAGTAAGAGATATAGTGTCCGCTCATACAAGCCGGACCTTGTAGAAGGCGACAAGCTGGCTCTGGTGCTGGAGGCGGCGCGCCTGGCGCCTTCAGCGTCCAACCGGCAGCCTTACCAGCTGATCGTGGTTAAAACGGCTGGCAGAGAGAAAGAGCTGAAGCGGATATACAGCGGTAACTTTTTTACCGAGGCGCCGCTGGTCATCTGCGCCTGCGCCCTGCCTTCACAGGCTTGGTCGCGCAAGGATGGCACAGATTACAGCCAGGTAGACATCGCTATCGCAATGGACCACCTGATCCTGGCTGCGGCCGAATTGGGCTTGGGCACCTGCTGGATCGCAGCTTTTGATCCGGACGCCGCGCGGGAAGTGCTGAGCCTGCCGGCAGAAGCTGTTCCGGTGGTGTTCACCCCGCTGGGCTACCCTGCGGATAAGCCGGGGACAAAAAACCGCAAGGCTTTGACCGATCTGGTCAGGTACGATCACTGGTGAAAAAACACTGCTGATACCCTAGTAGCCATAAAACCGTTGAGATGCCGCCAGTCCTTACCGGTTTTTATGTATGCCCGAAGACCTTGCCCGATTAATTTTCGTACGGTATAATTAAGCGCACGCAAACCCCAGAGCCACTGAAATTTGATTGGAGGGTTATTTTCATGGTTAAGAGAATACTCGTGGCGCTTGACAATTCAGCTATTGCCGACAAGGCAATGCATCAGGCGTTGGATCTGGCCAAGCTCTATCAGGCACAACTCTTTGCTGTATCTGTAATTAATTATTCTGTTATCGGCGAAATTGACGAATCCTCACCCAGCCCAATGGTTACTGAGACAATATATTATTGGACCAATTCTTTTCAAAAGGTGCTTGATAAATGCAAGCAGCTGGCAGGAGAATTCGGCATTGAACATTATCATCAGGCCATGCTAAGCGGATATCCAGCTGAGGAAATTATCAAATACGCAGAGAAAAAAAATATAGATTTGATTGTCATGGGTCATATCGGCAAGTCAGCCGCTGCCGGTTTCTTGATCGGCAGTGTCTCGCAGAAAGTATCCACACACAGCAAATGTTCAGTTTTGATAGTGAAATAGAGAGCTTTTCCAGGCCATGATCAGGTTAACACTTTAATAAAGCCCTCGGCCTTGCTTTCTGACAAGAACGGGGGCTTTAAATATTCATACGGGGCGATATATTATATTCGTTCAGGCAATCCTGCATTCATTTTCTTTCAGCCTGTGACAAAGGTGCTTCAAGCGCACAGATATCTTCATCCAATAAAATCATTCTTTGTTCGATGATGCTCCGGGCATCATTAATAGCCTGGTTATAAATATATGGGGATACCTCTTTAAGTATAAAATCCAGGAATATTTCGCTCTGTAAATGACCAATTTCTTCGGATAACTCCGTTTTAAAATAATGCTGCATCTTGCCTGTAATCTCAAGTTTTTGTTCTCTTGATAATTTTATAAACAAGATTTAAGTCCCCTTTACAAGTAATTATCTACAAGCCGATCTCTTCCAGTATGGACTTCGCCGCAGATACCGGATCAGGCGCTGCCGTGATCGGTCTGCCCACCACCAGGTAGGTGGCGCCCTGTCTGACCGCCTCACTCGGCGTCATTGTCCGCTTCTGATCGTCAGCTGCCGCGCCTGCCGGGCGCACGCCTGGTGTGATGATTACAAAATCCTCACCACAGGCTTTTCTGATGGGCACAATCTCCAAAGGAGACGCCACCACCCCGTCCAGCCCCGCTTCCTTAGCAAGCACAGCCCATTTAGCAGCTCGTTCCCAAATAGAGCCCGTGAAGCCAATTTCCAGATTAAATACATCCTGACTGATGCTGGTTAGAATTGTTACCGCAACCACAAGCGGCGGCACAATAGCCGCCCTGGCGGCCTCTCCATGCGCGGCTTTCACGGCCGCCCGCATCATATCCATTCCCCCCGCCGCGTGCACATTGAGGATCGCAGCGCCGTGCCTGGTCAGTACACTGACTGCCCCTGCAACAGTATTGGGAATATCATGCAGTTTAAGATCAACAAAAACGGGCACATTTTTTTGGCACAGTCGTCGTACCACTTCCGGCCCGACACTGTTGTAGAGCTGCATGCCCACCTTGAAACCGCCGGCGTATGGACTAAGCCTGTCTGCAAGGCTTTCCGCCTCTTCCAGTGTGTTGACATCCAGGGCGATGATCAGCGGGTTTTTTAGTAAGGCCACCTGGCATTCCCCCAAAGTTACATATCTTAAAATTTTTTCAGCGCTGCGCGGCGCCCACCAGTTCATTAATATTTTGAACACCATGCTCTGCCATATATTTCTCAATACCCTCCAGCACGTCCATAGTCGCCCGCGGGTTGACAAAATTGGCAGTGCCGACGGCAACGGCTGCTGCCCCGGCCAGGATGAACTCAAGGGCGTCCTCCGCAGTCATAATGCCGCCCATCCCGATGATGGGCAGCCTCACCTCCCGGTAGACCTGCCAAACTGTCCTGACAGCCACCGGCCTGACAGCTGGACCGGAAAGACCGCCCACAACATTGCCGAGGACTGGGCGCCTGGTTTTCACATCAATGGACATGCCCAGCAGGGTGTTGATCATCGATAGGGCGTCAGCACCGGCTGCTGCGACTTTTTCAGCCACGGCCACAATGCTGGTGACATTGGGCGACAGCTTGACAATTACCGGCTTGCCTGTGTTGGCCTTAACGATCCCAGTCACCTCTCCTGCCATGTCCGGGTCGCTGCCGAACAGCATCCCGCCCTGTTTCACATTGGGGCACGAGATGTTTACCTCAATGCCGGCCACACCGGGTGCCCGGTCCAGCCTGGCAGCGAGCTCGCCGTAATCCTGCATGGTTTCCCCTGCGATATTGACAATCACCGGCAGGTCGTACCGGGCCAGGCAAGGCAGCAGTTCTTCAATAAACACTTCCACACCTGGATTCTGCAGGCCGATAGAATTAAGGACGCCGGCGGGCGTCTCCGCCAGCCTCGGGGTGGGATTGCCTGCCCGCGGCTGCAGAGTTATGCCCTTGACCACGATGGCGCCGAGCCGGTTTAAGTCAATATAAGGCGCGTATTCCGAGCCGTAGCCAAAGGTTCCCGAGGCAGTGGTCACTGGATTTTTCATCACGATACCGCCTATGTTTACCTCCAGGTTTATACTTGTTTTTTCAGCCATAACTCTTCTTGACGCTGTCATTTCCACACCACCTTCCCGGCAGGAAACACCGGACCGTCCACGCAAACCCGGCTGTACCGGGTGCCGTTCTCTTCGTTAAGGGTTTTACAGACACAGGAGAGGCAGGCGCCCACACCGCAGCCCATCCTCTCTTCCAG
>CAYNIY010000001.1:27562-77128 GCA_964397525.1 uncultured Eubacteriales bacterium
CTTTCTCTCCTTTTCTCTTTCCTGCCAGCAGTGCCGTACCCCTGCCGGCAATCCGGTAAAAGAGTGATATTTCTCCCCTTTCCCGGTTTACGGCATGGATGCTCAACGGCCTGCGCAGCAGCGGGTCTAAGGTTATGCCGCAGCGCACGTGCAGAAACTGCCCTGGTTTTGCCGCTATTGCAGCAAGAAAGGCGGACAGCGTCACCCTGTAATACCCCGGTAATATTTCCTCCTGTTGTATAATCTCAGCATCGGTGATCAGCAATCCCCGTACCTCCCCTTTGAGTCGTGAGTCTTGAAACGTTAGTATGTCCTATGTGCCGCCATTCCGATCGGGGACATTCCTCCGAAGGAGGTGTGTCCCCATTCCGCTGTCTGGTCCCATTTAACGATTCGTGTAACAAAAGCATATGCGTCTCACGTCAGATACTCCTGCAGCGGCACAAGCCTGTAATCAACCCTGTCCCTGTTTTCAGCCAGTACATCCAGAATCGCCCTGGTTGTATCCAGTGAGGTCAGGCAGGGTACGCCATACTCCACTGCCGCCCTGCGGATCTGAAAACCGTCACTCTCCGGCGCCTTGCCTTTGGTCAGGGTGTTGATCACCAGGCTGATCTCGTTGGCCCGGATTAAATCAACAATATGCGGCGAGCCCTCGTGCACCTTCCTGGCAGGCTTAACTGCCAGTCCGGCTTCGTTCAGCGCGGCGGCGGTGCCGGCTGTGGCGCAGAGCCCGTAACCCATCTCTGAAAGTTTCTTCAGAATAGGGATGGCTTCCTGCTTTTCCCTGTCTGCTATGGTGGCCAGGACTGTCCCTTTTCTGGAAAACATGCTGCCGGCTCCCACTAGAGCTTTAAATAACGCCACTTTGAAATCCCTGTCCACACCCATGACTTCACCGGTGGACTTCATTTCAGGACCCAGAGAGATATCTACTTGCAGCAGTTTAGCAAACGAAAAGACCGGCGCCTTGACTCCCACAACATTGCCTTCAGGATAGAGGCCGCTGCTGTAGCCCATCTCCATTAAAGTCTTACCCATAATGATCCTGGTTGCGATATTGATCATCGGGATGCCGGTAATCTTGCTTAAGAAAGGCACAGTCCGGCTGGAGCGGGGATTAACCTCCAGTACGTATATTTTATCATCATGGAGCACATACTGGATATTGATTACTCCCCTCACGTTAAGCGCCCTGGCCAGTCTGGTGGTATACTCAACTACCAGGTCTTTGACCTCACGGCTCAATGACTGCGGCGGATAGACAGCTGTGCTGTCACCGGAGTGCACACCAGCCCGCTCGATATGCTCCATGATACCGGGAATCAGGACGTCAGTGCCGTCGGAGATAGCGTCCACTTCCAGTTCCTTGCCAAAGAGATATTTGTCCACCAGGACAGGGTAATCGGGTGTTACCTTCACAGCAGTGGCCATGTAGCTCAATAGTTCATTATTGTCATAGACAATTTCCATAGCCCGGCCGCCCAGGACGTAAGAAGGGCGGACCACGACCGGGTATTCGATTTCAGCGGCGATTTGAACGGCCTCATATACCGAAAAAGCGGTCCGTCCGGGTGGTTTGGGAATAGCCAGCTCAATCAGCAGCTGGTCAAATCTTTCGCGGTCTTCCGCGCGGTCTATATCATTTACTGAAGTACCGAGGATTTTAATCCCGGCCTGTTCCAGCGGTTTGGCCAGATTTATGGCAGTCTGCCCGCCGAACTGGACAATCACGCCCACTGGTTTTTCCCTGTCCAGGATATTCAGCACGTCTTCTGTTACCAGCGGCTCAAAGTAGAGTTTGTCTGCAGTATCAAAATCCGTGCTCACTGTCTCGGGATTATTATTTACGATAATCGCCTCGAAACCTTCTTCCCGCAGCGCCCAAACCGAGTGGACAGAGCAGTAGTCAAATTCTATGCCCTGGCCGATGCGGATGGGCCCTGATCCCAGGACCATTACCTTTTGGTTGGCAGTAGGCTGCGCTTCATCTTCACTGTCATAAGAAGAATAGTAATATGGCGTCACAGCCTCAAATTCAGCGGCACAGGTATCGACCATCTTAAAGGTGGGGACAATGCCGCTGTCAATACGCTTGGCGCGGATTTCGCCTTGCGCCACTCCGGTCAGCGCGGCCAGGTGGCTGTCCGCAAAACCCATTTCTTTGGCTTTTCGCAGCAACCCGGGTGTCAGGCCGTCCTCACCGGCGGTCTTACGGATTTCTTTCTCCAGCTGTATTATCCCCTCGATTTTCTCCAGGAAAAACAAATCTATCGCTGTTAATTCATGTATCTCGCTGCAGGGAATGCCACGACGCACAGCCTCGGCCACCAGAAAGAGTCTCTCGTCGTCAGCCCTGGCCAGCCTTGCCGTCAGTTCATCCCGGCTCAGCATATCGGCTCCGGGCAGGACCAGGCTGTCAAGGCCGATTTCCAGTGAACGGACCGCCTTCAGCAAAGCCCCTTCAAAAGTGCGGTTTATGGCCATGATCTCCCCGGTCGCTTTCATCTGGGTACCCAGGGAACGGTCGCCGCTGGCAAACTTGTCAAATGGCCAGCGGGGATACTTGAGCACCAGGTAGTCCAGTGACGGCTCAAAACAGGCGTAAGTTTTGCCTGTCACAGCATTGCGAATTTCATCGAGGGTCAGGCCCAGGGCTATTTTGGCTGCCACTTTGGCTATGGGGTAACCTGTGGCCTTGGAAGCAAGCGCAGAGGAACGGGAAACCCTGGGATTGACCTCGATCACATAGTACTGATAGCTGTTGGGATCAAGCGCAAACTGGACATTGCAGCCACCTTCTATGCCCAAGGCGCGGATGATCTTCAGGGAGGCAGTCCTTAAAAGCTGGTACTCCCTGTCGCTCAGCGTTTGGGAGGGCGCCACCACAATGCTGTCACCGGTGTGAATGCCCATCGGGTCAATATTCTCCATGTTGCAGACGGTGATACAGTTGTTGGCGCTGTCACGCATCACCTCGTACTCGATCTCTTTCCAGCCGACAACGCACCGCTCGATCAACGCCTGGTTGATGATGCTGTACTTGAGGCCCCTGGTGCAGGTAGCACGCAGTTCTTCCATCGTGCAGGCGATGCCGCCGCCGGTGCCGCCCAAAGTATAGGCCGGGCGGACGATCAGGGGCAGCCCGATTTCAGCCGCAAAAGCCTCGGCTTCCTCCAGTGTGGAAACGATCACGCTTTCGGGGATGGGCTCACCGATCGTATTCATCATTTCTTTAAACATTTCCCTGTCTTCGGCCTTTCTAATGGCCTCTAAAGAAGTGCCCAGCAGTTTTACCCCTTCTGCTTCCAGCACCCCTGCTTCAGCCAGCTGCAGAGCCAGGTTCAGGCCGACCTGCCCGCCCAGTGTCGGCAGCAGCCCGTCCGGTTTCTCCTGCCGGATTACCCGGGCGACAAAATCCAGGTTCAGGGGTTCGATATATACCCGGTCCGCCATGTTTGTATCGGTCATTATAGTCGCCGGGTTGGAATTGATCAGCACCACCTCCACGCCCTCTTCACGCAGGGAGCGGCAGGCCTGGGTACCCGCGTAGTCAAACTCAGCCGCCTGGCCGATGACAATGGGGCCGGAGCCGATAACCATTACTTTCTTAATCATTTTATTCAGAGGCATATTAATTACCACCTCCGGCCATCATTTCCAGAAACTCATCAAAAATATATTCAGAGTCTCCCGGCCCCGGTGCTGCCTCTGGATGGTACTGTACTGAAAATACAGGCAGGAACTTGTGCCTCAATCCCTCCACCGTACCATCATTGAGGTTGCGGTGGGAAACATAAATATCCAGGCCCTGCATCGATGCCTCGTCCACTGAGAAGCCGTGGTTGTGCGAGGAGATGTAAACCCGCCCGTTGGCCAAATCCTTAACCGGATGGTTGGCGCCGCGGTGCCCGAACTTAAGCTTGTACGTTTTTGCGCCCAGGGCCAGCCCCAGGACCTGGTGGCCCAGGCAGATGCCAAGGATCGGTACTTTGCCGATCAGCTGCCGTATGGTCTCAATAGCGTAAGGCACATCTGTCGGGTCTCCGGGGCCATTGGAAAGCACAATCCCATCCGGCGCCAGGGCCAGGATTTCTCCGGCTTTCGTCGCAGGCGGCACTACTGCCACTTCGCAGCCGCGCACCTGCAGGCAGCGGATAATATTAAGCTTGGCGCCGAAATCGATCAGGGCAACCCTGTGCCCGCTGCCAGGCAGAGTATAGCTCTCTGTGGCCGCTACCGCCGGTACAAGCTCCTGCCCGGTCAGCTGTGGGCAGTTCTTAGCCCGTTCCACCAGCACCGCAGCGTCTGCACAACTGGTGCTGATCACGGCGCGCATGGTGCCGCTGCTGCGCAGGCGCCTGGTCAGGGCGCGGGTGTCAATACCCGCCAGGCCGATCACTTTTTCTTTTTCCAGGAAGCTATGGAGGGTTTCATATAAGCGCCAGTTGCTGGGGCGCCTGCACTCCTCACGCACTATAAAACCTCTGGCATATGACCTGACGGACTCGAAGTCCTCCTTCATAATACCGTAATTGCCAATCAGGGGGTAGGTCATTACCACTATCTGGCCGCAGTAGGAAGGGTCTGTAAGGACCTCCTGGTAACCGGTCATCCCGGTGTTGAAAACCACCTCACCCCATTGTTCACCCGCTGCCCCAAAAGCCTTTCCCGTGAACACGGTACCGTCTTCCAGCGCGAGTCTTGCCTGCATAATAACACCTCCGCAAAATTTCCGATGGCTGCGTGATGCTGGAAATGGCACCTGTTAATTTGATATTAATACTTATTTTTTAATGTTTTTGGTTTTCTTCTAAAACGCCACTCCACATCACGATCCTGCCTCCCACTATCGTCGCCCAGGGAAGCCCTTTGAGCTGACGCCCGGCAAAAGGCGTATTCCGGCCTTTACTGGCAAACATAGCCGGATCAACCACCCCATTTGTTTCGGGGTCTATAATAGTTATATCTGCGTCCGCCCCTGTCTCCAGGGTGCCCTTTGGTATGCCCAGTATCCTGGCCGGATTCAGGGTCATCTTGGTTATCGCCTGAACAGGCGTCAGCACACCGGCTGCTACCAGCTCGGTCCAGACCAGCCCCACTGCTGTTTCCAAACCGACCATGCCAAAGGGGGCATTCTCGTATTCAACGTCTTTTTCTTCAGCTGTATGCGGAGCATGGTCGGTGGCGATAACGTCTATGGTACCGTCCGCCAGTCCCTGCCTTACCGCTGTCACATCATCCTTTGTGCGCAGGGGCGGGTTGACCTTGGTATATGTGTCAAAGCCCATAACAGCCTCGTCGGTGAGGGTAAAATGGTGTGGCGCCGCCTCCGCGCTCACCTTGACACCTCTGGCCTTCGCCTCTCTGATTAGCCGGACCGAACCGGCTGTGCTGACATGAGCAATATGCACCTGACAGCCGGTTTCTTCGGCCAGAAGGATATCCCGTGCGACCATGACTTCCTCGGCACAGGCCGTGATCCCCTTTAATCCAAGCATTGTTGATATATAACCCTCGTGCATGCAGCCGCCTGCAGAAAGGGATTTATCCTCACTGTGAGAGATGATTGTTGCACCCAGCATTCCGGCATACTGCATAGCCCGGCGCATCAAGCCGGCATTTGCTACCGGCATCCCATCGTCTGAGAAAGCAACCGCCCCGGTGTCCCTCATATCAGCCATCTCAGCCAGTTCCGCACCTCTGCTGCCGCGGGTGACTGCCCCTATCGGATAAACATTGACCACTCCGCCAGCCCGCGAGCTATTGATTACCGCTGACACCAGGGCGGCGTTGTCTATCACCGGGTTGGTGTTCGGCATACAGGCCACCGAGGTAAAACCACCCCTGGCTGCCGCGCGGGTGCCGGTGTAGATAGTTTCCTTAGCCTCAAAACCCGGTTCTCTAAGGTGCACATGCATATCGATCAGGCCCGGCGCGACCAGCCGGCCGGCAGCGTCGAGCACTTCAGCACCGCCGGTATTGATATTTGTGCCGGATCCAGCTATTTTGCCGTCAATTACCAGGATATCCTTTTTCATAATTTTCCCGGCAGCCGGGTCAGCCACAAGACCATTTTTTATGACCAGTTTCATTTTGCGCCCCCTCCAATCAAGAGATAAAGCAGAGCCATCCTGACTGCCACCCCGTTAGTTACCTGCTCGTTGATCACTGACTGCAGGCCGTCTGCCACGTCCGGGGATATTTCAATGCCCCGGTTCATGGGGCCCGGGTGCATCAACAGCGCATCGGGCGCGGCCAGCCTCAGCCTATTACGGTTAACGCAGTACATCCGGCTGTACTCTCTCAGGCTCGGGAACAGTCCCTGCTGCTGCCTCTCCATCTGAATACGAAGGACGTTGACCACATCAGCGCCCTCCAGCGCCTCTTCAAGGCTGTTGCAAACCCTGGCACCCATTTTTTCAATACCGGACGGTATCAATGTTGCCGGGCCGGCTAGTCTCACCTCAGCGCCCATCTTTGTATAACCCCAGATATCCGAGCGGGCTACCCTGCTGTGCAGGATGTCACCGATAATAGCCACTTTAAGCCCATCCAAACGTCCTTTTTTTTCCCTGGCCGTGAAAAGATCCAGCAGAGCCTGGGAAGGATGCTCATGAGCGCCATCCCCGGCATTAATAACCGAGGCGCCAATGGCGCGGGCCAGCAGCTCCGCCGCACCGGCCATAGGGTGCCGCAGCACGACCGCGTCTGCGCCCATAGCGGCTATATTGCGCCCGGTGTCCTTCAGGCTTTCCCCTTTGCTCACACTGCTTGTCGCCGCGGTTATGCCTACGGTATCAGCGCTCAGGTACTTCGCCGCCAGCTCAAAGGAGGTCCTGGTGCGTGTGCTCGCCTCGTAAAATACCGTCACCACTGTCCGCCCTCTTAAGGTGGGCACTTTTTTGATCTGCCTTTGTATTATTCCTTTCATCGGCACTGCCGTATCTAGGATCAGCGCTATTTCTGCCGCGGTGATATCGCGGAGTCCGGTCATGTCTTTGCTGCTTAAGTCCATTAACTTCCCCCCTGCATAAATAAAATAAAACCTCCGTCCGGGGCTTAACTCCGGACTGAGGCCTGAAAGGGAAAACTGCTGGGCCCCCCTTTCCGGCCTCACGGGACCGAATATTAAAGGTGGATCCGATATCTGCTTAACAGTGTCTGTTCAGTCCGACGGTTCAAGGATAACCACCCTTTCCTCACCGTCTATTTCCTGCAGACGCACTGAAATTTCTTCTTTTTTTGATGTAGGCACATTCTTGCCAATATAATCAGGCCTGATGGGTAGTTCCCGGTGGCCCCTGTCAACCAACACCGCCAGCTGGATTACTTTTGGGCGGCCCAGGTCGATCAGCGCGCCCAGGGCAGCCCTGATCGTCCGCCCGGTATATATGACATCATCGACCAGGACTACTATCTTCCCCACAACCGGAAACGGAATCTCCGTAGAACGCACCAGTGGCTGGTGGGCGAGGGTCGACAAGTCATCACGGTAAAGGGTAATGTCCAAAATGCCCACCGGCACCCTGTGGCCCTCAATTTCCCTGATTCTTTCCGCCAGGCGTTTCGCCAGGGGCACCCCCCGGCGCCTTATGCCGACCAGGGCCAGGCATTCAACACCCTTGTTCCGCTCAATTATTTCGTGAGCTATCCTGGTCAGGGACCGCCGGATCCCGTCTTCATCAAGGATTTGCGCCTTTTCCTTCGTCATAAACCCTCCAAACTATTCTAAACTGCTCATTGACCTTCAACGAGTTTGTCAAAAAGGTCCGGATAACCAAAAAACCTGCTTACTCGAGATTCCAGTAAGCAGGCATAGCACGCCAAAATAACCGTATCTATGTACCCTTACCGGTCTCTCAGGACCGATTTCAAGGCTGTTTTATTTTCATAAATTCTACAGCAAATAAGATTGCCTGTCAATAATTTATTCTGCCTGTTCAGGCGTCAAATTTTCCAGGACTGCCTCCAGTTCACCCGGCAGGGGCGCCTCAAATTTTAGACAGGCACCTGTGCGCGGGTGCCTGAATCCAAGGACAGCCGCATGGAGAAACTGTCCCTTAAGATTAAAATGCGGCTTGGAGGGCCCGTACCTCAGGTCGCCTGCCACCGGGTGGCCGATATAAGACAGGTGCACCCTGATCTGGTGGGTACGGCCGGTTTCAAGCTTTAGCTCCAGGTATGTATATCCATTGAAGCGCTTGAGAACATGGTAATTTGTAATCGCATTCTTAGCGTTTTTGTGCACAACAGCCATCTTCTGCCTGTTTTTAGGATCACGCCCGATGGGCGCATCTATCACACCGGACTGTTCCTTTACCCTGCCATGTACGAGCGCCAGGTAAATCCTTATAACCTGGCGGTCTTTCAGTTGCCGGGCGAGTTCAACATGGGCAGCATCGTTTTTTGCCGCCATGATCAACCCGGACGTTTCCTTGTCCAGGCGGTGTACAATACCCGGCCGCAGCACCCCGCCGATCCCGGAAAGATCACCGCAGTGATACAGCAGAGCGTTTACGACAGTGCCGGTGTAATTGCCGGGCGCAGGATGGACGACCATCCCCCTGGGCTTGTTGATGACGATCACGTCGCTGTCCTCGTAGTAGATATCAAGAGGGATTTTTTCCGCTTTTGTTTCCAGTCCCTCCGGCTCCGGTATCTCCAGCCTGATCAAATCGCCCACCTTAACCTTATAGCTTGCTTTAGCTGTTACCCCGTTTACGTAAGCGAAGCCGTCTCCAATCAGTTTCTGGATATGCGAGCGGGTATAGTCCTCAGCCTCGCCGGCCAGGAAAACATCAATCCTTTTCTCTGCCTCACCCTCCCTGACCTCAAAATAATGTACCGACAACATTAATATTCACTACCCTTATCAGATTTACTGCCGTCTTTCAGCAGCTCCCAGGCTAATAGGCAGGCTCCGATGAAAATTGCCGTGTCGGCCAGGTTGAAAACCGGCCAAACGCGAAAGTCTAAAAAATCCACAACCCCACCATAACGCAGCCGATCCGCTAGGTTGCCCAGGGCACCTCCCAGCACCAAAGCCAAACCGCTTTTCAAAACTGTCCTGCCGGGAGGCAGCATCCTGTAACCAACCAGGATCCCGATTGCAAGCAGCAGCCCTGTGATGATTAAAAGCAATCTTTGATTAGGCAATATGCCAAAGGCAGCACCGGGGTTCACAATATAAGTGAGATAAAAAACAGGGTGCACCACGGCGATCGACTCGCCCAGCTGCATCAACATCTGAACAGCAGCTTTGGAACCCTGATCAATTAATAAAACAGCTATAATTATAGAAAAAAACATTTTTCTCACCGTTTTTGTTTCGTCATCTATTACTCAGGTATTTCCTGGATCCATTTTTTTATCTCGCTTTTGGAAGGGACTTTGCCGGATGTCATCAGCCTGCCGTCAATCACCAGGCCAGGCATCCTCAGGATGTTGTACTTTAAAATTTCGTCCATTTTTTCTATCACTTCAACCTTGATATCCCTGTCAAGGCCAGTTGCCACATCATAGACTTCTTTTGTCAGCGCCTTGCTCCGCCAGCAGCCGGAGCTGAGTACTTTAATTTCCAACAACAAGTCCCCTCCTTTCCTCAATAAAAATATTTTACTATCCTGAAAACAGGTTTCAAGTAAATGTCATCCTGAGCGGCCGCGAAGGATTTTACACCAGTATTATTCACTATCGTTCATAATAACATTAAAAATGGTTATTCATCCTCTAATGGTGCCGCACAGTGGCATGAATGTCTATTAAAATTTAAGCTAAGCTCCTTTTACCACTGCAGCGCAGCGCGGGCAGAGTGTCTGATGCTCCGCTTCAGCGCCAACTCCCTCGTGGTACATCCAGCAGCGGTCACACTTTTTGCCGCCAGCAGGGCGCACCGATATAACCAGTTCAGGTATGGTATCATTGCTCTGGGCTCCTGTCGGGGCATCTTCCAGGCGGGCCAGGGTAACACCCGAAACAATGAAGACATTGGGCAGATCAGACAGCTGGTTTTCAAGAAAACTGTAAAGATCCTTACCTGCAAACAGGTCAACTGCAGCCTCCAGTGAGTTACCAATCACCTTATCCCGCCGGGCAGCCTCCAGGATTTTGGTTGCTTCACCCCGCACAACCAGGAGGCGCTCCCATTTCTGATCCAGTTCATCATCAATGTATTTTTCTTCAGCCTCCGGCATTTCGGCAAGCTGGACGCTGACATGACCACCCCTGTCACCGGGCATGTGGCGCCAGATTTCTTCAGTTGTGAATGTCAGAACCGGTACAAGCAGCCGGACAAGGACCGAAAGGGTTTCATACATCACAGTTTGCGCTGCCCGGCGCTCTTTTGAAGCAGCCGGCATGGTGTAGAGCCGGTCTTTAATAATATCCAGGTAAAGAGAGCTCATGTCTATCGTGCAGAACCCGTGAATGGCGTGGTAGACCACGTGGTATTCGTAATCCCGGTAAGACCCGGTTACCTTTTGCACCAGTTTTTGCAGCTTCATCATCGCCCAACGGTCTATTTCCAGCAGTTGGTCATCATCAACCCTGTCTTTCATTGGGTCGAAGTCATAAAGGTTGCCGAGCAGGAAGCGGCACGTATTCCTGATTTTACGGTAGGCCTCGGTCGTCTGTTTTAAAATACTGGGCGAAGCCGCCAAGTCGCTCCTGTAATCAGCAGAGCTGACCCAGAGGCGCAGGATATCGGCTCCCATCTGCTTGATCACCTTGGCTGGGTCCACCACGTTGCCCAGGGATTTGGACTGTTTGCGGCCCTGCTCGTCCACAACAAAACCGTGGGTCAGCACCGCCCGGTAGGGCGCCTTGCCGTTCACGGCCACCGAGGTGGACAGCGAAGAGTTAAACCAGCCTCGGTGCTGGTCGCTTCCCTCAAGGTAGAGATCCGCCGGCCAGCACAGATCAGGCCAGACAGACGGCTCGTCCAGCACCCCAAAGTGGCTAGTGCCGGAATCGAACCAGACATCCATGATATCTGTTTCTTTGTCAAACTCACCACAGCCGCAGCCGCACTTGACGCCCCGCGGCATCAGGTCTGCAGCGTCCCTGGCAAACCAGACATCAGAACCATGCTGCCTGACAAGCCCCTGCAGGTGCACGATGGTTTGATCATTGATCAATTCTTTGCCGCAACCTTTACAGTAGAAAATCGGTATAGGAACCCCCCAGCTGCGCTGGCGGGAGATACACCAGTCACCACGGCCTGCCACCATATTATATATGCGTTCTTCACCCCAGGCGGGAATCCAGCGTACGGTGCGGATCTCGTCAAGAGCCGGCTGGCGGAACCCGTCAATTGAGGCGAACCATTGCTCGGTAGCCCGGAAGAAAACAGGCTTTTTGCAGCGCCAGCAGTGAGGATACTGGTGCAGGACGGTGGAGTGGTTCAGCAAATTTCCCCGGCGTTCCAGTTCCTCCAGCACACTATTGTTGGCGTCCAGGTAAAACTGGCCGGCAAAAATACCTCCTTCTTCAGTAAAGACACCTTTGCCGTTAACGGGAGATATTACAGGCAGATCATAGAGCTTACCCACAACAAAGTCTTCCATGCCGTGACCGGGAGCTGTGTGCACACAACCGGTGCCCTGGTCAAGCGTGACATGCTCACCCATGATGACCAGCGATACCCTGTCCGCAAAAGGGTGGCCGCACTCAATCAGCTCCAATTCAGAACCCTTGAACTCCCCGATCACTTCGTCACTTACAATACCGGTGTTCTTGAGAAAACTATCTTTTAGTTCTTCTGCTACCAGGTATTTTTCTTCCCCTGCCCTGACTAATACATAATTAAACTCGGGATGCAGTGATATCGCCACGTTGGCAGGCAGCGTCCACGGTGTGGTAGTCCAGATCACCAGGTAAGTATTGCCCTCGGGAAGGATTCCCTTACCGTCTTGTACCGGAAACCGCACATAAATTGAAGCCGATTTTTTATCACCGTACTCGACTTCCGCCTCGGCGAGGGCGGTTTCACAGGAAGCGCACCAGTAAACCGGCTTCAGCCCCTTGTAAATGTAACCTTTTTTAGCCATCTCACCGAAAACGCCGATTTGACGGGCTTCATAATGCGGCATCAGGGTAAGGTAGGGCCTGTCCCATTCACCCCTCACACCCAGCCGTTTGAATTCTTCCCGCTGGATGTCAACAAACTTCAGGGCAAAGTCCTTGCATTTGTTTCTGAACTCCACAGTATCGATTTCGTGGCGGTTGATGCCGAAAGACTTTATCGCCTGCTGTTCGATGGGCAGGCCGTGGGTATCCCAGCCCGGCACATATGGCGCGTCAAAGCCTGACATGGAATGATATTTGACAACGATATCTTTCAAAACTTTATTCAAGACGTGCCCCAGGTGGATATGCCCGTTGGCGTAAGGAGGGCCGTCATGCAAAATAAATTTTTTCCGGCCGCGGTTTTTATCCTGGACCTTGCCGTAAATATCGATCTCATCCCAGAACTTCAGAAAATCCGGTTCCCTTTCGGGCAGGTTTGCCCGCATCGGGAAATCAGTTTTTGGCAGGTTTAAGGTCTGGCTGTAATCCATCTTTCAAACACCTCTCTGAATCTTTATATAAGACTTATTTAACTGCCTCAAGCGCTGTCAAAAGCAAGCATGGCGAGGAAAACGGAGCCGGATGGGACGGAGGGTACTTGTTATCGTACGTGAGTACCAAGCCAGCGACGTATGACGAAGCCAGGCGCAGCTTTTCACAGTGCAATAATAAAACCCGTCCCCTAAGGGACGGGTTTAAACCCGCGGTACCACCCTAACTCCAGCCCGGCACAGTGCCATATGCACGGCACCGGAAGCTAACCACTCAAACTGCCTTATAACGATGGCAAACCGGCCTCAGCTTAGTCTTCGCGTCATGAATTTCAGCAGGCGCCTGACGGGTGATTTTCAGCGGCATATCTGTACCCGGTTCTCACCAAACCCGGGCTCTCTAAAAAGACAAAGTCCGCTTACTCCTCCCGCTCATAGGCTTTTACAATATACACTGACAAGCAATATTATATTAAAAAGCCCAAAGGTAGTCAACCAAGCACAAGGCAAACGTGAAATATTTACCTTTTTCATCAGGATTACTATGGCAGCAAAGTCTTTAATATTTTTTCGGGGCTTACGCCTGAAACCTTGATCACTTTATTACGGCTGGTATGTCCGGAGAATATTTCTACCTGTGCACGCGGCACCGAAATTGTTTTGGCCAAAAAGGCCCTGCAGGCTTCATTGGCCCTGCCATCAACAGGTGCGGCAGTCAGCCTTATTTTAAGGGCATCCTCGTAAAGCCCCACGACACCTTCCCTGGATGCCCGGGGTATAACCCTCACCTTAAAAAAGACACTGCCGTTTTCTTCCCTGATCTGAAGCAACTTATTATCCTCCCATTTGCAGCCTGAAATGCTAGGGATTTAATGCTTTCTTAAGCCCCTTTGCCAGGTCGTATACCAGATCAGCCAGGTGGTCGCAGCCACAGGGCCCGCCAATCTTCTTGATCACATCTTTTTTATCAAAGCCGGTAAGGACAGCGCCCTTCAATGATTCGAGCCGGGCAGCATTTTCAAAGCATACCGGATCCGGCGCCCGCAGGAAATTACCCTGGCAGTCCAGGACCATGCCCTGATCATTCAATTTTATGGTGATCCCCATTTCATGAAAAGAATCATTGAATATCCCGGCAGCCGAATAGCCTCCGGATATTCTGAGGATGGAGCATTTCTTGAAGCGGGCATAGAGCTTTTTTGCAGTGTAATAACCGCCAACGTACTCTGACCACCTGCGGGAGATGCGGTGCAGGTTGCTGTAATAGCGGCAGGAGTTCAGGTAGGCTTTTTCCCAATACTCCCCGTAGGCCTCAGGTGTCGGGTAACCCCTTTCACGGTACAGGAAAGTTTCCGCCTGGATAATCCCCCTGACGCACTCGGCCAGCATTTCCCGGGCCAGGCCGCCGGCAATATCTCCCGCCTCCCGCCGCAGGTCCCCGCCGGAGTTGAAATACGCTGTCACTCCCCGCAGTCCTTGGATTACCCCACTCCCGTTTAGAGCGCCCTCTGGTGAGCGGTTTACCTCCCAGGCCGCCTCCCTGATTATAAAATCATGCCTTCCAATGACAAGCCACCCCAGAGCCTCGATGTCTGTGCCGACAAGAGTGGTTTCAGCAAGCAGCCCGCCGTCGTCCAGAGAAGTTACAGAACAAAACCAGCTTTTTTGAAAAACGTACTCCACCGGTTATACCTCCTCAAACCATCAACCGTCATTTTCCAGATCATAATAAGTGGCAATAAAGCAGTGCAGCATCCTGGCGGTAATCCCCCAGATAAAATGTTCTTTGTACTCGTAGAAATAAACCGGGAAAGTCCATCTTTTATTCCATTCTTTTCTGTAGAAGGGTGGAACCCTGTTAAAGGGGAAATCATCATTGTATCGTGTCGCTACTTCAACACTGCTTTTAGTGGGCGGGTGCTTCAGAAAGTATTCCACCGGGGCCAGAAAAAAATCCTCTACCTCGGCTGGATTTGGCTTGATGCTTTCTTTCCTCTTGATCAATCCCACATAAGGATAAATTATCGTTCCAGGCGGCGCAAAAAAACAGTTAAGGGAACCCAGCAGTTCGATTTCGTTGTTCTTGATCCCCAGTTCCTCGATAGTTTCGCGGACTGCTGTTTCCTGTGGATTACAGATTTCGCCTTTTTCTACCGCGCCGCCCGGGAAACAAATTTCACCGGGCTGTCTGCGCAGGTGATTAGCACGGATCTCGAACAGTATGTGCAGCCCGTCCTCCGTTTCGATAATCGGCAGCAGCACCGCGGAAACAAAGTATTCTTCTATGCCCTGTATCCCCGGCTTCAATTTTTTTAACAGGTCTTTCAGATGTTCCAACTTTCTGCTCTCCTTATCTATTGGTAAAGTTAAAAAAATCCCGACCCTTTTAGGAGTCAGGAGATTTCGCTGCAGACAGCAAATTAAAGTAGTCAGGAATCTCTCCCGCCCTGTTCACCATCAGGTGACAATTCCTTCTCTTCATTATCCAAAGCCTTGATCTGCGCCTCCAGCAGAGACCTGAAGCGCACTCTGAACATGTGTGACTCACTTTGCAGGCGTTGGTATTCCTCGACTACCTGCTTAAGCTTTTTCTCGGCATCCTGCCTCAGTGCGACTGCCTCCCGCTCGGCGGCCCGGGTAAGCTTATCAGCTTCAAGCCGGGTCCTGTCCAGGAGCAGAGCGGCTTCTTTTTCAGCGTTTTGCCGCAGTTCCTCAGTGTTTTTCTGAGCCATTACCATGGTGTCCTTGATTGCATCCTCTACTTCACGGTAACGGGCCATGCTTTGTTCTGTCTGGACTACTTTCTCCCTGAGCTCCTGGTTTTCCCGAATCAGGTTTTCATAGTCCTGAACAACCAGGTCCAAAAAAGTATCGACTTCTTCTTCGCTATAACCACGGAATGCGTGCTTAAACTCTTTTTTTTGGATGTCCAGCGGTGTCAGCACAATCTCTTCACCTCAGGTTCCTTTATATGCATCTTAATAAAATATGAGTGTAAAATAATATAGAATTCTGATAACAATCCATTCGATTATACGCAGGGCTATAAATGCGACTATCGGAGAGAAGTCCACTGCCCCATAAGGAGGGATAAGCCGTCTGAAAATACGCAGAAATGGTTCGGTCACCTCATATATAAATCGGATTATTGGCTGGTAAGGATTGTGCTGGATCCATGAAAGCAGGATCCTTATAATCAAAATCCACGAATATACCTCAAAAGCTACACTTACAACATGTCTGATTAGATTCAATAGACTGAGACCCATATAGCACCTCGCACTTTATCTTTTAAAGAATAATTTACAGCTGGCAAATCTTCCCCACAGCAATTATCATCGCGCAAGATATCTCCAGGTTTATTCTGACATCTCGCGTGAACGCTGGGTTGCAGCGGTTACCGCCTTCATCAGCACAGCCCTTAAGGCTCCCTCTTCCAGAGCATAAAGTCCGGCGGCAGTTGTTCCGCCGGGAGTGGTTACTCTGTTTTTTAGCTTCGCCGGGTGTTCAGTTGTTTCCAGGACCATCTTCGCTGAGCCCAGCATGGTCTGGGCAGCCAGTTCACGCGCTGTGTCAGCCGGCAGTCCGAGGCGTACAGCGCCGTCAATCAGCCCCTCCAGAATAACGTACATATAAGCCGGGCCGCTGCCGCTTAAACCTGTGACACAATCGAGCAGAGTTTCCGGGACCTCCACGGCTTTTCCCACCGCGTTGAAGACAGCCATCGCGATTTTTATATTTTCTTTCCTGGCATGAGTTCCGGCGCTCACTGCACTTGCGCCCTCTCCTACCAGGCAGGGCGTGTTCGGCATCACCCGGATAACCGGCACAGGGCCAGCAAGGCAGTCCTCGATCAGGCTGATCTGAACACCGGCAGCTAAGGAAATAAAGGTTTGGCCAGGTTTAGCCACTGGTGCTACTTCTTTCAGAACTGATGGTGCAACATGCGGCTTGACAGCAAGTATGACAACATCAGCTTCTTTTACAACAGTCTTGTTATCTGCGGCTTTTTGTACACCCAATTTTTGTTTCAGTTCTGCCAGCCGCTGATTACTGATGTCGCTGATGTAAATATCAGCAGGCGCTACAAGCCCGGTGCGCAGCAAACCTGTCATAAGCGCCTCGGCCATAGATCCCCCGCCTAGAAATCCAATTTTTCGCCCTGTCAAAGGCATTATATTAACCACCTTATGCTAATTTTAAAAACGTATGTTTGAAAACATGCTTTTACCTTTGGCTTGTTCTTTGAAGTCACTGGCAATGTCCATATTATTAGGCACAAAAAGGAAAATAGCATTGCCTACTTTCTGCATATTGCCATTTAAAGCATATGTCGCCCCGCTGACAAAGTCGACCACCCGCTGGGCCAGCTCCTGGTCAGCCTGTTCCAGGTTGACAATAACCGGGCGCCTGCTCTTCAGATTGTCAGTGATCCCTTTTGCCTCCTCAAATGTTCTCGGTTCAATAACTACCACCCGTACCTGGCGCTGGGCGTGCATACTGATAACGGCTCCTTTTTCTTTATCTTTTTTCTTCAGCCAGGACTTTTCTTCACGTGATTCTTCACGTGGTTCTTCACGAACGCTCTTTTCTTCTTCTTCCATTTCTTCCATGACATCCTCTTCGAAACCCATAAAGTTAAGCATTTTATCCACAATCTTCATGTTCGTCATCAAGCCTCCTTAATATGCATTTTATTTTTTATTTATGTCAACCCGCTTATATTTATTAATATTGTTTGCCAAACAAAGCGGTTCCCAACCTTAAAATATTGGTACCCTCTTCCACTGCTACTTCATAATCACCTGTCATACCCATTGATAGAAGATCCATCTTAACCCCGGGAATATTGTCCTTGAGCCTTTTGGCCATTTCCCTCGCCTGCCGGAAGACATACCTGACCTCCTCCGGATCTTCACATTCCGGGGCAATGGTCATCAGCCCCCGCAGTTCTAGTCCGGGCAGCCCTGCTGCTGCGCCCGCGAAAGCCTCTGACTCATCTGGTGACAGCCCGTATTTTGACGCTTCACCAGCTATATTAACCTGGAGCAGCGCCCCGGCGACAACCCCGGCCTCGCAGGCCGCCCTGCTCACCGCCTCTGCCAGGGTCCAGCTGTCAAGAGAGTGAATCAAACTCACTTTGCCGATTATCTTTTTAACCTTATTGCTCTGCAGGTGGCCGATAAAATGCCACTCGATATCCGGGCTGAGCTGAGGGTATTTGACCAGAAATTCTTGTACCCTGTTTTCTCCCAGGCTTTTAATCCCAAGTGCCAGCGCCTCTTTGATGACCTCCACGCTTGTTTTTTTGGTTACTGCCACCAGTTTAATTTCTCCTGGATCGCGGCCGACGCGAAGGGCAGCAGCATTTATTCTTTTTTGAACCCGGTCCAGATTTTCCTGGATACTCACAGTTGCTACACACCCTTATTCTATTGGCCAGCCTTCCCTGAGCAGGACGGGATTGCTTATAAAGCGGGTACCTTCACTTATTCCCTCTCCGGAAACAGCCACCTTCCCGGCCAGTTCCCCCTCAATGGCAACAGGCGTCCATTGTGCTTTTTTCTTAACCGCTAAGTATATACCTGGTTCACCATCATGGTAGACAACAGCTTTGTCTGGAACCAAGAGGCCCTTGAGCTGCCTGGCAGTTATCATTAGCTGGACTTTACGATGGTGTACCAGCGCTTCGGGATAATCCGCAATCTGGTAAAAACCTTCCAGCATGTCACCGTTGTCAGTGAGTTCACCGGGGGCTAAGGCAAAAACATAGTTCTCCCATGATGCCTGCAACGTCTCAGGCTGAGCCGGATAACCGTCTGCAAGGGCTGCTTTAGGTATGGAGGCATAAATGCTAACAGGAGATAGGTTGTCAATTATTTTAAATACAGGCTGCCATTCAGCAACATTGGTGCCGTCGATACTGGAACCAACAACCGTTTTTTCTATCTTTATCAGTTCTGCCACCGTGATGTTTTGTGGGGTCAGAATACTTTCCAAATCATCCAGATGGGTGCATAAAATACCTGTTGCACTAGTGGATATATCAATTTTATAGTCTCCGGAAGCCTCTCCGGCAACAATTATTTCAGCAGCTTTGGCCCCCATTTCAAGGCGTTTGCCATCCGGTACAACCAGATGAAGCCTGCCGCTGGCAGGAGCATTAATCACTTTCTCTTCTTTGATCAGGATCACATCAAGCGGTATAGTGTCAGTCGCAACCTGGCTTGACAAAACCTGCACCTTGGAAATAGTGGAAATAAGAAATAGCCTGCTCAAGAAAATTAAAAATAAAAGCAGTGATAAAATGATCAAAAATATTTTGACCCATTTTTTCGGCTGGCGTCTTTTCCCAGATAAAGGCTTTGATGAGCCGTTTTGTTTTGTCATATAAATTAAATCCTGAGATTTATCTCCAAATGGAGTACAGTTCGACGGTATGAAAGCCGATTCCTGCGTTGGCGCAACATTCATGGCCCTTTTTTTAAGAAATTAAAGTTAGCTATTTTTTTTAGATTTGTCAAGTCGCTTTATGTTCTGATGCTTTAAGAGGCAAGCGGAAGGAAAAAGTGCTTCCCCTGCCGACTTTGCTCTCCACCTGGACTTTACCCTTGTGCGCCTCAACTATATGTTTAACAATTGCCAAACCCAGGCCGGTCCCCCCCATTTCTCTGGAACGTGCTTTGTCAACCCTGTAAAAGCGCTCAAACAACCGGGACAGGTTTTCAGGCGTAATACCAATTCCATTATCCTGAACGTCTACCCTCAACTCGCCCTGCTCCACTGCCGCCCGGACCAAGACCGTCCCGCCGGACTGGGTGTAATTGATGGCGTTGTCTACCAGGTTGAGCAGAACCTGCCTGATCATATCAGGATCCCCTTGAACTGCTGGGAGATCATCCGGGACATCCATGTTGATTGTCAGATTCTTTTCCGAGGCCCGCGTCTGGACAATCGCAGCAGTCCTTTGGATTATGTCGCTGATACTAAACTCCTCATAGTTTAATACAAACTTTTCGTCCTCTATCCGGGACAGGTTCAAAATTTCATCAATTAACCGTGAAAGCCTTTCCGCTTCCTTATTGATGATCAGCAGGAATTTCCTAGCCGTGGCCGGATCTTCATACGCCCCGTCCAACAGTGTTTCAGCAAAACCCCTGATTGAGGTCAAGGGGGTCCTCAATTCATGGGAAACATTGGCCACAAAATCGCTGCGCATCTCCTCCAGCATTTTCTTGTCAGTGACATTCCTTAATATTGCCACCACTTCACCCGAGTCATCGCCGGTGCTGATCGGCGTCACATAAACTCGAAAAATCCGGCGATCCGGCGCTAATATCTGAATCTGCTTCTTGATTGACTCTCCTGTCTCCAATGACTGGTGCAGCAATTTTTCCAGTTCATAATCGCGGATGACCCTGATGATATTTTTCCCTTTACTTGCTGAGTTGGTAATCCTAAACAATTTTTCCACCACTGGGTTCAGCAAAATAACCCGGCCCCAGCTATCCATAATGATTACGCCATCGGTCATGCCGTTTAAAATAGCCTGCAGTCTTCCCCGCTCCGAGTTCAGGTTTTCAGTCACCTTTTTTAAACGTTTGGTCATGCAGTTGATTGAACGGGCCAGATCACCGATTTCATTATGTGAAAAGGCTGGCACATACTGTTCAAAATTCTCACCGGCCACGCTTTTAGCAATGGAAATTACTTCTTTAAGTGGATTTATCAAGCTGCTGTATAAAATCCAGGCCAGAATTATGGTGCACAAGAAAGACAACAGCACAAAAGCCCAGAAGCTCAGCCAGTTTAAAGCATAGAGCTGGGCCAGGCCAATAAAAACAATAAGCAGGGGGAAATAGCTGGCGATCGGCCGCCAGCCTATATTTTTGAAGATCCTGAGAATTGCTGGCATTACGAGTCCTCCTTAAAACGATAACCAACCCCGCGTACAGTCTCTATAAGCTCCGTAACCCCCGGTTCAGACCCGAGTTTCTGTCTGATATGCCTGACGTGCACATCAACCGTACGGGAGTCACCCGGATAATAGTATCCCCACACCTGTTCCAACAGCTGCTCCCTCGTAAACACCTTACCCCGGTTCTGTACCAGAAAGCGCAGCAGCTCAAATTCTATCGGTGTAAAATCCTGTCTGACGCCTTTATAAAAAACAGCATATTTATCATCATCAATTTCCAGCTGTCCTATTTTCAGTTTTTTCCCAGGTGTATTTTTTTCTCCCGGGCTGTACCTGCGCAGGCGCGCCTTGACTCTTGCCAGCAGCTCCCTGGGGCTGAAGGGTTTAACAATGTAATCATCGGCGCCCATTTCCAATCCAAGGACCTTGTCCAGTTCCTCAGCTCTGGCACTGAGAATAACCACAGGGATGTTACCGGTAGTTGGGTCCTGGTGAAGCTCACGGCATACTTCAAGACCGTTCATGCCCGGCAGCATCACGTCCAGGATGATTAAATCTGGAAGCTCTTCCCGGGCCATTTCCAGGCCGCTGGTGCCATCCATAGTGGCTATCACCTGGAAGCCTTCCCGCTCCAGATTAAAGCTTACCAGTTCAAGAATATTCTTCTCATCTTCAATCACGAGTATTTTGGACATCCCAATCTTCCTTTCGCCTGGCCCGACTACTTCAACATGATCAGCGACGCCATCCGTCCTGCCTTGCCCGCCTGAGCGCGGTACGAGAAAAACAATTCGTTGTGGCATGACGTACAGATACCTGCTGCTATTATATTTGCCGGCTTCAGTCCTGCTTCCAGCAGAGTGAACCTGTTGGCTTCCCATAAATTCAGTTTCCACTTGCCTGGAGAAACAACCGTGGCAAACTTTTGGCAATCTGGGTATGACTCCCGGAACCTGCTAATCACCGGTTCGTCCACTTCATAGCAGCAGGGCCCGATTGAAGGGCCCACACCTGCCAGGCAGTCAGCCGGATCGGTGCCGTAAAACGCAGCCATCCTGGCTACAACTTTCTGAGCTATCCTGAGCACCGTACCCTTCCAGCCGGCGTGGGCCAGGGCTGCCACCCTCCGTACCGGGTCCAGCAGAAAAATCGGCACACAGTCAGCATAATAACTGGAAAGAGGCACGCCCCGCAGGCCTGTCAACAAGGCATCGGTATTCGGAAGCGAGTCTTCTTCAGAAAAAGCGCCCCTACCCTTATCGCGTTCCTCCACCACCCTGATCTCATCACCATGCACCTGCCTGCCTGCTACCAGGTGACGGAAATTTATGCCCAGCGCCCTGCAGGCCAGATCCCTGTTGATTAGCACATTGCCATCGTCATCTCCGATGTGAAAGGCCGTGTTCAGGCTGCCGTATAATCCTTTGCTCACACCACCTGCTCGTGTGGTGAAGCCGTGTTTCACGAGGTTGGTCGCTTCCAGGTGAGGGAAAACACAAAATGATAAATCACCTTTCCGGACGGTCAAAGACAAGTTATGCTTCCCCTCCTCCAGCCGGTTTTATTTTTCTTTGCTGATAATATTCTCAAGCTCGGTAAGGCGTTTTAAAATATCTTCCTGCTGGGACTTCTCAATGCCTGAAGCCATTAATTTCTTGAGCTTTGCTGATATGGAATCGTACATCTCTCTGATCCTATCTTCAGGCGCTGCCTTTGCTCCTTCCGGCAGCAGCTCAAAAATCTGCTGCAGGACCGGAATGCTGACCTTAAAGCCATGCTCCGCTCTCAGGAGGCTGGCCAGAGCAGCAGAAGATTCCGGCTCACCGTGTACCAGGAAAACTTCACGGGGCGGCTTGCTGAAGCTTTTAATCCATTTGACCAGTCCAGCCTGGTCTGCGTGTGATGAATAGCCCTCAATAAACCTGATATCGGCCTTAACCGCGATTTCATCACCAAAAATATTGACAGATTTCTGGCCGTCAACAATCTGCCTGCCCAGACTGCCCTCCGCTTGATAGCCGACGAACAGCACCGTGCTGTCCGGGCGCCACAGGTTATATTTAAGATGATGCCTTATCCGGCCAGCTTCGCACATACCGCTGGCTGAGATGATAATGGCCCTGTCAGCCTGGTTCAAGGCTTTGGACTCCTCGGCTGATTTGGTAAACTTAATGCCTGGAATTTGCATTGGGTCTGCGCTGTCCTTCATCAGGGCGGCTGATTCCTGATCAAAAACATCGCGATGGTTCCAGAAAACCTCTGTCGCTGCAGTAGCCAGCGGGCTGTCGATGTAAACCGACATGGCCGGCATCCTGTTTGTCTTCATCAGCATATATAAGTGATACAGCAAGTCCTGCGTACGTTCAACGGCAAAGGCCGGGATGACCAGGTTGCCGCCTTTTTTATAGGTTTCCCAGATGACATCATGCAGTGTTTCCATTTCTTTTTCATTCTGATCATGCAGGCGCGCGCCATAAGTCGACTCCATGATCACATAGTCGGCTTCAGCGATATAAGAAGGATCTCTAACAATCGGCCGGTCCAGGTTTCCGATATCACCGGAAAATACAAGCTTGGTGTCCGTCCCGTTCTCTTTGACGCATATTTCAACCATCGCCGAGCCGAGAATATGGCCGGCGTCCACAAAACGCATTTTTACTTCAGGTGTAAGCTGAATTATCTCATCATATTCAACCGGTTTAAACTGAGAGAGGCATTTATATGCTTCGTTAACTGTATAGATCGGTTCGATCATGCCCTTGCCGGCTCGGCGGAACTTACGGTTCTTCCGCTCAACCTCCATCTCCTGGATGTACGCGCTGTCAGGCAGCAGCACCTCACACAGCTCGACAGTTGGCCCGGTTGCGTATACACTGCCCCTAAAACCGTGTTTGATCAGCTTTGGAATCAAACCGCTATGATCTATATGGGCATGAGTCAGCAGGAGGTGATCTACGCTGCGCGGCGGCACATTAAAGCTCTCAAAATTCTTATCTCTAATTTCTTTTCTGCCCTGGTACATACCACACTCGATCATTATCCTGGCGTTTGCGGTGTCCAGAAGAAAGCAGGAACCGGTTACTATCCCGGCTGCCCCCAAAAATTGCAGACGCATACATATCCCCCTATTCGTCCTTTTTAGTAAAATAATTCCGCTTCATTGATCAAAACCCTTTTTTTTGCCTCTTAGCCCTACTGAAACTTGTTATCGATGCGGCTTTGCATATTTAACAACACCTGAGCAAGGCAGCAGGCCAGACCTCTTTTATACCTCTCCAGCCAGATATGATCATTACCAGTAAAAACGGCTCCAGAAGAGACAGAAAAGGCAGTTGGCGGCCAGCCATCTGACTGATCACCATAGCGTCAATTCCGGTGACCGCACCAGCTGTAATCACCGGCGTGCCTACAGCGCCGAAAACTACCGGGGCAGCGTTCGCAACCAGACAGATCCCGGCAGCATAAAGAGGATTAAAACCCAGCCCAGCCAGCATGGCAGAAGTGATTGCCACAGGAGTGCCAAAGCCAGCCGCGCCTTCAAGAAAGGCACCAAAAGAAGATGCGATCAGTAAAGCCTGCAGGCGGCGGTCATCAGTGATAGCCGCAATGGAGTCCTTAATAATCTCAAACTGTCCGGTTTTAACAGTCATGTTATACAGGAATACCGCGGTGACAATTATCCAGCCGATCGGGAAAAGGCCATAAAGAGCACCGTAAATCACAGACTGTAATACATACCACACCGGCATCCTGAATATTGTCGAGGCGACCATGATGGCAAGCGCCACGGTGATCAAGCCTGCTATATGTCCCTTCAAGCGCATTCCGGCCAGGGCGATGAAAAGGAAAATTATCGGCACAGCAGCAGCCAGGGCGGACAGACCGACGCTGTTCAGCGGATTAATAACTTGTGTCCAGGTCAAGCCCAACTCCCCCCAGCATCGGAATAAGCGTTCAAAAGCTGGTCAATATAACTTAATCATCCCTGCCGCTAAAGCGGCACCATCAGAAGATAAAAATCTTTTTTTATTTCATGCTGAACTGTAATGTAGACTCTTTTGTAAGATCCTTCTCTGTTGCTCAGGGTGATATTGCTTGAAGCCTATTTCAGATTAGTGCTTTAGTTATAAAAACCGGCTTTTCTCTTATGAAAAGCCGGCTTCTATAACTTTGCCTGCAGCAATTGATTTTTTAACGTCGATGATCCTCTGGTTGCGGGAGCCCCTGAAGGGCAGATCGAAATCTTTTTCCTCCAAGATGAAAGGCCCGTCGATAATATAATCTGACACCTGCATCAGATCACTTGCCGCCCGGTCTTCAGGACAAAGTGCCCGGAGCTCTTGCCAGGTGTATCCTGTAAAAGTGATCAGATCCAAGCCCTGCTTTTTAATTTCCCGGCCGAGCCAGGCCAGTGGCGCGGCCTGAAGGAATGGTTCACCACCGGATAAGGTCACTCCCTTGATCAGTTTTTCTGCCTTGACTTGTTTCAATAAATCTTCAGCTTTAACCGGCTCACCGCCAAGGAGATCCCAGGTGTCGGGATTGTGACAGCCATTGCAGCGGTGGCAGCAGCCCTGGGCAAATATTACAAACCTCAGACCCGGCCCGTCAACCACACTTTCCCTGACAGTACCAGCTATTCGGATTTCCACTATGATCACATCTTTGCAGTATTATTTGAAATATTATATATGCGGCAC
Source organism: uncultured Eubacteriales bacterium (assembly GCA_964397525.1). Taxonomy (GTDB): domain Bacteria; phylum Bacillota; class Desulfotomaculia; order Desulfotomaculales; family Pelotomaculaceae; genus Syntrophopropionicum. The sequence goes on from CAYNIY010000001.1 coordinate 52,741, forward strand.
CCTGTCTTTCAGCTCTAAAAGTTTGCTGTCGTTGAAGCGGTCGGTTGTACTCAGGTAACCGGTGATTCTGCGCACCCGGCGAATATTTAAAGAACCACAGCGCGGACATAATCCTTCATTAATCACGCCTGTCAGGTTGCAGTTGGTGCAGAAGTCCACCGGGTAATTGATCCCGCCGTATCCCATATCGCTGTCGCGCATATGCCTGATAATGGCCTCAACCGCGTCCGGGTTTTGCAGCGGCGGCGACGACATCTCCACATAGCTGATGTGACCGGCGTTGCAGTATTTATGATACGGCCCTTCCAAGCTGATTTTGTCAAAGCTGCTGATGGGAAACTCCACCGGAATGTGGAAGGAGTTGGTATAGTATTCTTTTGTGGTTACGCCCGGAATGAGACCGAATTCCTTGCGGTCGAGCTTGACAAAACGCCCGGACAGACCCTCGGCGGGTGTGGCCAGGAAAGTGTAATTCAATCCATATTCTTCAGCGGCCTCATTGATCTTATTATTCATGAAGCCAACTATTTCCAGCCCCAGCGCCTGGGCCTCCTCGTCCTGTCCGTGGTGCCGCCCGGTCAGCGCTGTCAGCGCTTCAGCCAGGCCGATGAAACCAACGGAGAGGGTACCGTGTTTAATTGCCTCCTCAATGGTATCATCGGGGCCCAGGTTTTCTGAATCAAGATAAAGCTTCTGCCCCATGATGAAAGGCATGTCCTTAACCTTGAGCTTGCATTGAACACCGTAGCGGTGATGCAGCTGCCGGACAGCAAGGTCCAGTACCTCTGAAAGCTTGCGGTAGAATTCGTCCACGTCCCGTTCAGCCTTGATCGCCACCCGCGGCAAGTTGATCGTGGTAAATGAGAGGTTTCCCCTGCGGTCGGTAACAGCCTGACCGCGGTTGTTTGCCATCACCCTGGTGCGGCAGCCCATGTATGAAACCTCGGTGCCCCATTCTTTATTGAAGGAAGAGTCCATAAAGCTGAAAGTGGGATTAAGCCGCCGGCTGGCAACCTTTATCGCCAGTTTGAACAGGTCGTAATTGGGGTCACTTGGATTAAAGTTGATCCCTTCCTTGACCCTGAAGATGATATTGGGGAAAATGGGGTTTTCCCCGTTGCCCAGACCGGCCTCATAGGCCAGCAGCAGGTTCCGCACCACCCGCCGGGCAGTTTCCGAAGTCTCAGTCCCTACGTTTAAACTGGAGAAAGGTACCTGGGCACCGGCCCTGCTGTGCATTGAATTCAAGTTGTGGATCAGAGCCTCCATTGCCTGGTAGGTTTCATGCTCTGATGCGTCTTCTACAAAGGGGGCTATATCCCTGTCAAAGAAAGCGAAAGACTGCCCGCCGTGCATATCGTTCTGTGAGCTTTGCAGGATAATGGCCGCCAGTGATGTGGCGGATATCGGCCGCTTGGGAGGCCGGATGTATCCGTGGCCAGTATTGAATCCTTCAGACAACAGCTTGTGTAAAGGAATTTGCAGGCAGGTTAAGGTCTTGCCGTAAAAGTCGAGGTCATGGATGTGAATATCGCCCCTCAGGTGAGCATGGGACATTTCTTCCGGAATCAGGCGTGTCAAATAATACTTTTTGCTGGCCGCGCTGGCGATCTGCAGCATTTTTGCCGATGGTGAATTGCTGATATTGGCATTTTCCCGGTTTGTCTCTTCAAGGATCTCCTCAACCGCATCCATCAGCTCGCCCTTGGCATCCCGCATTCTTGTGCGCTTGTCCCGGTACAGTATGTACGCTTTCGCAGTCTTGGCGTGGCCCGCTTCGATCAGCACCTTTTCAACCAAGTCCTGGACATCCTCAACCCCGAATAAATTTCCGTTGTACTTCTTCTTCAGAAGTTTCAGCACCTCAATGGACAATTCCATAGCAGTCTGGCGGTCCTCTCCGCCTACTGCCCGCGCCGCTTTAAAGACAGCATCTGTGATTTTGGCTTCATCGAACGGCACCTGGCGGCCGTCACGCTTCTGGATGGTTTTAAACATGTTCTTGTGTTCCTCCTTTAAGATACATCATTTATTGCTGAGAAGATCTTTTAACTCCTGCATAAAACTTTCCGCATCCCTGAATTCGCGGTAAACCGAGGCGAAACGGACATAGGCTACTTCATCAAGCCCGCGCAGCTGGCTCATGACAAGCCCGCCAATATATTCGCTCTTAACCTCCGGCTCCATTAAATTACGCAGGTCTCGCTCAATACTGTCAACAACAGCTTCAAGCTTTTCGGTGGAAACCGGCCGCTTCTGGCATGCCTTGATTAAGCCGAGCAGGAGTTTTTGCCGGTCGAAAGTTTCCCTGCGGCCATCCTTCTTTACCACCACCAGGAGCAGCCCGTCCACTTTTTCATAGGTGGTAAACCTTTTGCCGCACCCCCCGCACTCCCTGCGCCGCCGGATTGAATCACCTTCCACGGTGGGCCGGGAGTCCAGCACCCGGCTGTCAGATAACCTGCAAAAGGGACATCTCATTGTCTTTTCACACTCCGGAAAATAATTTTTTTAACGTGGTTATTATACAACCAATACATAAATATAGTGCCGTCGCAGATATTATTATACTATATATTGAATTCAGTTAAAAAACGAAATGCCTGCGAAAATACGTATGGGAGAGCGTTTAGCTCTCCCATACTCCCCAATAGTTTTATTTTCATAGAGTTTTATTTTTTACCCAGAGAAAACTGATCGCTGCCATTAAATCTACTTATAATAAGCTGTGCAATCTTTTATTTTTCACGTTAATTAAAGAGACACTGGATTCAACGATTTCACCGATCTTCACACCTGCTACACCTTCTGCCCGCAGGGCATTGACTGCTTCATCAGCTCTTTTCCTGGGGACGGCCATCAGAAGCCCTCCGGATGTCTGAGGGTCGGCCAGGATCAGCCGGTCGGTCTCATCGATCTCTTCATCCCAGCGCAGCCACTCTTCCAGGTATTCCAGGTTCCGGTAAGCCCCTCCCGGTATGAGACCTGTTTCGGCCAGGTTGCGGACCTGCTCGAGGATAGGCACATCCTTTAGATAAATCCGTCCGCCGACCCCGCTGGCCGACAGCATTTCGTAGAGGTGGCCGAGCAGCCCAAAACCGGTAATATCTGTACAGGCACTCACCCCTAAGCTGAACATAACCCCTCCTGCCCGATCATTTAATGCGGTCATCACTTCAACAGCTGCCCGGCCAGTTGGCTCATCGGCAAGCTTTCCCTTGACTGCCGTATTGATAATTCCGGTTCCCAGCGGTTTGGTTAAAATAAGTATATCCCCTGGGCGCGCCCCAGCGTTCTTGATCACCCGGCCTGGATGGATAAGGCCGGTAACAGCAAGCCCATACTTCGGCTCGTTGTCTTCAATGGTATGGCCGCCGGCCACTATTGCGCCGGCTTCCTTAACCTTATCAGCGCCGCCTTTCAATATTTCCACCATTATTTCCAGCGGCAGCAGTTTGATCGGAAAACCAATAATATTAAGGACCAGAAGCGGTTTTGCGCCCATAGCATAAATATCACTGAGGGCATTTGCCGCAGCAATTTGTCCAAAAGTGTATGGGTCATCAACTACTGGAGTAAAATAATCTACTGTCTGCACCAATGCCAGATCATCATTCAGCCGGTAAACCGCTGCATCATCAGAGGTGGAGGAACCAACCAGCAGGTTGGGGTCCTCGCTGGAGCTTAGCTGGCACAGCACCTGTGCCAGGTCCTTGGGACCTATTTTTGCAGCTCAGCCGGCGGAACTGGCCATCTCGGTTAGGCGACAGACGGCATCCCCGGCGAGTTGGCAGTTTTTTCCCTGCAGCATTGTTCATTCCACCCCCTTTCTTGAGATATACACCTTTTATACACCACGTTAAATTAACCGTCAAGGATTAAGGTGTTGGCATTAAATTGTTTTATAAAGAAGCATGTTATTATATTGCTTACTTATCATAAAAAAACCCCCCTCATTTGAAAGGGGGTTTTGTTTCAACGTCTTCTCAGAAAAGCCGGGATATCCAAACCATCAGAGTTGGAAAAGGGTTTGATTTCGATCTCACCGGGTTTTGGGCGTTCTACCTTGCGAATCCTATCTTCGAATCCGGTGGCAATCACTGTCACCCTGACCTCTTCTTCCATCTGTTCATCTATTACAGCTCCGAAAATGATATTGGCTTCAGGATCTGCTGCCTGGAAAATAATTTCAGCAGCCTCGTTAACCTCAAACAATCCTAAGGATGTACCACCGGTTATGTTTAAAAGAACTCCCCTGGCGCCTTCGATCGATGTCTCCAACAGTGGGCTTGATATAGCGCTCCGAGCGGCATCAGTGGCCCTGTTATCGCCCTTGGCGATACCAATACCCATTAAAGCCGAACCGGTGTCTTTCATGATCGTTTTGACATCAGCAAAGTCAAGGTTGATTAAACCGGGTACAGCTATGAGATCGGAGATCCCCTGGACGCCCTGGCGAAGCACATCATCAGCAATACGAAAAGCTTCAACAATAGATGTTTGTTTATCAATTACCTGTAAAAGGCGGTCGTTTGGAATCGTGATCAGTGTGTCGACCCTGGCTTTGAGGTTCTCGATACCAACTTCAGCCTGGTTAGCTCTCTTGCGGCCTTCAAAGGTAAACGGTTTGGTTACCACCCCAACCGTTAGAGCACCCAATTCCTTGGCTACCTCTGCTACAACAGGCGCCGCTCCGGTGCCTGTTCCTCCCCCCATGCCTGCGGTGACAAAGACCATGTCGGACCCTTTTAGGGCTTGAAGAACTTCATCGCGGTTCTCTTCTGCTGCCTTCTGGCCAATCTCCGGAATACCGCCAGAGCCCAGACCCTTGGTCAGCTTGGTGCCGATCTGAATCTTATGGTTGGCTTGTGCCAGATAAAGGGCCTGGGCATCGGTGTTCACCGCGATAAACTCAACACCTTTGAGACCGGCGCTAATCATTCTGTTTACCGCGTTATTGCCACCTCCCCCGACCCCGATGACCTTTATGTTGGCAAACTGGTCAAGGTCGAGATCAAAATCAAGCATATCTTTGTCCCCCTCCGTTATTTCTGAAAAACAGGCTGTACTTTATTCTTAGCCCATTATATATATCTGCCTAGATCTCCAACATGTAAATTATAGTGGCCATTGCATTTATACCAAGTCCGTCACGTAAAACAGAACATCCTCAGGGCGATCTAGACGCCAACCGCAATGAAATATTCTTGTTTTGTTAGGATTCCACATTAATGAGGATTTTCCTTTTTATGATATGATTTTTTTAAAATGTGGCGGCGTATTATTGCCAGGTTTTGGAACAACCTCACACCAAAGGCAACAACAGCAGCAAGGTAGAGATCTATCCCCAGCCTCTCCCCTGTATATGCCAAACCAGCCGCCAAAAGTGCGTTACTGAAAAAGCCTGATAAAAATATGGAATTATCAAAATGGTCTTCCATTGCTGCGCGGATACCGCCAAAAACCGAGTCTAACGCAGCCAGCGCCGCAACTGAAAGAAACTTGGCATATGCCTGAGGCAGCACCAGAGGCATGTTCAGCCCGATAAAAATCCCGATTGCCATACCTAGCAGGCCTAACAAAAAACCCAGCCACATTTAAGGATCCCCCTCTTTACAAATGTTTGGCATAATCAAAACGCAGGGGCCCGCTGTATGCGGGGACCTCAATTCTTTCTGTTTGCCGAATGCTGACAGCAGTACCGCTGGCAGCCAGGTACTCTGCAAGCCCTCCTTTTATTTCAAGACTACTCTTCAGTGTACCTGGATTTCCGATAGCTTTGATCATGTATGGAGGCGAAAGCTTCGTCAGGTTAATATTAATGTGATTACCGGCCTGGCGCACTTCGCTGATTGCAATAATGCGCTGATCATTAATTGAAACAGCTTCAGCCCCGGCGCCCAGCAGGTCGTTAATTACTTTTAAGAGGTCCTCATCCCGGATGTTGTAGAAACCTACACTGCCCGGGGAATCGGATGGTTTTTCCAGGAGCACCTCCACCCCGGGCCCCACTAGCGGTGTTAGTCCGGCATAAAGCTTAATTTTGTCAAGTTCGCTTTCAAAAACATCTGCCGCTTCAGTGCGGCCTTTCCGCGCCTCATCAATCTTTGCGGTGAGGTCTGCAATCTCCTCCTCCAGGTCGGCTATATCAGCCTCCACATTTTTTTTCTCAATCGTCAGCGCCTGGTACCTTTCGGTTGGCACGACCTCCGTGGTGTTGCTGTTTGTCCGATACTGGAACGTGATCATCAATCCCATGAGGAAGGAAACTATGATTATAGATATATAAACCGGCTTGTTCAAGCTCAACCCCCCTCACTGGCAGCCTTGGCATAATCAAACTTGATCCCGCCGCTGTATGCGGGCACCGTTACCTGGTTCATTTTTTTAACTCCCACCTGAATGCCCCAGAACTGAAGGGTTTCTGCCACCCCGCCCTTCATTTTGATAGAACTTTCCAGGGTGTCGGGATCCCCTATTGCTGTAATGACATAAGGCGGGGCCAGCCTCTTATCCTTGTTTAAAACAATAGTCGGACCCGTGCAGCGCACCTCCGTGCTGGCAAGAATCCTCTCCCCGTTTAAAGATAGGGCCTCTGCTCCTGCTGCCCTGATTTCATTTAAAACACGCAATACATCTTCATCGTGCAGGACATAAAGGTTTGGGTTTTCACCGGGTTTCAGGGTTATTTTGCTGTCATTGAGAGTCACTTCAACCCCGGGTCCACTCAGTTCGGTAACCCCAGCCAGGATCCTGGCGCGATCCAGCTGTTCCTTCAGTTCAGCGTCACCGGGGCCTGCGGAAATCTCGTCCAGTTTCGCGCGCAGTGAATTAACCTCTCCCTGGAGCAGCTCACGGTCATTTTTTAGTCCAGTTACCTGGTTGGCTATCAACTGTGTCCTCTGGACAGGTTCTGTTCTGTTTTTTTCCATCGTTAGTTTGAACTGCATGGCCAGCAAGACACCCAGTGCCAGGCCGACTATAGCAATAGTCCAATGCAGGCCTTTCAATTAATCACCGGCTTTTACTTGATTCTTATAATATACCACCGGCTGCCCGGTGTACGAGAGGTCGATATAATGAATCTTCGCCCCCTGCTTTCGCAGTTCCAATAAAATCTGCTGAAATATTATTCCTTTTTCCTGTATTTCCTGGGGCAGGCCAAACCGGCACTGGTAACCCTCGGTAGTATAGATAGTGATCTGGCCATCATCGCCAACATGGACCTCGGACAGGTTGGCCGCTGAGCCGGCGGGCAGCCCTTTAATCACAGCGAGGCCAGATCTCAGCCCTTCCGATTCAAATGCCTGCCCTGGACCGGATATATCTACCTGCACACCTGTAATCACCGGCAGGCCTGGTGTCCCGGCGGCTGCCCCGGTTAAATATACACCCTCTTCGTCCACTTCAATGAAACCGTCTTTTGTGGATATCAAACCTATAGGCACACGCTCAACTACCGTTATGACAATAGAAGAAGGCAGTGACCTGGCAACCTTTGCTTCCCTGATCATCGGGACCTGTTTCAGGCTGGCGGCTACTGCTGCCGTTTTTACTGCAAAAATATTAACACCCTGGCCGATATCAGCCACAGCTTGTATCTGTTCTTCACCCAGATAAAGATTGCCCTGCACCAAAACATTGCGCACCTCAAAAACTGATGAGCGCAGCAGAATAAATAATGTCGCGAGAACCAGGATAAAAAAAATAACGCTTTCAAGGACATTCCATTTCTTTTGTCTGTTGCGGCTCTTGGGGGAACCGGCCAATATATTCACTCCGTATTCTCAAATAGTATATTCATATGTAATTATATCAACCGCCGGCAAGTTGTCCAGATATAAACTAAAAAAGAGCTGCCGTGCGTAAGCTCTCTCCAATTCCGCATTCAGGATGTGAGATTAAGACACTATCATTAGGCAGCTGCTTATAAGAAGCCGATAACTTTAACCTCGGGTTTAAGCTCAATTCCAAAACATTCCAGCACAGTTTTTCTGGCCCTGTCGATCAGTATTAACACATCACGGGCCGTTGCCCCGCCAAGGTTGACAATAAAATTCGCATGTAGCATGGAAATCTGCGCGCCGCCTACTTGTTCGCCTTTTAAGCCAGCCGCCTCAATAAGGCGTCCAGCAGAGTCCCCTGGAGGATTTTTAAATATACTGCCCGCGCTGGGATATTGCAGAGGCTGGGTTTCCTTTCTTTTTTTTATGTAAGCCGCCATTGCTTCTCTGACAGCCTCTTTATCACGCCGGTAAAAGGAAAAAACAGCTTCCACCACCACAGCGTTTTCATTCTGAATTATACTTGACCGGTAACCAAATTTCATCTCATCTTTTGTCTTTTTAATGAAATACCCGTTTGAGTTTAATAAAAGGATCTCTATTACCAGCGAGCCGACAGAAGACCCATTGGCCCCAGCGTTCATGACCACTGCACCCCCGACAGTCCCGGGTATGCCCGCTAAGAATTCGAAGCCGCCCAATCCGGCATCCCTGGCCGTTGCAGCCAGCCTTGACAGCTTTGCTCCCGCCTCGGCAGTGATAAAATTCTCTTTTACAGAGATCCGGTCAAGCCCTCTGCCCACCTTAATAATAATTCCCCTGAATCCTTCATCCGACACAAGTATGTTTGTACCCGCGCCAATGATTATAAGTGGGATTGACTGCTTTTGAGCATACGATACTGCCAGCTGCATTTCTTCTCGGCTGGCTGGTTCCGCAAAAAAGTCGGCCGGCCCTCCGATACACCAGCTGGTATGGTTTTTCATCAACTCTCCGGACCGTACCCGGCCGGGTAAAATATTTTGCAATTCATGGTAACGGGTATTATCAGCCAACATCCTGACGCTCCTTTAAACGGTCAACCAGCTCAGCCCCTGCAGACCAGATATCACCTGCTCCCATTGTGATTATCATGTCGCCGGGACGGGCTGTTAGGGCAAGGTAATCAACAATTTCCTTATTAGTCGCCAGGTAAATAACCTTGCGGCCATCCTGGTTTTCTATGGCTGAGATGATTGTATCTGCAGAAATGCCTGCGATTGGGTGTTCACCGGCGCTGTATAATTCGCTGATGATGATCAAATCGGCGTCTTTAAAGGCGTCACCGAAACGCTCACCCAAAATGGAGGTTCTGGTATAGCGGTGAGGCTGAAAAACGCTGACTACCCTGCCGGTTTTTAGCTGGGCTGCAGCCTTCAGTGTCGCTTTGATTTCCGTTGGGTGATGGGCATAGTCATCAAAAACTTTTATCCCGTTCACTTCGCCTGTCAGCTGAAATCTTCGCCCTGCCCCCGAAAAGTTTTCCAGTACACCAGAAATTTGCTCAAAGGAAAGACCGATATACCGTCCGGCGGCAACAACTGCCAAGGCGTTTGACAGGTTATGCCTGCCGGGAACTTTCAGCCTCAAGGTCCCTAATATTGAACCGTGGCAGTAAACATCACCAGCCGTGGTATGATCGTTTAACTGCATATTCTTCATGGTGTAATCAGCCCCGGGATAATCCAGCGCATAAGTTTCAAATGGCCGGCTGTAGCCATCCAGCATGGCTCTTAATCTCGGATCATCCAGGCAGACGACTGCCAGCCCGTTCTCAGGTACCTTGGCCAGAAATTCACGGAATGCAGCCAGGATGTTTTCTACGCTTTTATAATGATCAAGATGATCGTCATCTATATTCGTTATTACCTCAACCAGCGGATCGAGCTTCAGAAAAGATCCGTCGCTTTCATCCGCTTCAGCTACCATGTACTCTCCTAAACCTAATTTTGCGTTACCGCCTATATCCGTCAATTCGCCGCCGATAACTATGGTCGGATCGAGATTGTTTTTTTCCAGCACCAAGGCAAGCATCGAGGTGGTGGTGGTTTTGCCGTGCGCTCCGGCGATCGCGATCCCTTTCTGTCTCTGCATCAGCCAAGCCAGCATCTCACTCCTATGGACCACCGGCAAACCCCTCTTCTTTGCTTCTGCCAGTTCCTCGTTTTCAGGAGGTATTGCCGTCGACGCTACAACTAGATCAGCGCTGCCTAAATTATCCCTAGAATGTCCGGTATAACAGGTCGCCCCCAGTGCCTCCAGCCTCTCTGTCACGGCTGAAGGTTTCAGGTCTGAACCGGACACCTTATAGCCCAAACCGATCAGGATCATCGCTATGCCGTTCATGCCGGAGCCGCCTATTCCGATGAAATGAGCATGCTGTGTCTTCTGCACAGGTCACATCTCCTTTATGATGCTCGTATGTTTAATTCATGCCAGTCCCGTTATTTGTCAGACTGTTTAATCAGTTCGTCCACACACTTAATTATATCTGCAAGGGCCATTGTCCTGCCAATACTTTTGCTGGCGGCAGACATGGCCGACAGCCTCGCCCGGTCGCCGAGAAGTTCGTTGATCCTGGCGCAGAGCAACACCCCGCTGAGCTGGCTGTCAAGCACCACTAGCGCAGCCCCTTCTTTCTCTAAAGCGCGTGCATTAAATTCCTGGTGGTTTTCTGAAGCGTAAGGGTAGGGAATTAGTATCGAAGGTATTCCCAGTGCTGTTAATTCGGCCAGGGTAGCCGCCCCAGCCCTGCTGACAACCAAATCAGCAACCAGCGCATCCCTCATATCATAGATATAAGGCACGACCTTGATATTGCTGGCCTTAGCCGGATCTATGCCGCTGGCGGCGCAGTCTGCAAGAAATTCCTGGTACCCTGTTGTGCCTGTGGCATGAAGGATATTCAAGCGCGGGTCATCAGCGAAAGTTTTTAATACTTCAACCATCGCTTTGTTGATCGTGCGCGCGCCGCGGCTCCCTCCAAAGGAAAACAGAAAAAAACGGCTTTCATCAAATCCCAGCTTCTTTAAGCCCACAGACTTGTCACCCTGTAAAATCTCAGGGCGGACAGGCAGTCCCGTCAGCTTTACCTTTTCCCGGCGCGGAAAATATTTGACCGAGTCAGCAAAAGTAACAGCAATGCTGCTGGCAAAGCGGGAAAGAATTTTGTTGGTTATACCCGGCAGGGCATTTTGCTCGTGGATCAGGGTAGGAATTCGCCTGATTGCCGCCGCCAATATAACCGGACCGCTGACAAAGCCACCTGTACCAATAACCACTTCTGGCTTATAGGAGCCGATTATTTTACCAGCCTGGCGAAATCCCTGCCAGGCCTGCCAAACTGCTGCCAGGTTGCGTAATGTAACTCTTCTTTCCAGGCCGGCGGCAGCAATACCACTGAAGGGCAGTCCTTCTTTGAGCACGATATCCGATTCCATACCGCCGGCAGTCCCCATGTATAGAATATCAGCCCCGGGGTACTTGTCTTTCAGGCCTTGGGCAATGGCCAAGGCGGGATAGATATGCCCACCGGTCCCGCCACCAGCTACTACAAAACGCAAAAGATCCAACTCCTCGCCAGGTTAAAAAAATACAGGCCCAAGATGGATACCGGCAATACCTCTCTTAAACACGCGTCCTGCTTCTGCATTTAAACACTTATTATATCTTAACCGCAGGTCCTATTTTACTTGGTTGTAGTAAAACGCGAGATATTAAGCAGTATACCCACTGCTGCCATAGTGAACAGCAATGAAGTGCCGCCGAAACTGATAAATGGAAGCGGAATGCCTGTTATGGGAAATGAAGCTGTCACAACCCCGATGTTTATTATCGCCTGCACCCCGACCCAAGCTGTGATACCGGTGGCAAGCAGGGCGGCAAAAGGATCCTGGGAGGTAATTGCAATTTTCAACCCCCTCCAGATGAACAAGACAAAGAGCATGATCACAAGTGATGCACCGATGAAACCAAGTTCCTCACTTATAATGGCAAAGATAAAATCAGTGTGGTTTTCCGGCAAGTAAAGAAATTTTTGTCTGCTCTGACCAAGGCCTAATCCGAGCAAGCCGCCAGAGCCAATAGCGTACAACCCCTGGATAATGTGAAAACCTGTGCCCTGCGGGTCAGACCAAGGATTCAGAAAAGCCATAAACCTTTCCAGGCGGTAAGCTTCTTTAAAGATAGCAAAATATCCAGCCACAACAACGGCCGCGGTAATAAAGACCAGGTGAGTGAGCCTCGCCCCTGCTGCAAAGATCATAACTAATACAATTCCGACCAGGGACATGGCAGTCCCCATGTCCGGCTGCTTCAGGATCAGGGCGGCAGCCAAACCCATCACGGCCAAATAGGGCAGGACACCGCTGGTAAAACTCTTGATGTTTTCCCCTTCCCTGGACAGCCCATAAGCAGTAAAAATTATGATACAGAGCTTGGCAAATTCGGCAGGTGCGAAAGGTATCGGCCCACCGATCCACCGTCTTGCGCCTCCAGTCTCCAGTCCTATACCAGGTATCAGTACCAGGACGAGCAAAACAAAGGACAGAACAAGAAAAGGCAGTATATAACGCCGCATCTGTCTGTAATCAAAATTCATCATCACGAACATGGCTGTCAAACCGATCAGCGACCACATCAGCTGTTTCTTTAAATAATAATAGCTGTCGTTATATTCGACCAGAGTTTTATATTCGCTGGCGCTAAAAACCATGATCACCCCTATACTCAAAAGGGTGATAACAGTAATAAAAAGAACGAAGTCCGGGGCTTTTCTTTTCACAGCCATTGCTTATTCCTCCAGATTCGAGGCTTACTGGCGCCGTTCGTACAACGGCAGCATTCGCATGTGGTCAAATATGTCAGCCGGCCGTTTTCTTGAAACCATTAACGATTTTCTTGAACAAATCCCCACGTTCCTCATAGCTCTTGAACATGTCCCAACTGGCACAAGCCGGTGATAACAGCACGATTTCCCCATCCCGGGCAGCCCGGTGTGCCAGGACAACTGCCTCTTCAAAGTCAGAAGCCTTTTGTATGTTTTCAACGCTCTTGGCCCTGGCAGCTTCCGCGATCAGCTCTGCGCTCTGGCCGAGAACTACCAGCACCCTTACTCTTTCTTTAACTTTGGCGGCAAATTCACCAAAGTCACTGCCTTTGTTTTTGCCGCCTGCGATCAAGACGACCGGCTCGGTATAGGCCTCCAGGGCCTTGATGGATGCATCCGGATTTGTTCCCTTGGAATCGTTAATATATTTCACGCCGTTAATTTCGGCTACAAACTCAAGCCGGTGGGATACTCCTTTAAACTCTCTCAGGACACCGGCAATGGCATCATTCCCAATCCCTGCCGCTTTTGTGGCCGCCACGGCAGCAAGAGCATTTTCGAGATTGTGCGCACCTGGAATGCCGATCTCTGCAGCCCTGCAGATTGCTTCCGTCGCGCCGTCAAGGTTAGCCACTATTTCACCGTCTTTTACATAAACACCAGGCTCTATTACCTGCCGGGCGCTGAAAAATATTTTTCGGCCGCAGGTTTTATCCCCAAGCCCGGCGGTTTGGGGGTTATCATAGTTCAGCACTGTATAATCACCGGCACCCTGGTTCTCAAATATCCTGGCTTTGGCTGCAGTATAGCCCGCCATATTGCCGTGCCGGTCAAGGTGGTCCGGGGTGATGTTTAAGATTACCGCTACCTTTGGTTTGAAACACCGTATTGTTTCCAGCTGAAAGCTGGAAACCTCCGCCACAATAACTGCCTCGGGTCCATACCGCTCTACCTCGGTCACCAGAGGAAGGCCGATGTTGCCCCCGACCAGCGTTTCCCGGCCTTCTCTTTTAAAAATCTCACCGATCAGTGTTGTGGTTGTGGTCTTGCCATTTGTCCCGGTAATGGCCACAATCGGCGCCGTGGCAAATAAATAGGCCAGCTCCAGTTCACCGATCAAAGCAATGCCGTATTTCATTGCGGCCCTGGCAGGCCCCTCTGTCAGCGGTACCCCAGGGCTTAAAATAACCATATCATATGCTTGACGTCTCACTTCCGGATAACCGCCCAGTGACACTACTACCCCTGCGCCTTCCAGCTGCTCCAGTTCAACGCTTGGACAGGCTGGTACATTCGCGTCGGCCAGGACCGCAAGCGCTCCTTTTCCGGCCAAAAAACGCGAGACAGCCAAGCCGCTTTTGCCCGCGCCCACTACCAGTATCCTTTTCCCCTTGAGTTCCATCAACATCTGCCTTTCACGATCATAATAACTTTAAAAAGTCCGGTAAACACCAATCAGACCAATTGCGGCAAAAATCAGGGTAGCTGTCCAAAAGGTAAACACTACCCTTTTTTCACTCCATCCGCTGAGCTCATAATGGTGATGCAGGGGGCTCATCCGGAAAAACCTGCGGCCGGTGGTCTGGTAGCAAACAACCTGGATAATCACTGAAAGCGTTTCCAGAACGAATATACCGCCAATAATCAGCAGAAACAGTTCACTCCTGGTGATCACCGCTGCTGCGCCGAGTCCTCCCCCCAGGGCAAGGGAGCCGGTGTCACCCATAAAAACTTTCGCCGGATGGCGGTTGAAGATTAAAAATCCGAGACAGCCTCCAGCCAGAGCAGCCAAGCTCACAGCCACGCCGTCTCTGGGGACGATAAGGGCAATTATCATTAATGCCAGGGCTACCAACATGCTGACCCCGGCGGCAAGTCCATCCAGGCCATCTGTCAGGTTGACGGCATTGGCCGCGCTTACAATCACCATGACAGCAAAAGCCATAAACGGCCAGACGCCCAGTTCCAGCTGAATGCCGCCGGGTGTGAAAAATCCTGCAAAGGGTATTACAATTTCAGTACCGCGTCCCAATCCATATACAATCCAAAAAGTTAGGCCTGCAGCGAGCAGGATCTGGCACAACAATTTTTGCCGCGCTTTAAGCCCTAGAGATCTTTTTAAAACCACTTTCATGTAATCGTCCAAAAATCCAATCAGACCAAAGCCCAGGAGCGCTGCCAGCACGATTAAGCCGTCAGCCCGGCCACGGGCCAGAAAAAAACATCCTGCAAAAGTGCCGGCTAAAAACATAACCCCGCCCATTGTAGGTGTACCGGCTTTATTCAAGTGCCGGGAAGGCCCATCGGAGCGTATATTTTGTCCAAACTTCATTCTTTTAAGCAGCGGTATGATCAGCGGCCCAAGCAGTGATGTTACTGCCAGCGAGCTGGCAAAGGCTAGTAAGAGACTTTTCATAAAACGCCTGCCGTGCTTTCCATAGATTATTAATTCCTTAATCCAAAGATGTAAAAATCATGATGTCTGCTGTTGTTTAAAATCATCCCAGGATTTTATCAGCTGCACGACTATCTGCTCCATTTTCATGCCCCTGGAGCCCTTGACCAGGACCACGTCACCGGCCTGCAGCAGTTTTTTCAGTACCCCTGCTGCTTCATTATTATCAGGGCATTGATAAGCCTTTTCAGCCGGAATACCAGCGCCAATCGCTCCGTCACGGATCGCAGCGGCCAGGTCCCCAACAGTGACGAGACCGGCCAGATCTAAAGTTGCCGCAGTTTCTCCAATTTCCTTATGCCCCTCCAGCGCCCTCGGCCCCAACTCCAGCATATTTCCAAGCACTGCGATTTTTCTTCTTTCACCTGCAAGATCTGCCAGGGTCTGCAGTGCCGCCCTAGTTGAAGCAGGGCTTGCATTATAAGTGTCATTAATAATTTTCAGGTCACCGCAGTTTATTACTTCCAGACGCATTCCTGTTAAAGCAACCGCAGCCAAACCCCGGGTGATTTCTTCGTCAGTCAGACCCATCTCCCTGCCAACGCCAACAGCTGCCAGGGCGTTTAACACATTGTGCCTGCCCGGGACAGGAATAACACAGGTGTATCGCTCACCGCCTGCAACCACCTTAAAAGTGCTGCCGCCGATATCAGTCCTGATGTTTTCAGCTCTGATATCGGCGGCTTGGTCTGAGCCGAAGTAGATCACTCTGCCCCTGCAGCGACCGGCTTCCCGCCTGATGTAAGGGCTCCCGCTGTTGAGTAGGGCAAATCCTTCCGGTGGAATGTATTCCAGTATTTCCCCTTTCGCAGCGGCAATACTGCTGACATCCCCCAGCAACTCAAGGTGGGTTTCGTTGATATTGGTGATTATCGCACCGTCCGGCTTGGCAATCCGGCAGAGAGAATCAATTTCTCCTGATCCGCGCATTGCCATTTCCACTATCGCCACTTCAGTATCCTTGCCTATCTTTAATAATGTCAACGGCAGCCCGATCTCGTTATTTAAATTGCCGGTTGTTTTGATAAGCCTGAAGCGTGTTTCTAGTACCGAAGCGATCATGTCTTTAGTGGTAGTTTTACCGGTGCTGCCGGTTACTCCAACCAGGAATGCGCCGCTGCGCGCCCTGTTTACAGACGCCAGCGACTGGAGTGCAGATAGCGTCTCCCCAACCAGTAAAACCGGTATATCAGGCGGCAGTTCAGCCCTGTGACTGATCACCAACCCGCCGGCACCAACTTTTACAGCTTGGTCCAAAAAATTATGGGCGTCATAGCGTTCTCCTCTTAGAGCAAAAAACAGGTCACCCTCCCGGGCAGCGCGGGTATCAGTTGACACTGCGCTGAATTTCGCCCCGGGATCACCCTGGATAATTTCTCCACCGCTAACCATTGCAATTTCACTGAGCAACATAGGTATCATTTATCTCACGTCTCACTTATAATTTTGAGTTCTTCAAGGGCCGCCATAGCTTCCAGACGGTCATCAAAGGGGTATTTCCGTATACCGACAACCTGGTAGCCCTCATGCCCTTTGCCCGCGATAACCACCACATCATCCTTATTAGCCATCCCCACAGCCATGCGAATAGCTTTCCGCCTGTCCGGTTCAATGTTAAAGCTGTCTTCTTCCGCTGCCAGCTTCAGCCCGGCCATAATCTCTTCAATAATCAGTAAAGGGTTTTCTGTACGGGGATTGTCTGAGGTTATTATTGTGTAGTCACTGTAAGTGGCGGCAATTCTGCCCATCAGCGGCCTTTTCTGGCGGTCACGGTCTCCGCCGCAGCCGAAAACAGTGATCAGCCGCCCCCCGGTCAGCTGGCGGGCGGTTTTTAGTACGTTTTCCAGACCGTCGGGTGTATGTGCATAATCTACAATCACAGTAAAATCCTGGCCGCAATTAACCAGTTCAAATCGTCCAGGTACACCCTCGACATCTTCCAGGGCTTTCTTAATCACTTCGGCCGGCACGCCCAGGGCTGCTGTGGTGGCAAAAGCCGCCAGTGCGTTATAAACATTAAACATTCCTGTTATTTTGAGCTGTAAAGAACAACTGCCCCATTTGCCCCGGACTGTGAAATCAACACCGCTAGCTTTGACCACAATGTCTTCAGCCCATACATCCGCCGGGGAGTTTATGCCGTAGGTATAAACATTCCCGCCGGCAGCTTTGGCAATATCCGGAGCTTTGCTGTCATCAGCGTTAATCACAGTATACTTTTTACCGCTTTTACTGCCGACGCTGGCCGGAGCGCTGAAAAGTTTTAACTTGGTTTCCAGATAGTCCTCCATGCTTGCGTGAAAGTCAAGGTGATCCTGGGTCAGGTTGGTAAAAACAGTCACATCAAACTCACATCCATCTACCCGGTTCAAGGCCAGAGCATGGGAAGAAACCTCCATCACACAAACATTTACCCCTTCGGCCAGCATCTCGGATAACAGACGCTGCAGATCCAGGGATTCCGGAGTGGTATGCTTCACCGGTATTATTCTATCACCAATCCGGTTATGTATCGTGCCTATCAAACCTATTTTCTTGCCTGAGGCTGATAAAACAGCAGCCACCAAATTAGTGGTGGTTGTTTTGCCATTGGTGCCCGTAATACCGATCATTTTCATTTTTGTTGAGGGATTATAGAAGAAGCGGGCGGATATCATGGCCAGCGCATGCCTGGTATTGTGCACGCGCACCCATGCGGTGCCTTCCGGGACGTCAATATCTCGCTGTATTACAACCGCGACAGCGCCACGTTTAATGGCCTCGTTAATATATTCGTGACCGTCAGTATTAAATCCCTCTATAGCCACAAATAAAAAGCCCGGCCCTACCTGGCGCGAATCATATGCTATCCCCTTAATAAGTACAGAGGGATCACCGGATGCCGTACGGATTTCGACCGCTTCAAGCAATTCCCTTAAATACAATTTGCTTTCCTCCTGGTCACGACTATTTATCATCTTAAAATTATTACTTCCATCAGCAGCTGCTTGATGATGGTCAGTCAAGCAATGGTTTTATTGTGGGGGGTTGGAATTCAACAGTGATTGTTGTCCCTCTTTTTACCATTGTGCCCGGTTTTTCCTGTTGGCCAGCACCATAACCGCTGCCTGCAGGGTTGAGATAAAGGCCCAGTTTTTCTAATACGCTCCCAGCCACCTTGATGGATAAGCCTGTAAAGTCAGGAACTGTCACTTCTTCTGCGGCGCCAAAATCATATGGCTGCACTTCTAAAACCACTATGGAACCGCTTGCCATTGCCATACCGCCCTGCGGTGACTGGTTGACAACAATATTGCCTTCACCACTGGTTTGTACAATAAAACCAGTATCTATTAAATATTTTTGTGCTTCTTCAACAGGGTAATTAAGCATATTTGGCATGATTAAATTTTCTCTGCGTTCTTCAAAAACGAAGGATGAATTTGGATTTTCCAGGTCTGGCCTTTCCGGCACCCTCATGTAACGGAGGGTATCCTGGGCAATCGCCTTAAAAACGGGCGCTGCCACCTGGCTGCCATAATATACCGGACCGGTCGGCTCAGCGACCATTACCAACACAGCAATCTGCGGGTCGTCTGCCGGAGCAAAGCCTGCAAATGAAGCGACATATTTTCCATCTGCATAGCTTCCTCCTTCAACAACCTGGGCGGTCCCGGTTTTACCTGCCGCGCCATAACCATCAACAAATGCATTCTTACCAGTACCTTTTGACACCACATTGGCAAGTAGTTTCATTAATGTCTGGGCTGTGTTCCTTGATATCACCTGGCGTACTGTCTCGGGTTTAAATTCTTTGACCACATTCCCATCTGCGTCTTTTATCACTTTGACAAGTGTCGGCTTCAATAAAACGCCCCCGTTTGCCACCGCCGAAACCGCGTTAATCAGCTGCATCGGCGTTACTGCAATAGACTGCCCGATAGACATGATCGCAATATTTAGTTCTGTAGCATCCGCTTCAGGTATCTCGATGCCAATCTCCTCGCCCGGCAATCCTACCCCTGTTTTCTGACCGAAACCGAAGGCATTGATATATTTGTAGAAATTTTCCCTGCCCAATCTCAGGCCGACGGTGATAAAACCAGGATTGCAGGAGTTCTGGGCGACCTCCTCAAATGTCTGGGCACCATGCCCACCTGCATACCAGCACTGGATTGTCCGGCCGGCAATCTGAATAAATCCAGGATCATAAAATGTATCACCAAGGTTTACAGCCCCCTCTTCAAGAGCGGCGGCAGCTGTTATTATCTTGTAAGTTGATCCGGGCTCATAATTGTACCAGATGCTCGGGTTGTGGTCCCACACTGACTGGGGGTATTGACTCCAATTACTGGGATCGAATGTTGGCCGGTTGCCCATTGCCAGGATCTCACCAGTCCTGGGATTCATAACAATGATCACAGCATTCTTAGGGTGGTAGGTATCCACAATCTTATCCAGTTCTCTTTCCACAAAAAACTGTATGGTCTGGTCAATAGTCAGGACGATATTTTGACCGGGAACAGGAGAGACAAATGTTTGGAGGCTTTCAGGTAATTTCCTGCCCACAGCATCTTTTTCGATCACTATTCGTCCCGGGATACCCCTTAATTCTTTGTCATAAACGCTTTCAACACCAATCAAGCCCTGGTTGTCATCACCGGAGAAACCGAGCACATGGGCAGCAATGCTTCCCTGATGATAAAAACGCCTGTTTTCTTCAATTAATTCGACACCATTTAAAGCCAGTGACTTCAAGCTCTGGGCTGCTTCATAATCAATCCGCCTTTTAAGCCAGACAAAACCGGCGTCTGAAGTCAGCTTTTGATAAACTTCCTCTTTATCAATACCCAGGGCTGCGGCAATCTTATCCGCTGCATCACGCTTGTCTGCGATCTGAGGCGGAAAAGCATAAGCAGAATCTACACTTACGCTGGTTACCAGCTCATTGCCGTTGCGATCATAAATTATCCCCCGCTTAGCTTCAACCGGCACATCTATCATTCTCAGTTCCTGGGCTTCTTCTCTTAACCTGTCACCCTCAACAAGCTGCAGCCATCCCAGTCGTAAAATCAGGGCCGAAAAAACCAGCGTTGCCGATATAAGAACCAGGGTTATTCTTTTGCGCACTGATAAAGTAGTTTTCCGCATCTTTTCCCTCCGACGATCAAGCCCCCAGTTCATGCCCGGTCAGTATTTTATCTTCAAACCGGTTAACCAGTTCGGTAAAAGCTCTTAACAGAGGAATCTTTTCCTGCGCGGCATAGTCATTATCGGTATCCTGCCCCCTGATAGAGCCGTTTTCGTTGGTGCCTTTTTGCTGGTTGATGCCATCCACCGTTACCACAAGTATGTTGTTGTTGTCAGGCTTCACCATGCCCAGTTTTCCCACAGCAATGGCCTCTACACGTTCAAGTGAAGTCATTTTTTGAACTTCTTCAGACAAATTATGATTTTCTACACGCAAAAGAGCAAGTTCTTTTTCCAGGCGGGTAATCTGGTACCCCAGTGTAATGACCTGTGAGCAGTAAACAGTGATCATCACGCCTGTTAAAAAACCTGCTAAAACCAGTCCGATTATCGCCAGCCTTGGTCTCTTAGGTGCAGCTTTAAACTTTGATTTTTTTTTGGGAGGCGCATCTTCAGACAATTTGTAGTAGCCTGTCTTCTCCTGAGCTACTATCAATATTTTTCAGCCCCTAAACATGTTCAGACTTCCTGCCCTGAAGAAGGATCTATAGGTATATAGGTTTTTCCGTGTTTAAAATCTATATGTATGTTTAAATCTTTTCGGCTATTCTCAGCTTGGCGCTCCTGGCCCTGGGATTGCTCTCTGCTTCTGCTGCAGAAGGGACAAGCGGTCTGGGAGTAATGATCTTTAATATCTTCCTGCCGCCGCACACGCACACAGGAAATTCCTTCGGACAGGTGCAGGACGATGCCAGCCGGCGGTATAAATCTTTGACAATCCTGTCTTCCAGGGAATGGAAAGAGATGACACAGATCCTTCCGCCAGGCTTGAGTGCTTGAACAGCATTGTACAACGAGTATTCGAGAATTTCCAATTCTCTGTTTACCGCTATTCTGAGTGCCTGAAAAGTCCTCTTTGCCGGGTGCGGCCCCTGCCGCCTGGCTCCTGCAGGAATTGCCTTTTTGATGATTCCCACCAGCTGCCCGGTAGTTTCAATGGGCTGCGAGTTCCTGCCCTCGCAGATAAAAGCTGCTATCCGGGAAGCCCAGCGTTCTTCCCCGAAAGTCTTGATTATATTTTCCAAATCCTGCTGTGGCAGGTTGTTGACAAGATCTCTGGCAGTCAGAGACTGCTCCGGGTCCATTCTCATATCCAGAACAGCGTCGTGCTGGTAGCTGAATCCCCTGGCGGGGTTATCCAGTTGGTATGAAGAGGTACCAAGGTCAAACAGGACCCCGTCAATTTCCTTTATGCCCAGCTGCTCTAAAACCTCTGCCAGGGCAGCGAAGTTTGCCCGAACCAGGACAGTCCTTTCTTGATCAGGAGCCAGCCTTGTTTTTGCCTCTTCCAGTGCTGCCGGATCCTGATCCAAAGCCACCAGGTGCACACCTGGCTCTGTCCCTGTCAATTTCTTTAATATCGCTTCACTGTGGCCGGCGCCGCCCAGAGTACAGTCCACGTAGACACCTTCCGGCTTTACATTCAGCCCCTCCAAAACCTCTGCCAGCATTACAGGTTGGTGATAAAATTTAATCAGAACCGACCTCACTGCCCTCATTTATTTCTTAACAACGACAAGTTTAACGTACCTATGTATTTGCGCGAAGCTAAAGAAAACCGATGTTATTGTCAGCCAGTTTTTCAGATATTTCCTCATAAGAAAGCGCCGCCCTGGTATTGTACTCATCCCACTTTTCCTTGGACCAGATTTCCACCCTGGAGGAAACACCGATAACGACAACATCCTTTTCCAGGCATGCGTATTCACGCAGATTGCCGGGTATTAAGACCCTTCCCTGTTTGTCAACTTCACATATGGCTGCTCCTGAGAAAAAAAACCGAACGAAGGCCCGGGCGTCGCCCTTTGTAAAGGGCAAGGACTTCAGCTTCTGCTCCAGCGTATCCCATTCCTCGCGCGTGTAAGCAAAAAGACAGCCGTCAAGACCTTTTGTTAATATAAAAGATTCCCCCAGGCCTTCTCGGAAGCGGGCAGGTATAAAAAGCCTTGCTTTGGCATCTATGTTGTGCTGGTATTCACCCATGAACATATGAGATATCTCCGATTATGGATATTTCTCCACTTAGTACCACTTTACACCACTTATTCTATAAAAAAAGAAGAATTCCTATTAAGAATTTGAAAAAAATAAAAAAATTTTCAATTAATTATTCAATAAGCTCTAAAATATTCTTTATAATTTAATTCAAAAACACTATATATGGAAAAAACATAGCCGGTTATCTTAATATATATGTATTTTTATCTTTTATTAACTATGTAAAAATTTTTAAAAAAAATAGGAGAGATAAAAATCTCCCCAAAATTTAAAACTCAGTCAATTCAGCAATCTTCCACGGTATAATTTTAAATTTTGACATATTTAATCTGCCTGCCGGAGAAGGTTGCAATCTCCCTGTAACCGGTTTTTCTGATCAGCTTAACAGCTTCGATCAGCCGGAACCCAACGTCTTCAGGACGGTGGGCGTCAGAACCAATGGTAACAGGAAGGCCATGCCTATAAAAAACCTCCAGCAGTTCCGGACCGGGATAAAATTCTTTCGCCGGATACCTTAACCCTGCTGTGTTTACCTCTACACAGACCCCTGCACGCTTAAAAGCACGCGCGGTTTCCTCGTAGAGCGGCCTGAGGTCACAGGCAGGACGAAAATTAAATTTTTTCACCAGGTCCGGGTGAGCCATGATATCAAAAAGACCAGTCAGTGCCGCCTGCTGCACTAGAAAGAAATACCGCTCGTAAATCCCGTCAATATTCCTGCTGCTGTACCCTTCCAGTTCAGCTGGATTGTCAAAACCCCACCCGTCTATAAAATGGACCGAACCCGTTATGAAATCAAATTGGTACGGGGCAAGAAGTCTCTCCAGCTTTTCTTCATGCCCTGGTACGAAATCTGCCTCGATCCCCAGCTTCACGTTGACCGGGGATACAGCCGCGTTCTCTTTCACCATGTTGACATAAGCCGGCAGAAATCTTTCATCCATAGCATAATCAGGTATCGTCTTGTCCGTAGGCAGAAAATAGAGGGGGAAGTGATCCGCAAAGCCTACTTCCCTTATGCCCAGAGCTGCCGCCCTGTCCAGATACTCATTGATTTCCCCCGCTGCATGCCCGCACAGCTTGGTGTGCAAGTGATTGTCTACTGGTATCAAGATCTTGTCAGCACCTCTCACATATATGGGTCCCGTTTTTATAGGGCCGGCTTTAGCCAACCATGTGCGGATGAAGCCGCACTTACAATTCACCTGCATCCCACATTCCACGTATCAAATCTCACATCTCATTACCATTGTCTCAGTTCAGCCTTTCCAGCCGCGGCTCCCATCTCAACTGCCGGAAGAGCCAGTGGAAGTGCACGGGGGCAGGACCTCCTTTGCTCTCCAAGAGCGCCACGCATACCGCCTCCAAAACATTTGCACCCAGCGACCTGCCGTTAAAGGATGGGCTTGCCGTCGCCAGCCACCTTGCACCCCTGTTTTTAAGGTCCTGAACATCATCTGGTGAAACCGTGCTGGTGATAATGTCTTTGCCGCTGAGATCAGCCGGCAGGTAGCGCCGCAAAAAATGAAAATCACCAGCTAATATTTCCGCCCGGCGGTAGTACCGCTCGAAGCGGGATTTGCTTGCTGCCTGTTGCTCTCCCAGCGGATAAAGAAAACTAATCGGCAGGCTTCTCAGCAGCGGCAGCGCCGCCCGGGCGGCTGTGTTGAAAGAAGCCAGGGAATAAAAGGGCAACGGCAGACCGAGGGCAAACATGGCGTCTCCAATAATTAAGCGGCAGCCGGCTTGTTCCAGGGATGCCGCCAAACCAAAACGATCCAGAACTGACGGCATTAAAACCACTTGATCCCGCCGCGGCCAGCCCGCTTTGGCCCTGATATATGAAACCAGGTCCCTCTCAATGGTATCCTTGATACCTGCGCCGTCTACCAGCGGGGTAATTTTAATCTGGCCGGCTAATTTTGACCCAGCAGCCAGTTTGTATCGCCTTTCCCCGGCCCTCAGGGTCATATTGACCCCGCCCATTCCCAGGGCGCTCACCATGCCGTCAAAGCTTTTAAACAAGCCTGCAGCCCTGCCAAGATCTCCGCCGGT
>CAYNIY010000001.1:77228-108873 GCA_964397525.1 uncultured Eubacteriales bacterium
GCGTCGAGTGTTTCCACTGCTATATTCTGCCAGTCATAAACAGTTAATACTTTCTTCCAGGCACGCCTGGTAAGGTCCCTGGCCAATCCCGGATTCACCAGGACCTCCCTGATGTAATAGGCCAGAATATCCGGCCTCCCAGGGGGGGTTTTGTAGCCATCTATGCCGTGTGCTATGACCTCACTTAAACCACCCGTGTCCGATACAATAACCGGGATCTGGGCAGCCATAGCCTCAAGAGCGACGATGCCGAAAGGCTCATATAGGCTTGGAAAAACAGCGACATCCGCCTGCTTTAATTGATAATTTCTTTGTGTCTCATTCAGGAAGCCCAGAAACTCAACCTTTCCTGCCAGACCCAACTCCTCGACCCTGGTTTTTAAGTAATCAGTATACGGCCCCGTACCGCCCACCAGGAGTTTTAGTTCCGGCAGCTGGGGGAGTAGGTGGGTGACAGCCTCCAGGAGAACCTGGACTCCTTTTTCAGGCACCAGGCGGCCAATGAATAATACCGTCTTCACAGCTGTTTGTGACTCTTTTTCACCGGGAACTAGCTGTCTGGGTATACCCAGGTTGGCCGGATCAACCCCGTTGGGAATGAAAAATACCTTGTTCCTGGAGACACCAAAAAGCCCCGTAATCTCTTCTACCATGTAGCTGCTGCAGCAAATTACCACATCGGCTGTTTTAACCAGCCTTTCCTCCAGGTTATGGATCCGGCGCTGTATTTCGTTGTGAATGCCCCGGTTGCGGCCGTATTCCGTGGCATGGATGGTGGCGGCCAGGGGCAAACGGTTGTTTGCGCTTAATCTAATGGCTGCATCCTGTACCAGCCAGTCATGGGCGTGAATTATTTCAAATTTCTCTGTGTTCATCAAGCTGCTTGCCTTATCGACCATAGCCCTGTTTAACTGTTCCACCCAAATCATAAAATCTGTGGCTGTCAAGTCATGCGCCTTTATCCGGTGGACATGCACTCCGCCGACAAGCTGGTATTCATCTGCTCCTTCTACCGGGCAGGTGATCACGTGGATATTTTCACCAAGACGGGCCAGCGCCCTGGATAGGTCATTAACATGACGGGCCAATCCACCCACAGTTTTTGGTGGGAACTCCCAGGACAGCATCAATATCTTTAATGGTTCCCTGCCCAATTTGCCTCCGGGCCGGCTGAACCGGCTCAGGCGGTAGTGGCGGCTGTAAACAGAGTAGTCTATGTCCGGAAAAATATTGTCTTCTTTTTCAAGTTCAGCCAGTTCCTTTTCATCAATATCCCCCTCCGCCAAGCGGGCTGTCAGGCTGTTAAAACGGTTGATGTGATCGCTGGTGCGCTGGACGGCGTACTGCACCGCAGTACCTGTCTTAATGATGAAAGCCCAGTCGCTGCTCTGCGCCAGCAGTAATTCCCGCGCCGCCTGGTTGAGAGCCCGGCGGACAGATCCCCCGGCATTGGGATTCAAATCGGCAAGGTCAACCATCGTAGCCTCAGCCCGGTGCAGGTGCCTGTATATCCAGTCATTGCTGGGATTCAGCCAAACTTCGTTGTATCCTCCTTCTCCCCAACTGGAAGCCGCCAGGTCAACAACCTGGTTTTCAACATAATCCCCCAGATAAGCGGCGGGAGTGGTCAGCTTAACCCCGTAGTTTCCTGAGTCTATGGCGCGGCAGAAATGCTCCAGCCACATCGGCCCCTCGTACCACCAGTGGCCAAAAAGCTCCGCGTCATATGGCGCGACAACAATTGGCTTGCGATCCATCCATCCAGCCAGATCTTTGATCTGAAGCTCCCGCTTGTATGCAAAATCCTTGGCATCACCGGCAGCCTTTTCCTCGGCAATTTCCGGCTGGTAGGCTTCTTTATAGTCTCCCTGGCCGGTTATGCGATAATATTTCAGACCCGTATCACAGCGGATATTACCGCCGGGCAGGCAGTCCGCAAGGTAATCCAGATCCAGGTCGAAGCCGATATCGCGGTAAAACTCGCGGTAATATGGATTGCCCGGATAACCGGCGTGCCTGTCCCAGACCTGACGTGAGCTTTCCGGGTCACGGCCGAAAGCAGCTACGCCTGACCGGCAGTAAACCGGCGCATATACTCCGTAACGGGGAACCGGCGTGGAAAGGTTGATGCCATGTGTTTCAACAAAAAAATAACGGAGTCCGAAATCTTTTAATATATTATCCACACCGGGAACATAAGCACACTCCGGCAGCCAGATCCCGGCCGGCGGCCTGCCAAAATTCTGGATATACTGTTCCACGGCAACCTGCACCTGCACCCGCCTGGCCTCCTGCTTCATGATCAGCGGCAGGTAACCGTGGGTTGCGCACGTGGTTATCACTTCCAACACCCCCAGGGCCTGGAGGCTCTGGATCGGCAGGATCAAACTGCCACCGTAATCGTTTTCGAAGGACCGGCGCAGTTCATTTAAAAGACGATAGTACATTAACGCTACGTTTTTAAAGGTTTGGTCGTTTTTGTTTCTGTCAATTTCTAACTCCGCCAGCTTAATCATCTTGTTAAGGTGCCGCAAGTACCTTTCCTGCAGCAGTTGGTCATTCAGCATGCTGATCAGCGGCGGTGACAGGGAAAGGGTTATCCTGAAATTCACACCGTCCTTTACCAGTTTTTCAAAGGATCTAATTAATGGCAAATAGCATTCAGTTATGGCTTCAAAAAGCCACCGCTCCTCCATTACCCCCGGGTCTTCCGGGTGGCGGATATATGGCAGGTGAGCATGCAACACGAGCGCGAAATATCCTTCCGTCACAATTACAGCCTCCTGAAAAAAATAAATCCATGCTACAATTATAGCATGGAAAAATAACCTGGCCGCAAATTATTTAGCCGCCCCGCACTGTCTGCAGATCCCGAATATCTTGAGCTGGTGGTCAGTGACAGTAAAGTTGTGCTTTATGCTTACACGGTTTTCAAGCTCCTCCAGGAGGTCTTCATTCACTTCGATAATACTGCCGCATTTTATGCAGATGAGGTGGTGATGGTGGTGGTGATCCTTCCCTTCTTCAGTACCGAATTCGTATCGCTTGCGACCATCGCCAAAATCAATGGCGTGGATCAAGCCAAACTCCTGGAAAAGTTCCAGGGCCCTGTAAACAGTCGCCAGGCCCACATCTGGAGCTTCTTTCTTAACCAGGTTGTAAACCTCTTCAGCGCTTAAATGTTTGCCTTTGTTTTCCAGGAGGACCTTCAAGGTCAATTCCCGTCGCGTGGTAAGTTTTGATTCTCTGGCCTTGAGTTTTTCTCCGATGTCAGAAATTACTTTTTCCATTTTGACACCACCATTCGGACTTTTTACCAGGTATTCTGAAAACATTCGAGTAAATTACAATAATTATTTGATCACTGGATGAACGTAGTAGTTTTTTCTACGTTTTTTCAATACCAGGCGTCTCCGTTTGATATCCAAGTAGCAAAGCAAAATAAATACGGCTGCAAGCAGAAGCACAAAAATCAGCAGCCAGAACCACCATTTGGCTGTCAGTTTTCTCTTTATGTCACCCTGCAGGACCAGGTCAACTCTCCCCAGCTCTGTGTCCCCGCTGTAAAGAACCAGTTCACCTGCTTTGCTCCCCGCTTTTGCCGGGGCAGTTATCTTTTCATTCGGCAGGACTTTTTGTCTGATCTCAGGTTGGCTGCCAACAGGAAAACTGTATGATATGATTTCCCCGGTAACAACCGGCGCAGTTTTTAACACACCATACTTAACCGGTACATCGGCAGCATATGCGCCTGACTCATACAGCCTTACGGTATTAAAGCCTGTGAATCCGTAATCCAAAAGGCTGGCAGAATCAGTCCAGATATTGTTTCCTTCACTTTTCATCACCACAGCCAGCAGTTCCCTGCCGTCTCTGGCGGCAGCTGTAACCAGGCATTGCCCTGCATCATCGGTATAACCGGTCTTGATCCCTATGGCCCCGTCATAATTCCACAGCATTTTGTTGTGGTTGCCGAGATAGGTCTGAGCTTCCGGATCATCCCGCTCTATAGTCTTTACCTTTGTTGCGACAATTTTTCTGAACTCCGGGTTTTGCATGGCATAACGGGCTATCCTTGCCATATCAAGAGCGGTGCTGTAATGGCCAGGGTCCGGCAGCCCGTTGGGATTGTTGAAATGTGTGTCTGCAGCACCGATTGCAGCAGCCTTCCTGTTCATTATCTGGACAAAACCTTCGACTGAACCCCCGATATGATTAGCAATGGCCACAGCAGAATCGTTTCCTGAATTCAGCATCAGCGCATAAATCAGGTCTTCAAGAATAATCCGCTCCCCCTCCTGCAGCCCGATAGCCGATCCTTCAACCAGGCTGGCTTCCAGGGGAATTGTAACCAGATCCCTCATTTTGCCGCTCTCCAAAGCGATAATCGCGGTGAGGATTTTTGTTGTACTGGCCGGATAAATCCTTTCTTTTGCATTCTTCTCAAAAAGCAACTGCCCGTTAACAGGGTCCAGCAGCACGGCTGCCTCTCCTGTGACTGCCGGAGCAGCAGCGGCGGCTAGAGGTCCGGCGATCTGGGATACCAGTAGTATTGTCAAGAATACCCATAAGTATATCTTGTTCCGCATTATACCTACCTTAATGATTAAATGTTTTACCGTGATATTTTTTACCAGAGGTATTATATCATATGGGAATGTTATAAGCCTAGACAAGACATCAGTTTAGTTTTTTATTGGTTTTCCACAGTGGCCTTTTCCTGAACAAAGCCAGCAGTCCGAACGTTACCATGACCATCAGGCCGGACAATACCGGGATCTGCAGGTAGCCAAACCTATTGGAATATTCCAGCAGGCGTGTTGCGCCGCCGCCGATCAGAAAAGCCAGGCAGAAAACAGTGAGCCAGATAATAGTTCCCTCACGCCACCCGCGCTCTTTGAAGATCACCATCGTTGAAGCTATGCAGGGCACTGTGAGAGAAAGGGTGAGCAGCACAACAAAATTTTGCAGCGGCAGCATGTGCAGGCTGAGAATGGCGGCAGCGCCGAACTCCTTCCTGATAAAACCCATGATTAAAATATCAGCAATTTCCGGAGGCAGGTGCAGCCAGTTTACAGTCACCGGCGCCAGGAAATTTCGCAGTCCGTTCAGCATCCCCGTGACATCCAGAATTCCCAGGAACAACGTCCCTCCAGCAAATATCGGGAGGGCCTCTGTGATAAACTGGTAAGTCCGGCCCCATGTTTTTGTCAGAACGTTTTTGAATTTCGGCAGGCGCAGAGGCGGCAGTTCAATCAACAGGGGGGTTATACCTCCCGGCAAAAAGGTACTGAGTATGGTTCCGGTACAGACCAGAAGACAAAACATAAAAAGAACGAACAAAAACATATATGATGCACCCTGGCCGGCAAGTATGGCGATGATGATCGACAGCTGTGCAGAGCACGGAACACAAAGCGCCAGGAGGAATATTGCTATCCGGCGTTCCCGGTCGGATGACAACATTCTGGTAGTGATGAAGGCCATGGTAACACAGCCAAAACCGAGGATCAGGGGAATAACAGCCTGCCCGTTCAGGCCAAGACCGGACAGGTTCCGGTCAACAAGGGTGGCGATCCTGGGAAGATAACCCGTGTCTTCCAGCATAGAAAGGACCAAAAATATTCCCAGCACCAGCGGCAGCAGGAGTCCGATCAAGTAAGTCACTGTAAGGGTAAAAACGCCGTACTGTCCGGCAAGAAGCGTATTCGGCACTGAGCCAGGCGAGGTAAAAACAGCCAGCATAGAACGGACAGCCGGCTCATAATGATTGATCATGAACTCCCCGGTTTTGTCAACAATAAAACCGGCCAGAAAAACACCAATCAATTCATAAACGGCCAAAAGGGTTATTGCCAGCAGCGGAAAACCAGTGACCGGACTGAGCATCCAGCGCCCCAGCTTTGAGGTAAAACTCGCGCCTTCGCTGATATCACGCACAACCTGAGAAACAATTTGATTAACCTTGTCCCGTCTCTCAAGATAAAGAGCCTCCCTCTCCGTCCCGGGATCCATACTGTACCTTGCGCTGATGACCGGATCTCCCTCCAGGATCAAAAGAGCTTCCGCCCTGCCCGCGGGCGGGTGAATTTTATTAATCTTCTCCATTAGGTTGGGGTCTACGCGGCCAGGCATGGCAAATTTAATCTTTTTCTGCAAGTCAGCCATCCCAACGCCGCTTTCCGCAATCATGGAAACAACCGGGACGCCCAGCATTTTCTCCAGGAGAGGTATGTTAATCTGAATACCCTCTCGTTCGGCATCATCGATCATATTAAGCACCACAACCAACGAAATGCCCATGTCGATAATCTGTTGGGTCAAAAACAGGTCCTGCTCCAGGTGGACTGCATTAACAACATTGATCACGACATCAGCAGAGAGCACGATATCCCTCGTAATTGTTTCCTCTTCGCTATAAGAAGAGACGCCATAAACCCCGGGGGTATCAATCAACACGTCGCTGCCGTAACGGCCGCAGGCCATGTTAAGTGTGGTCCCGGGGTAATTTGATACGTCCATGTAAAGTCCCGTCAGGGCATTAAAAATAACCGATTTGCCCACATTTGGGTTACCGGCCAGTACAATTTTAATTCCACCGGCCGGAACAATTTCATTCCTGCTTATTTTATCCAAAAACCGTTTCACCACCGGTTAACTTTAATTTAGCGCGGTGCTTCAGCTACCCTTTTTATGGAAATTAGACTTATCTCGTCTGTTGAAAAGCAGTACTAATAAGGTTCAACAAGGATAGTCCTGGCCAGGTTCCTGCCGATAGCTATTTCCTGTTTGTTCCTGGCGACCACAACAGGGCCCGCGGGCACAACCTCACGGCAGGTAATCACAGCTCCTTCAGATATGCCAAGGCGGAGAGCCTGAACCCGGATCAGATCGTTGGGAATGCTGGTTATCTTTATAACCTGGCCTTTTCTGGCTTCATCCAGTTTCAATATTTGCCCTCCTGAATTATGACAGCCATCATACAAAATGATAAAGATAACCGTTCTCATTAATCAATTCATTATAGGAAAGAATAAAAAAAATATCAACAACAATTTTTAATCTGCTGCAGGCTTTTAAAAATATTTTCATGGTTACACATAGTGTATAATAAAGTATAATATCACCGAAACAACCTGAAGCTAAGGGAGTGGCCCCTAAATATTGCATGAGCTGAAGATAATCCTGACTTCAAAAAAAGAACTCGGCCTGCTGCTGGTCTTTTTTTTAGTGGAATTCACAAGAGGAGCTTTTTTTCTTACCTTTCTGCCTCTCTATGCCGTTAATTACCTGGGTATATCAGTTGTCTCAGCCGGACTGGCAGTATCTGCCCACTACCTGATGGAAACCCTTTTTAAAGGCGCTGCCGGCTGGCAATTGGACCGCAAGGGTTATCCGGTCTTGCTCCTTGGAATGCTGCTGGGTCTGACATCTCTTGTAACTATGAAGTCTTACAGCCATCCAGTTGTCTTAATGCTTGGCTCAGCACTTTTTGGCCTGGCTGTTTCCCCGGTATGGCTGGCGGTGATCAGTGGCATAGCGCCGGTTCAGCTGAAGGAGCGAGCTACCCGCATGGGCATTGTTTTTGCTGTTTGGCTGATTGGTGGCGGTGGCGGCCCGGTGGTGATAAACTTTTTTATTGCCCGGGATTATGACACGGCCTTCTGGCTGTTGATCGTCCTCTGGTCAGCGGCCCTGCTCCTGACCTTACTCACCATCCCCGTGATGGAATGCAGGTCCGGTGCGGCTTCAGGCTTTTCATTCTGGAAAGAAGTTTCCCGGATGGCGGAAAACCAGTTATTTAAAAAGGTGCTAATACCCGGTATGTTTCTGCAAACCATGACGGGCGGGCTTTTGCTCCCACTGCTTCCCCTGTATGCTCAGAACAAGATCGGGCTCACTCCGAGTCAGTATGCCGTAATGCTCCTAGCCGGTGGGGCGGCTGCAGCTTTTTCCTTCCTGCCAATGGGGCATCTTGCCGATCATTTCAGGCTCAAAACGCTGCTGGGCAGCGGTTTTGCCATGAGCGCAATCTCCCTGCTCCTCTTCTCATTAGTAGCCCGTGAGCCACTCAGCGCTTATTTGCTGGCCGGGCTGGTAGGCTTATCATATGCTGTCGTCCTGCCAGCCTGGAACAATCTCCTGGCGAAGGCAATCCCACCTGAGAGGCAGGCGACTGGCTGGGGTGTTTTTGCCACCGTTGAAGGTATGGGCATTGCCGTCGGGCCAGCCCTCGGCGGAATTATGGCCAAGACCTATGAGATATCATCTGTCCTGATTCTATGTGCTGTGCTGTTGGCAGCCATGTCCTGCTTTTATTTTTTATATCCTGTTGAAAAGATTATCACCAAGACTAAATAAAACAACACAGACAGAGGCTATTTCATGGACTTTTCACTTTTTTTAAAAATATTATTTTCAGTTGTTTTTCTTTATTCCCTGGCGCCTACACTCGTAGTCCGGCTTGCCGGAATAGGCGCCTTGGCGCGGGCATCAGGGGGATACAACAGGATCGCCCTCACCTTTGACGACGGGCCGGACCCTATCTACACCCCCCAGATACTTGAAATACTCCATCGCTACCAGGCCAAGGCCTGTTTCTTTGTTGTCGGTGCGAAAGTCCTGGCCTACCCCGAGCTGACCAGGCAGATCCTTGAGCAGGGTCATACCATCGGCAATCATGGTTTCCGGCACAAAGCGATCTGGCTGCTCGGCCCCAGCGCCACCAGGAGGGATATCAGCGACACCAACCTGGCTGTAGAGAAGCTCACTGGCCAGATGACCGTATTTTACCGTCCGGCATGGGGCCTGTTCAACCTTTCTTCAATCTGGTACTGCTGGCTGAAAGGCATGAAGATAATCCTCTGGACTTACTGGAGCTGGGACTGGATTAAAAAAGCCACACCGGAGAGCATCTGCCGGAATGTGCTGCATAAAATCAAGGACGGAACCATCATCATTCTCCATGACAGTGATTCTGCCCCTGGTGCGTCCAGGGGCGGCCCAGCGCGGATGATTGAAGCGCTGCCGCGTATCCTGGAGGGATTGGAGCAGAAAGGCCTGCAGATATCTTCCCTGGATGAGATTATGATTCACAAAAAAAAGCTTACCTTTAAAAAAATGCTGCAGCAGCTTTGGGGCCTGGCAGACACCTTGGTGCGGCTGCTGGCTGGGATCAAGGAAATACCCGGCTGCACAACCTGGAGATTCGCCCTGCGCACGCACCATGGCAGGGACTGGATCCTGTATGACGGCTGCGTTCTGAAGCCCGGCGATGTTTATCTTGACCTGCACGCCGACAATGACCGGTTCATGGCGCTGATCGATGAAAACACATCCGTTGAGCGGTCTGCTATCATTGCCATGCGTGAAGTGCTGCATAACCTGCCGCGCCTGGCGGAATTTTTACAAAATGACAAGCGGGTTGAGAAGGTCAATATCATCATGGGGATCACCCTGCTGCACCGCGGCCTGGGGCGCATCGGTTTCACAGTCGCGGACATGCAACCGGGGATCTTTACAACACTCACCGGCTGGTACGAGCGGTGGCTGCTCGGCATTTACCACCCGGGCGGCTTTAAAAAACAGAAGTCGTATCGTGAAAAGCTCTCACCCAAGTACGTGATTATAACCCGGCAGGAACTGATGCGCCATTTACCCCCGGTCGGAAAGGCACCAGCAGTTGAACCGCCTGAAATAAATTGACGGGACGAATCCCGCTTGCTATACAATAAATAATTACTGGCGAGGTGTTGATATTGGACAGCCAACGTCTGGCGGATGAACTCAAAAAAATATTGCCTGCCGAGCGGGTGCTCATAAGCAGCATCGATCGAAAAATGTACAGCTATGACAGCTCTTTTCATGCCCGTTTCAACAGCTTTATTCCCGATGCGGTTGTAATGCCACGTTCCACCGCAGAAGTTTCCGGCATCATGCGCTTTGCTTCAAGTCATAATGTGCCGGTCGTACCCCGGGGCGCCGGCAGCGGTGAAACGTGCGGCTGCCTGGCTACACGCGGCGGCATTGTGCTGGACCTGTCAGGCTGGGACACGATCGATGAAGTCGACGTGTCCAATATGCAGGCTTTCGTCCGGCCCGGAGTCGTCCATTACAGGCTCAACGAGCACCTGGCTGATTTCGGCCTTTTTTTCCCGCCTGATCCAGGCAGCACACGCATGTGCACTATCGGAGGAATGGTGGCAAACAACTCCAGCGGCCTGAGGGCGGTTAAATACGGTACCACGGAACAGTACGTCCTCGGGCTTGAGATAGTAATGCCTGACGGCAGCGTTATCACCACCGGCGGTGTAAACTGCAGGGCGCTGAAAAACGTTTCCGGTTTAAACCTGACCAAACTATTTGTAGGGTCAGAGGGTATCCTGGGCGTGATCACCAGGATCAGGCTCAGAGTTTGGCCGCGCCCGAAGGCCCGCGGCATTGCGATGGCGGTTTTTGACAGCCTGGAGGAAGCGCCGGCAGCCGTGCTGGACGTTTACCAGTCAGGCATTCTGCCTTCTGGTATCGAGATCCTCGATGATTCGGCTATCCAGGCCGTCAATATGTATAAACCGGAAATCAACCTTCCTGCCGCCGAGGCCATCCTGATCTTTGAGGTAGACGGCAACCCGGCCGGGGTTGAATGGGAAGGGCTCAAAATTGCTGAGATTGTCGGGAAAAGAGCCAAATCATTGGAGTGGACCACTGACAAGGACCGAATGGCTGATCTGTGGCGGGGACGCGGCGTTGTAGCCATGGCCGCGGCCAGGCTGCGTCCGGAGTGCAGCAGGATTTTTGCCGGTGAGGACATCAGCGTCCCCCTGAACAGAGTGACCGAGGCGCTGCGCCGGATCAAAGAACTCGGCAGAGAGTTTGGCGTCACGGTAGTTAACTACGGCCATATCGGTGACGGCAATGTGCATACCGCGCCGGTGATCAACCTCGAAAACCGCGATGAGATAGAACGGGCAAAATGCCTGGTAGACGCCATCCACCGGCTGGCTATTGAATTAGGCGGATCAACAACCGGCGAACACGGCGTCGGCGCCGTGAGAAACCAGTATGCCTTGGCCGAGCACGGCGAGGCGGCGAATATTATGAAGCGAATCAAGAAAACCCTGGATCCGGGCAATATCATGAACCCGGGCAAGCTTCTGCCCCCCGGGGAGGAATAAAGCGGTGTCTGAGGAACTGGCAAACTTAAAAGAACATTACCTGCGCTGCGTGCGCTGCGGGCAGTGCCGTTCTGTCTGCCCTGTTTTTGAAGAAATCGGCAACGAGACGGCTTCTCCGCGGGGGAAAGTATTCCTGGCGCATATGCTGGCCAGCGGTGAGTTGAAGGCGGATGCGGAGATCGCCCACAAACTATCACTCTGCCTTCTCTGCCAGGCCTGCACAAAGGAGTGTCCCTCTGCAGTACCGGTTCATAAGATTATTATGGCTGCACGTTCCATGTTGGACAGTGACATCCCATCCCCGCTGCACAGGCTTGTTTTCAAAGATATCTGGACAAAACCCACCCTGCTGAAAGCATCAGCCGGGCTGCTCAGAGGCTTCCAGGGACTGGGACTGACCGGCTTGGGCAGATCCCTGGGGCTGCTGCCGCCGGCCCTTGATTTGACCGGCAGGCTGCCCCGCCAGCCGGCGCGTTCCTTTATCCGGGAAATCACCAAAGCTGAAAGCACTGCCAAAATGAGGGTCGGTTATTTCCTGGGCTGTACCACTAACCTTCTGTTCCCAAATGTAGCCAGAAGCACGGTGGCGGTACTTTCCAAGCTGGGATGTGAAGTAATTACACCCAGTGACTTAAAGTGCTGCGGCCTGCCCCAGGCGGAAAACGGGCTGCCTGATGCGGCGAAAGCCCTGGAAAGCTTCAATTTTGCCGCCTTCCAGCGATATGGCGTTGACGTGGTCGTCACCGACTGCGCCTCGTGCTTTGCGTCCCTGAAGGAGAGCAGCGCCTTTCAGGGCATGCAAATACTGGACTTGTCAAGCCTGCTCAACGACCTGCTAGGCGGCGTGAAACTTGCTCAGGACAGCCGCATCATCACCTACCATGACCCCTGCCACCTGGCCAAGGCACAGGGGATTACAGCCGCACCGCGCGAGCTTCTGGAACGGACCTGCGCCGGGTTTAGGGAAATGCCCGGCGCGAATAACTGCTGCGGGGGAGGCGGCTCCTTTTCCTTTTTCAACTACAACACCAGTATGGGTATACTTGATAAAAAGATCTCCTCAATAAAAGAAACAGGAGCAGCGGTTGTGGCAACCTGCTGCCCCTCCTGCATTATGCAAATCAGGCATGGCCTGCTGAAAAGCGGTCAGGATATCGTCGTGGCGCATCCAGTCGAGCTCCTGGCTCAAAGCCTGGGACTTGCTTGGACAATTTGATCTTTATGCGGCTGATATAATACCGGCGAGTAAAAATATCAGGTTAGATGATAATCGAACGCTATATCTTGTTTTCTTTATATCAGAGGGATCCCTTCATTAAAGATAAACCTGGCAACCCTTGGCGGCTCTAAAAATTCCCACTGCCCCTGCATTTTACTATCCAGCGCAGCTATTTCAATATGCAACATGGCGATGCCACAGTCCAATCGTTTAGAAATATTATATGTATCATTAAGGTTGTCCACAGCAACGGTTATATTACCCGCCTGCACTTCAAAACGCCACGGTTGACGGTTAACAGCCGAAGGAGCCAGTCTGGCTGCCTCCAAGGCTTTATTAATCCAACTGGGCCAATTCGTTTCTGCCAATCCTGACACCAGCTCAGCCAGTGGCTTTCGTTGATGATTTCTGCCGAATCCAGTCATGATTTTTTCTTCAAGTGACAAGCCCTCTCCGGTATAACCGATCGGCGTTACCGCCAGGACTTTCTCTTTTTTACCCGTTCCCGCAAGCAAGGATGCAATCTCCGGCCTGAAAAAACCACCTACCCAGCAGGTGGCAAGATTTGAGGATGTTGCCTCCAGAATTACCCCTTCCCCTAAATAGCCAACCTTTTCCTGAATATTAGGATCATCCATATTTCCAATAAAAGCTATGAAAGCAGGTGCATCCTTAATCTTTCCCAAGTGACCGATTGCACCTTTAAAAACCTCATCAGTTGCTTGGTTTACTAGAACCGCCCTGGTTTCCGGATAAGGGCTAAATTCTGTGAGAAACTTTTGCAAATAAACCAATGTGTTGCTGTCCATTGGCCGGGGATCAAACTTCCGCCTTGACCTGCGGCTAATTATGGCGTTTTGCCACCTGTAAAACGGCATCTCCATTTCAGCTTCACCTTGCTTAAACATCAATATCATTTATATCGGTGGTTATTAAAAAGCTCTCAGCAGCTTTTGCCACGGCTCGTCCGCCAGCTTATCCAGACAGCGGGAATCCCATTCCACATGCTCCCGGATCAGCGGTTCCCTGAGCAGTTCCTCCCAGGCCAGCATAGCCCTGACCAGGAAACGCCTGTCTAAGAGATTTATGTCTCCGGCCTGCACCAGCGGACAAACCGGGACAGCAGCAGTCTCCAGGCGCAGTTCAAGTAACCCGCCAGGCGTCAGATATGGCGAAACGGGGAATGTCCTGCAGGCAAAAGGCCTCCGATCCCGCGGGCAGACACCGCGGCAGACAACAAAATAAATGGTGCCCTGCCAGCCCGGGCAAAACTCATATACCTCTGCAGCATGTTCCTGCCAGTCCAGCCAATCCTCAGTCCTGTCAAACATGACCTCTTCGCCGGGCAACAGGTACATGCCCACTCCTTTTACCCACTCTGTGCAGCAGATACTGCCGCATAACCGGCCGCAATCCACGGACAAAGGGGTCACCTCATTAAGCAGCTTATACACCCAGTTCCAGTCAGCCAGCAATATCAACTCCCGGTTTAAATCAATTTTTACAATGGTTTTTTACCCAACATTAACCGGTTTTTCGGCCACAGTTACTGTTATTGTCTGCTGCTGGCGCTGGCGTACCACTGTGAGCTTTACTTCCTGCCCGATCTGCGAGGTTTTGATCGCGGCTACCAGGTCGTCGGCAGTGGCTACTTTTTCACCGTTGAATCCCACAATTACATCCCATTCTGTCAGGCCGGCTTTTTCAGCAGGGCTGCCGTTCAGCACCCCGGATATAACTGCCCCTTCTGCTTTATCCAACCCCAGGTAACTGGCCAGTTCACTGTCCACGGTGCGGACCTGCACGCCCACCCAGGGGCGGATTCTGGTCACATTGTTTTTCAAATCCTCCAGCACCTGCTGCACCGTGCTGGTGGGTATGGCAAAACCAATGCCTTGAGCCTCGGAACTGATAGCCGTGTTGATCCCCACCACCTCACCATTGAGGTTCAACAGAGGACCGCCGCTGTTGCCGGGATTGATGGAGGCGTCAGTCTGGAGGAGGTTTTCATACTGCCTGTCTTCGACGCTGATAGGGCGCCCCTTAGCGCTGATCACACCGGTCGTTACCGTGTGATCCAAACCATAAGGATTCCCGATGGCAATGACCCAGTTGCCTACCCTGATCTGATCTGAGTTGCCTAGGGTGAGAAAGGGAAGGCTGTCGCCGGCATCTATCTTCAACATGGCCAGGTCCAGATCATAATCTGAGCC
Organism: uncultured Eubacteriales bacterium; assembly: GCA_964397525.1. Classification (GTDB taxonomy): domain Bacteria; phylum Bacillota; class Desulfotomaculia; order Desulfotomaculales; family Pelotomaculaceae; genus Syntrophopropionicum. Next base: position 91,835 of record CAYNIY010000001.1, read on the forward strand.
TACGACAATGGCTTCCATTTCTTTGTCAAAGCCAATGACGGTCACGGAGATCTTATTAGCCCCCTCAATCACATGTTCGTTGGTTAAAATATAACCGTCATTTGAAATAAGGAAACCGGATCCCAATCCTTCTTCCTCTCTCGGTACAGTTGGCAGATCAAAGAACTCCCGGAAAAACGGATCGCTGAACAGGGGATCATCCGCTCTCCCGGTTGTAATCATGGTAGATATTTTTACCACGGCAGGGCTGACCTTGGACACCACATCGGCAACGGTATCCGGACCCACCCCGGGAAGAAGGTCAGCCTGAGAATTACTGGCAGCCTTCCCGGCCGGTTGTTGTATGTTACCCGAGGAACAACCAGCGCTTAATGTAAAACCAGCAAGGACAACCAAAAACAGTAACAGCAAATAAAACCGTCTGAAATTTATAGACATCTCATTACCCCTCTTTCCCCGCTTTTTTTTAGCAACCACCTTATACAAATATTATAACAATCCTCCGGAATAATGGTCTATTATATCTTTTTCGAAAAAAAAAAGATATAATTAGTCCAATGCTGCCGCTATTTAAACAGCAGCATAAGGGAGGTTTAGACCTTGATCCGCGTTGAACTGGCAAAAGAACTGGCAAAACATTTGGCATGGGAACCAAAAGTTGGCGACCTTACCATAGTATACGGGGAATCGGGAGAAGAAATCGTCGAGCCCATTATCTTGAGGCATGAAAAGGAAAAAAAGATCGTGCTCTCACTGCGTGAAGTTGGTGACCTGGTCTGGCTCCCAAGGCTTTCCATGCTACTTTACGAGCTTAAAATACGTTCTGCGAACGGTTTTTCTCTGAACTACAGTAAAGACACTGACCAGTGGATCTATTTAGACGATAAAGTCGAAACCTGCGCCGACGGCCCGGAAGACGCCGCTGCCCTGGCCCTGCTTAAAAAGCTTGAAAAAAAAGTTCCCGAATAAAACGTAGACAAGTCCAGCCCGTCAACATTATTGCTTATACAGGCGGTTTTCAATTCCGGCAGTAAGGTTCTTTTTTCTCAGCATCTACACCTGCAGACTTACTAAGCCCTTCATTATACTTCAGCAGTTTCCGGTCAACCATGCCAAAGACACTCTCTTCCGGGTAAACGCCATGCTCACCGGGCAACCCCGCCGGTATCCCACTTAACAGCTCAATTCCTTCTTCGATATTTCTGACCGCGTAAATATGAAATTTTCCGTTCCTAACCGCTTCCAAAACCTCTTCTTTCAACATCAGGTCATCTGTGTTTTGAGCAGGGATCACAACACCCTGTGTACCGGACAGCCCTTTAGCCTTGCATACATCAAAAAATCCTTCGATCTTTTCCGTCGCGCCCCCGATCGGCTGGATCTCGCCGAACTGGTTGACAGATCCCGTAACCGCCAGGCTCTGGTTAACCGGCAACTCCGACAAACTGGACAAAATGGCATAAAGCTCAGCACTGGACGCGCTGTCGCCCTCAATGCCGTCGTAGAGCTGCTCAAAAGTGATCTGCGCTGTTAATCCAAGCGGTTTTCCCTGAGCAAACTTACCGCCCAAGTATCCTGCCAGGGTAAGTACTCCCTTGGAATGGATGCTGCCGCTCATCTTGGTTTCCCGCTCGATATTCACCACTCCGCCGCGCCCCATATAGGTCCTGGCTGTAATTCTGGCTGGGCGGCCAAAAGTGTATCCCCCGGAATCAATTACATAAAGTCCGTTGACCTGCCCAACGACGTCACCGCTGGTGTCAAAGAGTATTTTTTCCTGATCAAACATTTCCTGAATTTTTTCTTCCAACCCGTTGGAACGGTATACTTTTTCCTTAAGCGCCCTATCCACATGATGTGCTTCCACGTACTTGCTGTTATCCGCCTGTGCCCAAGCAGCCGCCTCGTAGACAATCTCGATGACCTCGTTAAACCGGGTGGAGAGCTTTCCCTGGTGGCCGGCCAAGCGGGAACCATACTCAATGATCCTAGCCAAGCCTTCCCGGCTGAAATGCTTGAGCTTCTCCCTCTGGCAGACCGAATTGATAAATGAAGCATACTGGCGCAGATTATCGGGATTGCGCGGCATTTCTGTATCGAAATCCACTTTGACCTTGAAGAGTTTTTGAAAATCTTCGTCCCAGGTGTAGAGCAGGTTATAAAGCAGCGGGCTGCCGATTAAGATCACCTTCACGTTGAGAGGGATCGGCTCCGGCCGCAGGGTTACCGTAGGCACCAAACGGTATTGTTCGCCGATGTTTTCCACAGTCGCCTGGCGGTATTTCAGGGCTTTCTTTAAAGTATCCCAGGCAAAAGGATCGCTCAACACATCCTTTATCTGCAAAATCAGGTAACCCCCGTTAGCCCTGTGTAATGATCCGGGCTTGATCATCGTGTGTTCCGTGCTTAGTGCCAGAACCTGGCTTTTGTACTCGATCTTCCCGAATAAGTTGTAATAGTGGGAACTAGGTTCAATTACTACCGGAACCCCTCCGTCTTTCACGTTGCTGACAAATAGATTCACCCTGTAGCGAATAAACGGATCAGACTCTTCCTGAGACATAAAGGCACGCAGCTGTTCAGGTGTGGGGGCTGCGCCCTTGAAAAGCTCCAGGTTGTTTGTTATATCTTTTAAATACATTTTTAAGTAATTAATGATCGGGGGGGATTCTTGGTATTTATCGAGCAGCCGGTCAATCAGCGGGCCGATGGCAAAAAGCGCGATTTCCTTTTCCAGCTCGGCGATCTGCTCGTTTGCCTTTTTCTCCAGCTGACGTCCGGTGTGGAAAGTCTCCTCCAGCTTCTTGTGCAGCTTGCGTCCTTTTTCCTCAAACTCACGCCGTTCCTGAGCTGTGAGGTTTTCAAAGTCTTCCGCTGAATAAGGCTTGCCGTCTTTCAGGGGAATAAATATGATCCCATTTGGGGTGCGCTTCATGTCAAAGCCGTCTGCCAAAGCCTCTGCCTCAATTTCCTGGAAGTAATTTGTCATTTTTTGCTGGACAGACTGTACAATCGCGTTTTTTTTGTTTTCATAGTCACCGCTTTCAAAGGCCTTGGGGATATTAACCCTCAGGTCTACTACCATCTCTTCCACATCATCTTTAAAGCCGCGTCCTCCGCCCGCCGGCAGGGACACCGCCAGGGGACGGTCTTTGTCGCTGAAGTTATATATGTAACACCAGTCATCAGGGACAGATCCCTCAGCCGCTGCTTTAGAAACGATAGCCTGGACATAGGTGCTTTTACCGGTTCCGGGAGGCCCAACAACAAAAATGTTATAGCCGGGCGCGGCCATAGACAGGCCGAACTGCATGGCTCGGACCGCCCTTTCCTGGCCGATAAAACCTTCGAGCGGCTGCATATCCTCTGTGGTCCTGCAAAAGTCGAGATCTTCTTCGCAGCATACTTTTCTCAGTTTTTCCACAGGTACTGTGAATTTTTTCACATCTTTCATATATGTCGTCCTCCGCCGATTAATATTCCCAGTGAATATACCAGGCTTAAAAACTCCAGTCCCGCCAGCACTCAATGATCATAATTTACATCTGGTTTTACAGCGTGACAAATGCGGACCAAGACCTGTGCTTTTTATGCACGAATGCTCCAAACGCTTACTGCACCTTCTCACGCCCGCTGCCATCCGTCCTGACCCGGAAAAGCCCGGTAAGATCCTCGTTATTAATATAGTACACCCATTCCCCGGATACATTGATATCCAGGGAGTCATCGTCATTGAGCTTCTGCCGACTGCTGCCGTCCGTCTTGATCCGGTATATTTTAAAGTCGTCGCTGCTGTTTTGATAATACACCCAGTCCCCGGCTGCATTGACATACTTGCATTTATCCTCAACAAGTTTCTGCCGTCCGCTGCCGTCGCCTTTCACCCGGTACAATTTGCGGCTGTCGCTGCCGTTGCTGTAATACACCCATTCTCCGACTACATTGATGTTATAGGAATCATCCTCAACAAGCTTCTGCCGCCCGCTGCCGTCGACCGGCATCCGGTACAGCCTGCCGCCATCGCTTTCGTTTCTGTAATACACCCAGTCCCCGGCTACATTGAAATTTTTACACCCATCATCACCAAGCTGCTGCCGTTCACTGCCGTCAGCCTTGACCCGGTATAGCCTGGCGTCGGCGACACTATAGCCTTCGATTACATAATAAATCCAGTCCCCGGCAGCATCAACTTCAATGCACCTGTCGTCACCAATCCTCTGCCGGCCGCTGCCATCTGACTTCATCCGGTAGAGTTTGCCGCCGTCGCTGTCGTTACTGTAATACACCCAGTCCCCAGCCACATCAACAAACCAGGATTCATCGCCATTGAGCTTTTGCCGTCCGCTGCCATCAGTTTTCATTCGGTACAGCCCATAATCCCTGATATTCATGTAATATACCCATTCGCCCGCCTGCCAGACAAATTTATTGCTTGCTCCATTGACCGTTGAGGAAGACGAGTCAATAGCTGCCGGAGTTGACTGGTCAGGAGGCTGAATGCTTTTTAAACCACAGCCAGCCAATAAAATTGCCACTATCGCCAATCCGATTAGACATACATTGACTTTACTTGTTTTAAGTATTCCCATAATATCTCTCCGTTTCAAAATTATTTTGCAAGCTCTTCATTACTGATAATTGGTTCTTTAATACATACCATAATCCTCTTGTTTATATTAATCTTACCACATTTACGGGGTTCTTGTTATATGCACATGGCAGCCATCTTGGTTATTCAAATCATCCCTTCACCTCTGTTCCAGTTCAGGGAAAGTATTAAAAGTAATCTTTCCAAGCAAGAAAAGATAAAAGCGTCCCGGGTGGAACGCCTTACTATCTTATCCTTTTTTATAAAAAGCCGCCCCAATGAATTGACGGCATCTTAAGCAGGACAATTTATTTGATAATTCTATGTATAGCTGTGACACACTCACCACAGACACTTTTACCCTTTATGTATTTTATGCTCTTTGTGCTGTCACAAAAAGTACAAGCCGGCTCATATCTCTTCAAGATAATGCGTTCGCCATCAACAAATATTTCCATAGGATCCCTTACTTCAATGCCTAAATCACTTCTTAATTCTCTGGGTATTATAACCCGTCCGAGCCAGTCCATTTTTCTGACTAAACCAGTTGCCTTCAACATTATCTCCCCTTTTTCAACAATCAATCAGAAAATTTACTATATAGTACCAGTAATAGATTATAGTGTAAATAGGACTTTTGGTTAGTAATTGGAGCGGCCCGTCTTCAAGCCCGATCCAAAATCCTACAGTATATTCAATAATAAACCTCTCCAGGTGATGGACCGTCAAGCTCTTAATTTTTTACTTGTCTGTCCGAGCCCTTGTTTTTATTGCCAAAATGTTCGCTAAAAACATATCCCCATTTAAATTTACAAAAAGAAAAAGCCCCGAAAGGCTTGTGTGTTGGTGCCCGAGACCGGAATCGAACCGGTACGGGGAGTTAACCCCGCAGGATTTTAAGTCCTGTGCGTCTGCCAGTTCCGCCACTCGGGCATTTTAGTTCAGTTTAGCGCAAAGTAATTCTAGCATTTCGGATTTGCATTGTCAAGAATTCGGGTTTTTTTGCAGGGTCTGCATCTGGTTTGTCTCTGAAAGAGTTTTATGCGCTTGCACTTTTATCATTTGTGCTGTAAAATTTCCCGTAAAGATCAGTAAAGGATTGTTCATATGAGTATTAAAATAATCACCGACAGCTCTTGCGACCTGCCGCAAGAAATGGTTGAAGAATATGATATCGGTATAGTTTCCCTGCACGTCACCTTTGATAACAACGAAACTTTTACCGAAAGGGTGACCATTAAACCAGAGCAGTTCTGGGAACGCATGGCAGCCAACCGGGGGTTGCCCAAGACATCCCGGCCGGCGCCGGAAGCTTTCGCCAAAGCTTTCAGGGAAGCGCTGGCCAACCATACCTCGGTTATATTTATTGGTTTATCATCAGCCCTCAGCGGCACCTTTGAAAGCGCCCAACTGGCAGCGAAATCTGTGCCCGGAGACATATACCTGATTGATTCTTTAACAGGTTCACTGGGGCTGGGCATCCTGGCCATCAAAGCTCTTGAGTTAATCGGCTCCGAAGAAAGTGTGCAGGATGTTGTAAAAAAGGTCATCGATTACAGGAATAAAATGACCACCCTTTTTACGATGGACTCCTTAGAGAACCTGATTAAAGGCGGACGTGTTGGTCGGCTGCCGGGCTTTATCGGCACTATGCTCAGCATCAGGCCCATCGGTAAAGCAGGGGACAAGGGCCAGATAGATGTACTGGAAAAGGTGCGGGGGCGCACCAAGTCACTGCAGCGGATTGTACAGCTGGTAGGTGAAATGGGCGGCGGCCTGCAGGATAAGATTGTAGGCATCAGCCACGTCAACTGTCTTCAGGAGGCTTTGAAATTACAGAAAAACATAGAAGAAAATTATCATCCTGGCAGGGTGATTGTCAGCAAAATAGGCAGCACAATGGGGACATACGCCGGCAACGGAGGCATAATTGTATCGTTTTGATCAGAAAGGAGCCGCGGTATGAGATCGAAAACAGGCAAACTGCTTCAAATGCTCGAAAATAAAAGCAAAATCAATATTTGTCTCTATATTGATGACGGTGTTGAAGTAAACAACAGGCCCCTGAGCAAAGTCACCTGCAGGATAAGAGGTGATCTGCTCATCCTCAATGAAATGATACCAATCCCTGTTAATGATCAATATATAGCCAGCCTGGAAGACGACAAAGCGGAAATAATATTCTTGGATCCTGATCACCAGGTTGTCCACGTTAAAATTTTTATTTAGTTAATAAATGATTTAAGGAGAATTTCTTTGGCTTTAAAAATTACCTGGGCCAAAGCGCCGTCCTGTATGGATCAGGAGTCACCTTGCAAAACACGCTTGCGCGTAACCACGACCAACACGGGAAATTCACCGGTAATAATAAAAGAAATAGGGATCAGGCACCCCAGAAAATCCCGGCTGGAATTTGAAACCATTGAGCGCCTGGGGATTCTTTTAGGGCCCTCGGAAGAGGCCAGTGCTTATCTTGAAAGAGACCAGATAAACGGGCTGCATCGGTATGACTCAATTTTCGCTAAAGATGATACCGGTGTTATATATTATCCCGGTACAGGCTTGGCTGCAAAAATCAGCCGGTTCTTATGGTGGCGTTTTGGCTTTAAATCCACTAAAGACTTAAATAAATTTTAGGTTTTGATAATTCATGATCTATTATTCATAGATTGATGTATTATATTAAGTAAGAACTTCATCGGGGGAGTGTCTTATGGATCCTTCGCTGCAATATTTTCAGAGCCATATGTGGCTTTTTACAGCCCTAATCATTTGGAGTCTTATCTGGAAGGCTCTAGCCCTCTGGCACTCCGCTCGCAACAACCAGTTGGCCTGGTACATTGTACTGATTTTTATTAACACAGTCGGTATACTTGAAATAATATACCTTTTGTTTTTCCGAAGGAAAAGGACCATCTTCTGAACACGCATCATAATGTTATGAAAACCCGCCATCGCTGGCGGGTTTTTTTATGCCGGAGATTTAAGAGGTGCGGTGATGACTTCCAACAATACCGTCTTGTCTGACCCGACAGCCTGTTTGATCGCACCTTCAATTTCTGCCGGATCCTCGATCCGGAACCCTTCGGCGCCGCAGGCTTGTGCCAGCTGCACAAAATCCGGTGCGGGCAGCCCTTGGTCACAGGATTTTAATCCTTGGGCAGCCGTTTTGTTTTTTTCGATACTATTAATCTGGTCCTTAACAACTATTATGGTTATTGCTAAATTATAGCGAACGCAGGTAAGCAACTCACTCATTGAAGTGATCATTCCGCCGTCACCGACAATTGCGATAACCGTCCTATCCCTGCCGGCAAGCTTGGCCCCAATGGCAGCCGGCAGGCCGCTCCCAATGCTTTGCCACATACTTGAAAGCAGAACATCCTGGTTTTCTACGAGGTAGCCCAAATCAAACCAGTGGGAGAATTCCCCAACATCCACAGTAATAACCGATTTTGGAGGCACGACCTGGTTCAGGGCGGACATCAACCTTAAAGGATGGATCGGCCTGTCCTTGTTTTCCCTGGCCTGGGCTGCCACCTGCTTGACGTGCAGCGCCTCCTCTTTTATTTTCCCCACCCATTCCTGGTTCACGGCATAATTTTCAAGATCGTGCATGATCACTTCTATAAGAAGCCCTAGGTCCCCGCTAGCAGCGGCATGCGCGTTTACGGAAATATGTTCAGGCCGCGCAGCCAGCTGGATGATTTTAATATTATCGGGGAAAAGCTGTTTTTCAAAGGAGATGTTGCCGATCAGGATCAGGCAGTCTGCTTCATTGACAATAGGGGGCAGATAAGTTTCCCCCAGCCCGCCCAGGTTTCGTTTGAAGGATCCCCTGATCACACTCTTGGCCTCCCGGGCCACGATCAGGCCAGATCCTATTTTATGTGATAATTCCAAAACCTGGTAGAGTGCTTCTTCTGCTCCCCTGCCCAGCACAATCAGCGGTTTTTTCATATCCCTGAAAGCCTCGATGATATTTTCATTGCTGCCGGAAAAAACCGGGGGCTTGCTGATTTCAATAATATCAACCGGCAGCGTGTCAAGGGAAACAGGTTTGGCTAACACGTCCCTGGGCACTGTGATATGCGCCGCTGAAAAATCAAGATATGCCTCCCTGCCAGCTAAAGCAAGGATTTCCGCCACGGAAACAGGTTCTATCAGGAGCGATGTAAATTTAGAAAAACTCCCATATAAAAGCTGCTGGTCAAAATACTGTTTTGTTTTGGCGCCGATTTTTTTTGTCTCTACCTGCTCCGTTATGGCTAATACCGGACTCCCATCCAAACATGCTTCTGCCAATCCTTTCAGCAGACTGACCGCGCCAGGCCCGGCAGATGCTGTACAGACAGACAACCTGCCGGTCAGCCTGGCCTCGTAAGCAGCCATAAAAGCGGCATTGGCTTCATTCGTGGCGGCAATAAATTCAATTTTCTGCTGGTGATCCAAGGCATCCATTAAAGGAGCCATGGCATCGCAGCGGACTCCGTAAATCCTTACTACACCCCATTCGGCCAGCTGGGCCAGGATAAAATCAGCAACACTGCCGTTTATACGCAACCGGTTCACCCTTTCTAATAATCTCAACAATTAATTCTGTCATATAATTCATTCATCAGCAATTAAAATAATCCTGCATCTGATGGCTTCAGAAATTATTTTGGAAATGATCTGTGATATGTTATAATTCTTTTAACTTTGGGGAGGGATATGACTGTGTCTCGAAAGAAAAAAGCAAAGAAAAGATTAAATATTTTCCGTTTAGCCATCCTTTTGCTAGTCCTGCTTATACTGGCTGGCGGCGCTGTTTCGATCGGCCTGGTTTACGCCAGTGTTAAAGACATGCCCGCACTCAGCCCGGAAATGCTGGAATCAGGCGCTACAACAATGATTTATGACAAAGACGGTAAATTAATCACCCAGATCGGCGCCAGGAACAGCGTTCCTGTTGATATTAAAGAAGTCCCAGATCTGGTCAAAAATGCCTTTGTCTCCATTGAAGATCCTACTTTTTACAAGCATCACGGCATCAGCATTCGCGGCATAGCCAGGGCTGCCTTCAACGATCTGATTTCCAGGTCCAGAGAGGAAGGCGGCAGCACCATCACCCAGCAACTGGTGAGAATATCTATACTGAGCCCGGAAAAGACGATAAAAAGAAAAATACAGGAAGCAGCCCTGGCCATCCAGGCTGAAAGACTGTATACCAAAGATGAAATCCTGGAAATGTATTTAAACAATGTTTATCTCGGTGAGGGGGCATACGGCATCCAGGCCGCGTCACAAATCTATTTCGCCAAAACCATCAATGAACTGGACCTGGCTGAAGCAGCCCTCCTCGGCGGCCTGCCCCAGGCGCCCAGCGCTTATTCCCCTTTCCAGGATCCTAAGGCAGCCATAGCCAGACGCAACGATGTGCTGGACAGCATGGTGCGCAACAAGTTCATCAGTGCCAGCGAAGCAACGGCTGCCAAAAGCGCAGAATTGAATTTGGAAACAAAAGAACTGGCGGAGCAGCAGTACCCTTATCCCTACTTTCTCGATTACATTACAGCCGAGTTAATTGCAAAATATGGTGAAGCCGAATTTTATAAAGGCGGGCTTAAGGTTTATACAACCGTTGACACGGATATACAGATATATGCCGAAACAGCTATGGCCAGGACTGCTAACTTCCCTTCATCCGCAACCGATGCAAACGGTATGATGCAGCCTGAAGGTGCGGTTGTCGTTATTGATCCCCATACCGGGTATATTAAAGCTTTGGTCGGCGGACGTGAGCATACTCAGAAGAGACAGTGGAACAGAGCTACCCAAACTACCCGCCAGCCCGGGTCAGCTTTCAAGCCAATAGCGGTTTACGGACCGGCAATTGAATACCGGGGACTGGGACCTGCTTCGGTTGTTGATGACATCCCGGTTAAGTATGGTACTTACGAACCAAAGAATTTTGACGGCAGGTTCCGCGGCCTGATAACACTGCGCACAGCCATTACCAATTCTGTTAATGTCGCCGCGGTAAAAATACTGGTGGACCATGTTGGGATAAATGAGGCTATCCAGTTTGCCTCGAACCTGGGAATAAATTTGGATTCTTCGAGGCACGGGGCGAGCATGGCGCTGGGTGGCCTTGATAACGGCGTTACACCGCTTCAAATGGCAGGCGCTTTCTGCGCTTTTGCCAACCTGGGAGCTTATAACGAACCTATTGCCATCCTGAAGGTAGAAAAAATGGATGGGGTTATCCTGGAACAGGCAATTCCAAAACAGCGGCAAGTAATGAAAGCTACCACCGCTTACCTGGTCACAGACATGCTTAAGTCAGTGGTGGAAAAAGGCACCGGAACCGGAGCTCAGCTCAGCCGGCCGGTGGCTGGGAAAACCGGTACCACTGATGAAGGAAAGGATCTCTGGTTTGTCGGGTATACTCCCGAGCTTGTGGCGGCGGTATGGATCGGCTATGATCAGCCTGAGGCAATGCCGCAGGCTTACGGGGGCACTTATCCCACCAGGGTATGGCAGGAAATTATGAGCAGGGCACTGAGCGGCACACCGGTCAAAAACTTCACTGTGCCCTCCGGGATAGTATCCGCTACAGTTGACGGCAAGTCTGGCCTGCTGCCGGGCCCGAATACTCCGGGCGAAAGCCTGGTAACCGATATATTTGCCGAGGGGACGATTCCCACCGTCACAGATAATGTGCACGGCTATGTCCAGGTTTGCGCCGCAAGCGGCCTGCTGCCGACAACTTACTGTCCCAACGTTGTGACTCGACCTTTAATCAAACTGCCCTACAACGTTCCATCCACAGTTGAAGACTCTAACCTCCGCGCGCCGTCTCAGCTATGTACGGTACATGGCCCCGGAAAGGCTCCGGTTATGACACCAGACAATCCAAGCAGTGTCCCAAACGGCTCGCAGAATAATGACAATAAAGATGCTGATGATGATGGTGATGATGATGATCCAAAAACTGACAAACCAAGCATTATCCCCAAACCAGACCGATGAGCATAGTTGTTGTTAGTCGTTGAGTTGTGCGTAAAAAAACCGGGTTCGCGATATGCACCCGGTTTGTTTTTGTCTAATGAGCTAATTCCACAATCGTCACACCTAATCCACCTTCGCCATGTTCACCCAGGCGAAAAGATTTCACCCGGTGATGGCCCTTTAGCAGTTTATGGACTGCCGTCCTCAATGAACCGGTGCCCTTGCCGTGGATCAAGGTTACCCTGGGCAGACCGGCCAGGTAAGCGTCATCCAGATATTTTTCCACATTTGACAGGGCTTCATCAGCATACTGGCCTCTTAAATTTAACTCTACAGATATGTCGCGCGCTTTGTCCATTATCAAGCCGGCCACTTCACTTTGTCCCCAGCTTTCTTTTGGCTTTTCAACCGTACGCAGCTCCTTGAGCGGCATATTCATTTTAATTATACCAACCTGCACCTGCACATCACCCCCCGAACCGGGCGCAGCGATAACATGACCCCGCTGGTTGTACTTGGGCAGAAACACCTCCTGCCCGGCACGCAGCACTTCAGGGATCTGTCCTGAAAAAACTTTTTCCGGAACAGTACGGCTTACTTTACGCTGCAGGCTGCCGATCTTCTCCCTAGCCTCCTGAACAGCGCTCTCCCTATCCCTGGTTGTTTCTGCGGCAATTTTCTCTCTTAGCTCCCTTACTGCAGACTCCGCTTCCAATTTCGCCGATCTGACCAGTGCCCGCGCCTCTTCTCCGGCTTTGGCCAGGATTGTTTCGCGCCTCGCAGCGAGATCCGCCTCCAGCCTTTCGTGCCTCTCCTTGATTGTCCGTGCCTCTGCTGCCAGTTCAGCAGCTGACGCCCGGTCGCATTCCGCCTCCTGCTGGGCTCTTTCCAGGTTGTGCATCAGCTCTTCAAACTTTACCTGTTCTACAGTTAAAAACTCTCTGGCCCTCTTAATCAGCCCGGCCGGCAGTCCCAGCCTCAGAGCAATTTCAAAAGCATTGCTGCGGCCCGGCTTGCCGATCAACAGCCGGTATGTCGGCCTTAAAGTTACCGCGTCAAACTCGACACTGGCGTTTTCCACCCGTTCGCGGGCGTAGGCAAAGTTCTTCAGCTCGCTGTAATGGGTGGTGGCAATAGTCCTGGCGCCGGCCGCATGCAGCGCCTCCAGGATCGCCTGGGCCAGGGCGGCTCCTTCAACGGGGTCGGTACCTGCGCCCAGCTCATCCAACAGCACCAGGCTGTCCCTGCCGGCTCTGCCGACGATCTCGACAATATTGGTCATATGCGAGGAAAAAGTACTCAGCGACTGTTCAATGCTTTGCTCATCACCAATATCCGTGAATACCCGTTGAAATATCCCCAGCCTGGTATTTTCACCAGCCGGTATGTGCAGCCCGGACTGGGTCATCAGGACAAGCAGACCGGCTGTTTTCAATGCTACCGTCTTGCCGCCGGTATTGGGCCCGGTTATAATCAGTGTGTCAAAATCTTCACCCAGGCGGATATTTATCGGGACAACGTCCCCTTTCAGCAGTGGGTGCCTGCCCTGCCTGATATCCAGGAAGGCCTCTCCTTCCAGGACTGGCGCCCATGCGTTGAGAAACTGGCTGTACCTGGCCCTGGCCAGGATAAAGTCCAATTCACCGAGCGTATTCAGAGTGGTTTCAATGCTCTCCAGGTGCTGCGCCACTCCTTCCGTCAGGGCGGCAAGGATCCTCTGGATTTCCTGTTTTTCTGCTACGGTCAAACGCCTGAGTTCATTGTTTTTTTCCACCACGGCCATCGGCTCGACAAAAAGGGTGGCGCCGCTTGCAGACTGGTCATGGATGATACCAGGTACCTGGCCACGGTACTCAATTTTAACCGGGACAACATAACGACCTTCCCTGATAGTTACTATGGGATCTTGTAAATATTTCTGGTAATTGGGAGAGCGGATCATGTTTTCAAGGTATTTTTTTATATCGATCTGGGAGCTGACCAGTTTTTTGCGTGTGCGCGCCAGTTCCGGCGAAGCGTTATCGGCAATTTCCCCGCCCGGTAAAACAGCCTTTTTAATCCTTGCTTCCAGGTCCGGCAGGGGTACAATAAAAAAAGCCAGCTCATTTAGCAAGGGGTAGCTTTCCTGTCTCTCATGCAGAAAGTTCTTTATAATCCTTCCAGCCGTGAGTGTGTCAGAGACCGCGACCAACTCTTCCGGTTCAAGGACAGCACCCCGGCCGGCCCGCAGCAGCGGATTTCTGATGTCTTTCCAGCCTCCCAGCTCAGCTGTGGGTTCAAACCTTAACAGCTTCCTGCCTTCACTGACCTCATCCTGCCACCTGTGGATTACAGCCAGATCGTCGATGGGCCTGAGCGCCAGGGCCTGCTCTTTGCCAAGCGGGGAGCCGGCAAAAGAAGCCAGCTGTTCCAGCACTTTATGATATTCCAGCCTTTTTATAGTCTTTTCTTCCATACAAATGCCTTCCTTGGTTATATTACACCACGGTAGTAATGACCCTTGGTAAAACCTTGCGGGCTGTGTCCTGCCAGGATCTCTTTGCATTTCGAAATATCGCCGCCGCTAATATGGCCGGTCATTTCTAAAACTCTGCGGTAAACCCTTACGGCATCACGCACGTAATTGTGTCCCTCACGCCTAGCCTCAATGCGCAGCGCTGCTGCCCCGGTACCGGCAATTATCCCGACGTCTTCGATTAGACAGAGATCTCGTGAATTAAATATATGCATCCGGCAGAACTGGTCCGTCTCAACCGGAAACACTATGTCTTTCCGGTCTTTCAAGCCGAAGCGCGAGCCGCGGCAGGGCCCGGGGCAGGTTTCCGGTATGCCGCCGCTCAGCAGGCTGCCCGCGGCACAATATTCGGAAACCATCAGGGGCAGCGCCCCGTGTACTATAACCTCGGCTGGCACCGGCAGAGCAGGCACAAGCATTCTGAGCTGCTCCAATGTCAGCTCCGGCGACAGGGTAACCTGGCTCACGCCGGCTTCTGCTAAAAAATTCGCGCTTTCATGATTGAAAATATTCAATGAAAAATCCGCATAAAGCGGTTTATCCGTAAATTCCCGCACTTTCCTGATCAGCCCCAGGTTTCCGGCCTGCACTCCGTTCAGGTGCTTCTTCGCGAGCTTGTCCAAAAGGCTGCAAAATTGATCTATCTCTTTATCCTGTATAATCCGGTTGGAAGAAAGAATGAAGCTCACACCCGCATCGGCGCAGATCTCAATTCCTTTTATGATCTGTGCTTCTGACAACGCCTCTTTGGAACGAAACTGCTCCCCGCCAAAGTATACCAGCCCCGCCCCTGACTCAACAGCAGCCTGCAGGGACGGCAGGTCGGTCACTGTCACGGACAGCACCGGCTTTTTCTTAACAACAGCTGCTTTTTCAGGACTTGATTTAATCGCCGCCGCATAGCGGCGGGAGAAAACATCATCCGGCACTGGCTCATGCCCGAAAACCGCGGCTCTTTTCATTTCAATCCGAGACAGGGCGGTTCTCCTGGCTTCATTAATCTCGCTGACCGGCACCATTAAATCGCCATCCAGATCGAGCTGCAGCTCTGCCATTTCAAAGGGTGTGTTTCCCAGGCGGGAGAGCTGCTTTTCAAGATATTCACGTGTTAACGGCCGCTTCAGGGCCTCCTGCGCGGGAGCGTCTGTATCAGCTTCCCCGGTATTGCCGCTGCTGTCTACAACTGTTATTTTAAGCGGCTCTCCCAGCCTGGCGGAGACTTTAAAGGCCAGCGGTATCTTCTTCTGTCCCTTTGGTGAAGCATAACTGGCCCTCGCTTTTTCAATCAGGTCAGCGTCATGTGTCTTGAAAACCCGGTCGCCTGTAAAGACCCGCCCGGGGATGTCCAGCTGTACCAAAGATCCTGCCGGCGCTCGCAGCACCGGTTCGCTGCCCATAAAAATGCGATTTACTTCCCCGGCAGTCCTGCCGCCTGCAGTAATCCAGACCTCAATGCCGTCCCCAACCCGCAGCGCTTCATCGAGAGCTATTTCCACCAGTCGGAGGGTTTTATTATAACCCTTCACTCTTCCCAAAAAAAGGCCGCGGTTATTGGGACGCTTGCAGCTCATCAACTCTGGCCCGGGACGCCCGTAAAAATAACCGGTTGTAAAATCACGGTTAAAGATTTGTGAAAGATCCCTGGCCTCATCCGGTGTAACAAAAAAATTCCCGCCTGCTACAGCCCTGTCCAGCAGGGCACGGTAGACTCTGACTACTGTGGATACATATTCCGGCCTTTTCATACGGCCTTCAATCTTTAAGGCTGTTATGCCGGAGTTGACCAGGTCAGGCATATTTTTGCTCATGTTCAGGTCCCGCGGGCTCAAAAGGTAGCTGCCTGTTGTTCCCGGATCGGCCAGTGTGCGGCCGTGCCTGTCTACCAGAACATATGGCAGACGGCAGGGCTGGGCACATCGACCCCTGTTCCCGCTTCGCCCGCCGATCATGCTGGACATCAGGCACTGTCCGGAATAACAAATACACAGGGCGCCGTGGATAAAGGCTTCGATTTCAACGCCCGATTTCCTGATGATCTCTTTCATCGCATCCAGGGATAATTCCCTGGCCATTATCACCCGGCTCACACCTGCTTCTTTTAATGCCAGTACCGAGGGCAGGTTGTGTACTGTCATCTGGGTGCTGGCATGCAGGGGCAGTTCGGGAATGACCTTCCCCGCCAGCCTCACCAGGCCCAAGTCTTGTACAATAGCCGCGTCAGCGCCGTTCTGCTGCAAAAAACGAAGAAATTCCACAGCTTCCGGCAGCTCCCGGTCATCCAGCATAATATTTACCGTAACATAAACCCTGGCTCCCCGCACATGGGCATATTCTATCGCCCGGGCAATTTCAGAGTCGTCAAAATTTCCTGCTGACTGCCTGGCATTAAGCCTCTTACCGCCCAGGTAGACGGCATCAGCCCCGTTCTCCACAGCCGCCACCAGAGAATCCCAGCTGCCAGCCGGCGCCAGCAATTCCGGTTTTCGCAACATAAACTGTTACTCCTTCCGCTCATGCCGCATAAGCCCGGCGCAGGGGATTACCTCTATGCCCCGGCGGGCTATTTCATCCAAAAACAGGTTCAAACCCAGTGAATCACTGGCCATATGCCCCGCAATGATGACATTGATATTATTCTTTTCCGCCTCCTTGCGGTGCTTCTCCCCGATGTGCATCACAACCATCGTGCCCACACCTGCTATCGCTAGCTTGGCGTAGGCGTCCTCGGAACCGCTGGTACCACCTGTCATATCCACCATGACCCTGCCGGCGCGCCTTTCCTTGCTCCCCAGGACAATGGTCGGCCCGGCGTTGTAATTCACCGCTTCTGCGAATTCGGGTATCTCCTTTAGCAGCTTAATAACATCATCCATCGTCTCGGGCTTTTTGTCGTCCATCATACTCTGGAGAAAATCATTTACCAGGTTGTCCGCCGGGGTGTGC
>CAYNIY010000002.1:0-84212 GCA_964397525.1 uncultured Eubacteriales bacterium
AATACCGTAGTGCAGGGCTTTATAGATGCTGTCGATCCCACGATCGTCCGGCGCATGAATCGGAGGCTGCTCCAGACAACGGCTGCCAAGATCCATTTCAACAACCATCAGTTCATCCGAGAAGGGCGGACAGCAGGCAATTATTTGACCTGCCCCGTTATATACCGTACTGTACCCGTCAAAGGTATAGACTGTTTTGCCATTATTCTGGAGCCCCACATTATTGACATAAATTAAGGGCACTCCCGTTTCAGAAACCTGCCTGGAAAAAACCCGGTTTCGCTTGTTGTTTTTCCCCATCGTATAAGGTGAGGCAGATATATTCACAAACAGGTCAACGTGACCACTGCTGTTAATCACCGCTATCGGCTTAACCGCGTAATCATCGCTCCAGCCGTCCTCACACAGGATACAGCCGATATTAAGCTTTTTCCCAATTATGTTTAAACCCACCGGCTTAAGCAGCTCTTCCACTCTGACGCCCATTTCCAGCGCCAGTTTCCGCAAGCTGTAAAAATGGCGGGTGTCATCAAATTCGCGGTAATTCGGCTGCAGTGTTTTAATCCTGAAAGGATAAGGGAAATTATCCCCACCGCACAACATGCCATCTTGTGCAATAAAAAAAGCATTGTACTTGCGCACCCTGCCGTCGTCACCAATTTTATTCCAGTCTACCCCAACATTGCCGAACAGCACAGCTATTCCCTCGGAAGCCTCTATCACCTGGCGGCCGTAGTGCTCACAATCCCTGAGAAAAGCCTGCTGCTCCCAGGTATCGCCGAGCAGGTACCCGGGCACTGCCATTTCAGGGAAAACCACCATCTGGGTATTTTTAAAGCGTGCCTCTGTAATCATATCCAGCATTTTTCTGCTGTTTAAATCAGGCCTGCCGGGGATAACCTCCATTTGACCGATAGCTACCCTAATCATAACAACCACTCCTAATCAGACAAGCTTCATTATATTAATGCGCAATATAAAAGTCCCGAAAGCAGATCAACCTGCTCTCGGGACCTCATTGTCCCTCTTTAATATTCTCATATTATTATATCTTAAATTATAGAGCAAAACACCGGCAATTTATAAAAACTTTAAGTTCCCAGGCCGGACCATGCTGTATTATTTGACAGAGGCGGCAATTCTTATAATTTCTTCTGCCGGCAATCCACCACTTACAAAATAGGACCAGTCACCCTCCTGCCAGCTTAATGTTGTAGTTACTGCAGAAATGCTGTCGCCCGGTTCAGGCCTGCTTTCCCATATAAACCCCTGCGATCCGTTGATATCAACAGCAGATCCCTGTGATTGCATTTCATCATATTCAAAATCAGCCGCATCCAACCGGCTCTGGCTGACGGTAAAGTAAAAACCACCAACCCGGTAGTTTTGCGATGTTTCACCCAACTGCCAGGAAACATCCGACAGCACCGCCCCCTGGGGCAGGTAAGCCGGTTTCGCCGGGATATAACCCACGGCCAAGATCGCTTCTTCCATGGTTCCATTGTGCCAAGCTGACATACCCTCGCCAGTAACAGCAGGAACACTTGCGACAAAAGCAGATCTCTGCTCCTCCAAAGGCTGAGATTCATTTAAAATCTCCGGGGCCTGGGCAATTACCGGTAATAGTGGTTTGTCACTCAAAAGACCCGCCGGGTTCTCCGCCTGATCCTTTTTTAACTGTTCCATCGTGTTTGTCGGATTTATTATATCCTCAGTTTTCGTATCCAGAACTGGGGCAGCCTGTGAAACATTTTCCTCTTTTATTGCGGCTTTATCCTCAACAAAGATCGAGTCTATTTTGTCACCTGCTGAATTTCCGGTAATATTAGTCTGATTTCCCGCATCCGGCAGCGACAAGACTACTTTTGGCTGGTTATAAATCATGTTGAAGTAATTGTTATAACTTAGAAAGCCTGCCGCCAGCACAACAAAAATCAGAGCAGCCGCAGCCGCCGGACTTTTCAGCAGCATAAACATACGGGGCAGAGTTGTCTTCTTCCTGTTCTCGGCCGAAATGATTTTTTCTATCCGGTCACTGAGATTATCAGGTACATCAATACCTGCTACCATGCCGCTGACAACCTGTCTCAGGACAGCATCCGCATTTTTCAGACTGTGATACTCTTCCCGGCATTTTTCACAATCCTCCAAGTGGCTCTTCACTTTCTGCTCTTCAGTTTCGGATAATGTTCTGTCCAAAAAATCATTCATCACCTGCATCGTATTGTCACAACCCATTTTCCCGGCCTCATTTCCATAGTTATGTGGCATTTACGTTTATATCCTAAAGAGGATCTGCTGTCATACTGTTCTTAATCAGGCTGCGCGCTGTGTTCAGCCTTGACTTGACAGTGCCGGCCGGCACACCCATGATATCCGCAACCTTTTGCACACCAAAATCCATCCCGTAATACAGGGCAAGGACCAAGCGGTGCTCCGGTTTTAAACTCAGAATGACTTCTCTTAAATCCAACCTGCTCTCTATCTCATTAATATCACTGTTTCCATTGTTAAGATTCAATGACAGTTTATTCATGACGTTGCTCTCCCGGTTCAGTTTTCGCAGCCTGTCATAACACCTGCTGACAACGATCCTGTACAGCCAGGTTTTAAAAGATGATTCCATTCTGAAAGATTTTATTTTGCGATAACAGGTCAAAAAAGATTCCTGGACTACGTCCTCCACTTCATTATGGTCGCGCAGAACCATGAACGCAGTACGATATGCGTCCGGTGAATATTTCCGGACCAGTTGGGCAAAAGCTTCATTATCCCCTGCCTGGGACATGGTGACAAGATTTTCATCAGACAAGAGTACTCACCTGTCGTTTCAATATGTCAATTGAAGGCCTTTATTAAATTAGACGACAACAATGTTGTGCTGGTTCAAGTCATCCTCTAATATTATATCTTAAAACAACTTCCATAAAAATACATGGTCTGCATCAGCTTTCTCGAACTTTCAGACATACGGATTTAATATCTTAATCCAACCTGGAAAACAAGCTATAATAAATGTCGTCTCCTGTGCACTTGTGTCATCCTGAGCGCAGCGAAGGATCTGAAAACAAGATTCTTCACTAACGTTCAGAATGACACGGGGATAACTGTTCAGGATGACATTTTTAATGGTTTTTACCCTTAAAGATGCTGCGGAGCGGTCATGAACGCCTGTTGTTAAACGTTTTTTGTATGTATACAATATTATCAGAATATTTTCACAATTCTATATTGTCAAACAATAATACAACCTGTTATGATATAGGCAAATGATATATTTGATATTTACCTCACTTGGAGGAGGGGTAAAAATGTATCCATTAAGGGTAGAGGAATATGAATTTTTATATGGGAATAGACTGGCGACTGTATTCAGGTTAAATGGCAGCATAAAAATCATCGGTTTTATTTATGGTGATAACTTTGAATTAAGAGTCTTAACAATCGGCGCCAATACCCGCAGAAATGGCTTGGGGAGAAAGGCGTTGAAATTCCTGAGGCCAAAATTCAATAAAATATCAGTCACACAAATTTGTGAAGAGGCGCTGCCCTTCTGGTTAAAGATGGAAGAATGCGGCCTGGTAGATAACCTGCAGACAATAAAAGACGGAAGAAACCTTTACTTAATTAAGCGGACTACTAAATACAGCTTAGCGGGATAGCAAAAATTGATCATTTTGTCTCCTTTGTAAATTTTTTAATATATGTAATATAACTTTTTAATAAAGATAATGCCTGTTGCCTTTTCAGGAACAGGCATTATTATTTTTGAAATTATGCTGGGACCATCCCAGTTGATTGTACTATATTGCAATATCCCCCATCTCTCCAGTTCTGATCCGGACAGCGTTGTCAATTTTAGAAGTAAATATCTTGCCGTCACCGACCTCACCAGTCCTGGCATTGTCTACAATAAGTTTAATTATGGCCTCAACTTTCTCGTCCGGCACCACCATTTCCAGCTTTATTTTGGGCAGCAGGTTGATGCTGTATTCAACACCACGGTAAACTTCGGTACGACCTTTTTGGAGCCCGCAGCCTATAACCTGTGTGACCGTCATGCCATGGACTCCAAACTGGTTGATGGCTTCCTTAACATTCTCAAGTTTTCCCGGGCGCAGGATACATTCAATCTTTGTCAAGTTGCTCCCTCCTTATCTTTAAATAATTTTCAATATTATAAAGCAGGTTCTGCTTCACTGGCAGTTTTCAAGTCAGGAGATACGATACTGCTAAACGGTGACGCCATGGCAAAATCAGTATAGGCATCCTCACCATGCTGGGTGAAATCGAGACCGGTGTCCTGCTCTTCATCCGTGGCAGTAAGCCTGGTGAAGTAACTGATAACTCTTAAAATAACCAGTGTACCTACAATAGCCATTGCATAGCTTACTCCAATGGCAATAAACTGCTTGCCAAGCAATGACGGGCTGCCGTAAAACAGTCCGTTCGCGCCAAGCTCGTTTACAGACGTGGTGGCAAACAAACCGGTGGCAATAGCACCCCAGGTGCCGCCGATGCCGTGTATACCGAAAGCATCCAGGGCATCATCATAGCGAAGCTTTGCCTTTAGCACACCAACCGCAGCGTAGCATATCATACCTGCAACAAGACCAATCACAATTGCACTCATAGGCTCCACGAAACCGGAGGCTGGGGTAATGGATACCAGGCCTGCCACTGCGCCTGATGCAGCGCCCAGGGTGGTTGGCTTGCCGTGATGAATCCATTCTACTATTACCCAGGATAACGCTGCTCCGGCAGTTGCCAGGTGGGTTACAACGAATGCACCCGCGGCAAGCCCGTTAGCACCGAGAGCGCTGCCGGCGTTGAATCCAAACCAGCCAAACCAAAGCAACGCGGCTCCGATCATTGTAAAGGGCAGGTTGTGCGGTATCATCGGTTCACTGCCGAGACCTTTGCGCCTGCCTAGAACCAGGCAGGCCACCAGGCCGGAAACACCGGACAGAATATGAACTACTGTGCCTCCCGCGAAGTCAAGCGCGCCGAGGTTGCGCAGCCACCCGTCAACACCCCATACCCAGTGAGCCACGGGGTCATAAACAAAGGTAGCCCAGAGAAGGATGAACGCCATAAAAGCCGGAAAACGCATTCTTTCTGCAAAAGCTCCGGAAATCAGAGCCGGTGTAATTACTGCAAACATCATCTGAAATATCATGAAAGCCTGGTGAGGAATCGTTGCACCATAATCAGGATTCGGAGCAAATCCTACACCTTTAAGACCGATCCAGTCCAAGTTGCCGATAAGGTGGCCCACATCTGGTCCGAAAGCCAGGCTATAGCCCCAGATAGACCACTGCAGGCTGATGAGCGCCATGGCAAAGAAGCTGTACATAATGGTGCTCAGAACATTCTTCTTACGGGACAAACCGCCGTAAAAGAGGGCCAGGCCGGGAATTGTCATGAGCATGACCAGGGCGGCACAAATTAATACCCATGCTGTATCGCCACTGTCAACAGCCGCAGCAGTATCCATAACGGCTTCTGCTGCTTCCTCTGCCCAGGCCAGGGCTGGAACTGTCATCATAAACGCAAAAGCCATTAAAAAAGTCCGCACGAGCCATTTTTTCATTTCCTTCACCCTCCTGCCAATTTTAGATCACCACTTGAGAACCTTTTGTTCAAACACTTCTTTCAAAACGGCGCCTAATTTTAAAATAAGCGTTTGTTTCTCCTGGTTCCCTCTATAACAGAAAACGCTCTCGCGACAGATTTAAAAACCTGTCTTGAGAGCGTCACTGCTCGATTTAATTACAACACTGTGATTGTAGACAAGAAACGCTTTTCACGAAAATAATTCGCGAAAAGCGTCATCGCCTTTTTGATACCACTCCGTATCAATAGATCTATTAATTAATACAATTATGTTAATTGATTGATTGTTGATTGTCAAGAGCCTATCGATGAATATCTACTTCTTTATGTTAATAATTGGCTGCGAAGATGGAAATAGAGGTGTTTGCGTCCTTAAACCCGCCGCTGTGTGAGCAGTGCTTTCTTCTACATCATAGAGAGGCATGGCCACCAAACCTGTGTATGCAGACATGCCGTGCTCGGTAATATCCAAACCTTCAAACTCTTCTTCAGCCGAAACCCTGATCCCAACTGTGCTTTTCAATGCGCTGAAAATCAAATATGTGGAGGCAAAAGCCAGGATAGACACTGACAGCACACCCAGGGCCTGAACTGCAAGGAGGTTGGCTCCGCCGCCATAAAGAAGCCCGCCATTCTGGGCAAAGATCCCGACCGCGACAACACCCCATGTCCCGTTTACACCGTGCACGGCAATCGCGCCGACTGGATCGTCAGCCTTTATCTTATCGAAAAACTCCACTGCCAGTACACAAAACACTCCGGCTATTACCCCGATGAACACAGCGCTTACAGGGTGAACGAAAGCGCACCCAGCGGTGATCGCTGCCAGCCCTGCCAGCGCTCCGTTCATAGCCATACTGGGATCTGCCTTGCCGTACCTGAACATAGTGAAAATTATACCTGCTGTGCCTCCCGCCGCTGCAGCCAGGTTCGTGTTCACAGCGATCCTGGCTATGTTCATATCGAGTCCGGTAAGGGTGCTGCCCGGGTTAAATCCAAACCAGCCAAACCATAATATGAAAGTCCCAAGAAATGCGAGGTGCATATTGTGAGCCGGGAGGACATTCATTGTCCCGTCTTCATTGTACTTGCCGGTTCTGGGCCCAAGCACCATCACCGCAGCCAACGCGCTCCAACCCCCTACCGCGTGCACTACCGCTGATCCCGCAAAGTCAAGCATGCCAAGCTTGCCCAGCCAGCCATCCACACCCCAGACCCAATGTCCGGCGATAGGGTAAATTAGTCCTGCTGCCAGGGCTGTGTAAATTATATATGGCCTGAATTTCATCCGCTCCGCCACGGCGCCTGAAACAATGGAAGCCATGGCCATGGCAAAGGCAGCCTGGAAAAGCCAGTAGGCATAGATGGGGATCCTCAGCTTGATATGATCCAGGTTTCCTTCGATAAAAAATCCGGTGGTGCCGATAAGCCCGCCCCGGTCAAGGCCGTACATGATGGCGAAGCCAACTGCCCAGTAGCTGAGCATACCCACTGTGCTGTCAGTGAATACTTTCATGACGATGTTCAAGGAGTTTTTGGAACGGATAAAACCGGCTTCCAGAAAGGCAAAACCACCTTCCATCAGGAAGACCAGGGCGGCGCACAGCAGCACCCAGACCGTATCGATACCCGCCGCAAGGTTACTTATGCCTAAATCCACATCTCATACCTCCCTGCTTGATTCCTAATAAATCTATAAAAAAAAGCGCATACCTGGCACGGATTTGTTTAATATAATCCGTGCGCAAGAGCGCCTTTGCCCGACAGGAACCGTCTCCTGTTAATATTTATTTATAAACATGTCCTAAATGGCGTCGTTGCCTGATTCACCGGTTCTGATCCTTAACGCGTTCTCCACCGGGAAAACAAATATTTTGCCATCTCCTACTGCCCCAGTCCGTGCAGTTTTACAAATGATATCTGCAACATCTTCCACCTGGTGATCCATTAGCACTATCTCAACCTTTAACTTAGGTAAAAGATTAATACTGTATTCATGGCCCCGGTAGACCCCAATCCTGCCTTTCTGCAGACCGCAACCCACGACCTGTGTGACTGTCATCCCGTGAATGCCGTATTTGCCAAGTTCTTCCTTCACTTCTTCCAGCTTTTCAGGACGAATAATGGCCTCAACTTTTTTCACTCTTCAAAACAACCCCTTTGTTGTTCACAAAACCTGATAACAAAGATAAACGCCCAAATATCACTTCCATGCTGTGACATCAGGGCATCATTGTCCTCGATACAGCTTCGTATCTAAAAATATTATAACCTTCACACTAACGATTGACAATAGCTTACACATACATTATCAAAATTTACTTTTTATAAACACGCGGTACACGGTGGCTGACCATGCAGACAACTTCGTAGTTAATGGTGCCCAACAAACCGGCAATCTCGTCAGTTGTAATTTCCTGATCTCCCTGGCGCCCGATCAGTACAGCTTCATCACCCGCTGCAGTACCGGGGATGTGCCCTACGTCAACCATGATTTGGTCCATGCATACCCTGCCGATCACAGGGGCGCGCCGGCCATGAAGCAGAGCGCATCCTTTCGAGGATAAAAGCCTGGAATAACCGTCGGCATATCCCAGGGGAAGAGTGGCTATGACTGTATTTTTTTCAGTACTATAGGTGCACCCGTAACTTACTTTAAAACCGGCGGGAACTTCCTTCACAAAGGCCACTTTTGCTTTTAGGCTCATCACGGGGCGCAGTTTGATCCTGCTGTGATCAACCTCATCAGAAGGATAAAGGCCGTATGTTATAATCCCTGCCCTCACCAGGTCCAGGTGGGTTTCGGGCATTTCCATCAGGGCCGCGCTGTTAGCCGCGTGTCTTATGGGTATCTCAAGCCCATTACGGCGCAGTTCTTCGATCAGCATGTTAAATTTCGCTAACTGCTCCTTCGTATATGCCTTGTCAGCCAGATCAGCAGCGGCAAAGTGAGTAAATATCCCTTCCACTTCCAGGTGCCGGTGCCTCGCCAGGATCAGGATTTCTCTTACTGCTCCCGCACAGGCAACCCAGCCTATCCGCCCCATCCCGGTATCGATCTTGAAATGCACTTTGGCCCGCGTCCCTTGTGCAGCGGCGGCCTCCGCCAGAGCCAGGGCCATTTCGCTGGTGTATACAGCCTGGGATAAACGGTTCCTGACAACGTCAGCCGACTGCTCAGGAGGCAGGTAGCCCAGGATCAATATTGGCGCCTCTATACCGGCCTCCCTTAGGGTTAAGCCTTCATCCAACCTGGCCACACCGAGCCAGTCAGCGCCGCCGGCCAGGACAGTGCGGCTCACTTCCACTGCACCATGGCCATAACCATTGGCCTTGACCACGGCCATAATCTTAGACATGGGGTTGGTAATCTTTCTAATTTCACTTATATTGCTGGCTAAAGCGTCCAAACTTATTTCCGCCCATACCGGAATAACAGACAAAAACTACACCTTCTCTTTGACATAAAATATTGTCCGAAAATATATCTTTTATAATATATTTCCTCAATAAAAAATAAAACCCTGTTTGCAAACAGGGTTGGGCAACTTAAAATTTATCCGCATTGCATGTCTGTGATTTACCGGTGCTGCGGGCCATGCTGGCTGTCCCATAGTAAAAAGAAGTATACGCTTAAATAGGCTGCCATCGTAACCAGAGAGAAAATGAAGTATTTCAATGATGACCCTCCTTTCATTTATATAAAATATCCAGTGCCGATATTCTATATTAATCGCCTGTGCTAATCTTAAGAAATAATTTTAATTTTTCTTAATTATATTGTATACAATATATTATAATACGCAATACTTTATACTGAATTCTTTATAAAATATTTTAAATTTTTTTTATTTCATGCAAATAATGTGTATTTCCCCTGAGTTAGAATATGCTTTTTAACAAAAAAAGGATCCTTTGGAAAAGGATCCTTGGTTGACTGTTGATTTATTTTATTACTTCGCTAAGCTCAAAGCTTGCCTTGCCCAATGCTTCACCCACAGCTTGGCAGGTTATCTTACCCTTGTACACATTAACCCCGCGAGCCAACGCACGGTTGTCAAGCATCGCTTTCATGAATCCCTTATTGGCAAGTTCCAGCA
Organism: uncultured Eubacteriales bacterium; assembly: GCA_964397525.1. Classification (GTDB taxonomy): domain Bacteria; phylum Bacillota; class Desulfotomaculia; order Desulfotomaculales; family Pelotomaculaceae; genus Syntrophopropionicum. The sequence goes on from CAYNIY010000002.1 coordinate 9,717, forward strand.
AATACGGCAGGGTGGCATTGGTCATGCCAAAAGTTGATGTGCGCGCCACAGCACCAGGCATATTTACCACAGCATAATGAAGGACACCGTGTTTCTCAAAAACCGGTTCACTGTGTGTGGTATCCCGATCCACAGTCTCTACAGAACCTCCCTGGTCAATTGACACATCGACAATAACAGAACCCGGCTTCATCTGTTTAACCATTTCTTCGGTTATTAATTTTGGCGCCTTAGCCCCCACAATCAGTACTGCGCCGATTAAGAGATCTGCATTGCGAACGGACTGTTCAATATTATAATGGTTTAAAATTACAGTCTTGATCCTTCCGCCGTAAAGATCGTCCATATAGCGCAGCCTGTCCTCGTTCCGATCTGTAACCGTAACCTGCGCCCCCATGCCCACAGCTACTTTTACAGCATTAGATCCGACTGTACCTGCGCCGGCAATGACAACTTCCGCTGCGGGAACTCCCGGCACACCACCGAGCAGGATACCTCTCCCGCCATAAGGCTTCTCAAGGAAGTGCGCTCCAACCTGCACTGCCATTTTTCCGGCTACTTCACTCATTGGGATCAACAGCGGCAGCGTGCCGTTGTCAAGCTGAATGGTCTCATAAGCAATGGCGATAACTTTCTTTTCGACTAAAACACTTGTCAGTTCCGGCTCCCGGGCAAGGTGCAGATAAGTGAACAGGATTTGGCCCTCACGCAACATAGCGTACTCACTGGGAAGGGGCTCTTTTACCTTCAATAGGATATCAGCCCAGGAAAATATCTCTGATATGGAATCCATCACATCGGCGCCTGCTGATCTAAAGTCCTCATCGCTGATGCCGCTGCCCAAACCGGCGCCGGTTTCTATCAGCATTTTATGCCCCTCTTTAGCCAGGGCGTGGACTCCTGCTGGTGTAATAGCCACACGGTCTTCATCAGGCTTTATTTCCTTCGGCACTCCAATTATCAAGGCTAACCCTCCCCACTGTTATTTTAAATGATAACATCTTACACCAGGATTCTTCACTGAGTTCAGAATGACATCAAAAAAATGTCAATTCACTCTCTTATGGTAAAACGCAGCGGCTCTTTTTATCTCTGTTTCATGTCAGGATCCCGCCAATCCCCTTGTGACAGCCGGCAGGGCGGATATTATGTCACTGGCTATTAAACCCATCATCCCCTTATCTGACGCTGCCTGATCACCGGCCAGCCCATGCAGGTATGCTCCAGCTGCAGCGGCACGGGCCGGCTTCATCCCCTGGGCGATCAGTGAAGCGATCATCCCAGTAAGGACATCGCCGCTCCCGCCTGTTGCCATGCCAGCATTACCGGTGGAATTAATATAAACAACGCCATCAGGGGTTGCGACAACTGTTCTGGCGCCTTTCAGCAGTGTGACTACCTTCCAGTCAGCCGCCGCCTTAACCGCGTTACCAATCCTGTCTTCCTGAACATTCTTTGGTTTAATCCCCATCAGCCTGGCCATTTCGCCCGGATGCGGCGTAATTACAACAGGCGCCTTTAATTCATTGAAAATAGCTGTTTCTCCGGCCAGGGCATTCAGGGCATCTGCATCCAGCACACAGGGGATTTTCAATGAAGGCAGCAGTTCCCTGACGAGTGTTATCACCCCGGGTGACTGTGAGAGACCTGGGCCTATGGCCAGCACATCCATATCATCCAGCAGAGCAAGGATTTTCTTTCCTGCTTCTCTGCTCAGGCTGCCATTCCCGTCGTCAGGCAGCGGCACAGTCATTACCTCGGTCAGTTTTTCTTCCATAATATTGTGCAGTGTTTCAGGCACCGCTACTGTGACCAGCCCTGCCCCGGATCTCATGGCTGCTTCGCCGGCCAGGCTTGCCGCCCCGGTCATCCCCCTGGAGCCAGCGACAATAAGCACCCGGCCAAAATTTCCTTTATGCGCGAGAGAGGGGCGGGAAGGCAGCCAGTCTTTAACGCCATCAGAAGTAATCAGGTATCTCTGGGGCGCGGCCTTTTCAATTAATACACCAGGCAGTGATATATCCGCGACTGTTATCTCACCCGTATAGTCAGCGCCTGGCTCAAGGAACATCCCCAACTTCGGCAGACCGAAAGTAACTGTATAATTTGCCCGGACACACGGCCCGTTTACCCTGCCCGTATCGGCTTCGAGACCAGAAGGGACGTCAACCGCCACAATAGGCTTGCCGCTCTTGTTTAAAACCTCGACAATCCGGCCCGCTTTCTCGGACATTTTACCTTTAAACCCGGTTCCATAAACAGCATCAACAATAAGATCTGTGTTCAGCAGGGCCAGTCTAACGATATTGCTTCCATCGCCCTGATTGACTGTATAAACCTTTTGTCCCATCTTCCGCCAGATTTCAAAGTTAACCGCCGCATCACCTGTAATTTCACCTGTATTGACCAGTGATAGTACTTTTACCTCGGCGCCCATGTTCAGAAGATGGCGGGCTGCAACATACCCATCACCGCCATTGTTGCCCTTGCCTGTAAAAACAGCAACTATCCTGCCCCGGACATCACCGGTTACGCGTCGGATCAAATCCACTACCTGCCGGCCGGCATTTTCCATGAGAACCAGTCCGGAAATACCATAGTCCTCAATGGCCGCTGTGTCCAGCGCTTTCATTTCAGCTGCAGTGACAATCCGCAATTATAAAACCTCCTTACCCTCGGCAACGGCAAAAGCCACTGCTTGATCGCGATTATGAGACATGCTGATCAGCACCGCAGAGATCCCCTTGTTTTTCGCTATTTTAGCTGCCGCTCCATGCAGTATGATCTCCGGGCGGCCGCTGCGCGTCCTTGTAACTTCAACATCTGCCAGGCCGCAGCCGGCCATGCCAGTACCCATTGCCTTCAAAACTGCTTCCTTGGCGGCAAAACGAGCGGCATAACAGGAAAACCTATCACTCCTCGCATCGCAGAAGCTCCTCTCGCCAGGAGTGAAAATCTTTTCCAATAATCGTTCACCGCTGCGCTCGGAAGCCCTTTTCAATCTTTCAATCTCAATGATGTCAGTTCCAACACCGATTAATCCCACCGGCGGTTTAAATTGCGTCATCGACAGCACCTCAACCAGTCTTTAAATATGCGGGTCAGCAATAATACTTCGGTAAATATTAAAAACCTGCCTGTTAAAACGCAAATAATCCAGCAGCCAGCACCGGCAACTCCTGTATCGCTGCATCGTTATTCGCATCAGCTTCTTCAGTCGGGTTTTAATAATTTAGATTCATTTAAAATCCTAATATTTTCCTTAATTTTTTAGCCTGCGCCCGGCTGACCGGCACTTCACTTCGTTCTTTGTCTTCAACGATCAAATTATAAGTACCGTTGAAAAAAGGCACAATTTCTTTTACCTTGTGGAGGTTTACCAGGTAACAACGGTGTGTTCTGAAAAATATCTGGGGATTCAGCCTGGCCTCAAGCTCTTTCAGGGTAAAGCGTGTATAGAGCTTGTCTGCTGCCGTTTTTATATAAACATTGTCCTGTTCTGTGAAGGCATAGAAAATATCAGAACCGCTGACAAGGATAGTTTTACCCTGTTTTTCAGCAGGTACCCGGTCAATCTTAAACTGCACATGATCCGCCTGACCGGCTTTCGTTTCGTTATCGCGCAGTCCATGGACTTCAACAGATGCTCCGGCCAGCCCAGGACTTACATTCATCTCGCGGGTAATTTTCAGAACCTTGTCGATTGCTTTTTTAAGACGTTTTGGCTCGATCGGCTTTAAAATATAATCAACAGCATTAACATCAAAAGCTGAGACCGCGAACTCATCAAAAGCTGTGACAAAAATAATATAAGGCCGGTTCGGCAGGTCCTGTATAGCCGCCCCTAATTCCAAACCGCTCATGCCCGGCATGGATATATCCAGAAAAAGGACCTGGTAGTCAAGAGCCTTGATCAAGGTTAAAGCTTCCTGGGCATTAGTTGCCTCACCGACAATCTCAATATTATCAAATTCACTTAAAGCATAACGCAATTCCTGCCTGGCGGGATACTCATCATCTATAATTAATGCTTTCAATTTCACCGACATATCCCCCTTCCTCATCACTTTCTTCGTTCAGGGGAATTCTGACGTAAACACCGGTGCCCTTATCTACTTCGCTTTCGATTCTAAGCCCATATTCATCTCCGTAAAGACTTTTAAGACGTTCGTGTACATTGCTTAAACCAACTCCGTTGCCGGAGCCAAAACCGGGCAGAAGCACCTTGGGCAGCCTCTCGCTGTCTATCCCAACGCCATCGTCCTTGATTTCAAAAAGCATTTCCCCTTTTACAAGTTTAGCCGAGATCGTAACCGTACCGGGGCTCATTTTCGGCTGCACACCATGCTTGACGGCATTTTCAACCAGCGGCTGCAGGGTGAGTACAGGCACCTGGAGATCAAGCAAGGCGGGGTCAATATTCCTCTGCACCTTCAGTTTTTCCCGGAAACGGGCTTTCTCAAGATAGAGGTAGGTGTTGACATATTCTATCTCTTCTCTTAAAGTGTTATAATGCCCATGCCTCTTTAAAGTCTGCCGGAAGAAAGATGCCAGGCGGATCAGGAGCTTCCTTGAAGTATCCGGATTGGTCCGGGTATAAGTGATAATGGTGTTTAGTGTGTTAAACAAGAAGTGGGGATTGATCTGGGCGTGCAGGGCGTCAAGCTCCGCTTTCGTCACCAGCTGCGCCTGCCGGTCCAGTTCCGCCAGTTCCATTTGAAGCCCCAGCAGCTGGGCTACGGCCAATGCCAGCTTAACAACGGAAGGCTGAAGGGCACCCTGGCTGGTCTGGTATAGCTTGACTGTACCGGCAACCTCACCCCTGCATATCAGAGGCGCTATAACAGCAGACTGCAGTGTGCAGTTTTTTTCGGGACACTGTAGACCTTTCTTGTCTTTGATGATGATTAGTTCCCCTGTTTCCACAGCCTGTTTTGTCGCATAGGTAATAATTGGCCCGCCTGCTTTATGGTGATCGGAACAATCTCCAATATATGCCAGCACCTTTTCGCGGTCTGTTACGGCCACCGCAGACACATCGCTCAGTTTCAGGATAATTTCAGCGGTTTTATATGCGGTTTCTTCGTTGAGGCCGCGTCTTAAATACGGCAGCGTTTCATTGGCTATCTGCAGGGTAGAGTCAATCGGGTGCTCATCCAGTTTTATTTTTATAACCCTGTGCTTTTGAATGTATTCCACAACCAGATAAGTGGCCAGGCCGCTGGCCAGCAGCATAACAACAATGACCAGCCATAAGTCAGGTTTAATCAGGACTATCAGCCCAACCAAAAACAGTTGAATCAGGCACCAGCGCAAAATGATGCCGCCATTGATGCTTGTAGATTTACTCATTGCCCTACTCCCAATCTTAACAAATGATGATAATGATTTCTTATTTTTATAATTACTATTTTACTATTTTTATCTATAAATCACAATTAACTGCTGCCGGTTGTCTGTTTTTCCTTTTCCAGGTAGTGATCTATGCCCTCCGCATTAAGCCTTAAATCCAGCTCCAAAAACTTTATTGCCGGATGTGCCCTGTCTGCCAAACCATAAGCGGCTGCCTGGCCCATCACCATTTTCCACAAGGCTTCTTCTATCTCCCTGGGGCCGCCACCTGAAGCGTGCACCAGCCTGCCTAGCGATTCAAAATCTTTTACCTGTTCCCTAAGCCTGGTGAGGACTGCATTTACCCCGCCACCCCTGCCGTAATGGGTGAAATATATATATTCCAGATCCAGCCTGCTGACACGTTCAATTGTCTCAATCGCACTGACCGGGTCAAATTCCGATGGAGGGGTGGACAGCAGGGTAAAATCGCAGCCAATCAGGTCACTCAAAGCCTGAAAGCGGACTCCAAGGGCGTCGCCGCTGAAGATACCCCGGCTGGCCGGGTCATGGATCACAAAATGGTGGCGGGCGTGGCCCGGAGTGTGAAAGAAAGTTAATGCCCTGCCCCCTCCCAGATCAAGGGTATCCCCATCCGCCGGAGTGCAGACCCTTTCCCCAGGCACCGGTAATATTTCACCAAAAAGTCTGTCAAAGTCATCCCCATAGATCATCCTGGCTCCGGCTGTCAGCCTGGCCGGGTCAATGAGGTGCCTGGCGCCCCTGGGATGCACAAATACCTTTGCTTTTGGCAAATCCCTGGCCATGATCCCAGCTCCGCCGGCATGATCCAGGTGAATATGAGTGACGATGATGTAATCGACCTTTTCCGGGGCTATGCCAAGGGTTTTCAGGGCATCTTTAATATATACAGTGCCAGGTGTCGGACCGGTCTCAATCAATGCCACCTTGTCTGCCAGGATAAGGTAACATGAGGTGCGTTCAGGTTCCTGGTCACAGACATCAATCTGGTAAACACTGCTGCCAAGATTTACTATTTCCGGCAATGCAACCAACATCCTTTCTCCTCACATAAAGAAAGTCATTTTTTACCCGGTTTCTTCAAAACTAGAATATCTGAAAAGTTTGAACATTGTCAATAAAAATAAATCAGACTCCATATATCACCTCTTCAATCTGGTGATGCATGACTGTTTTTAATAATACGTTCGACATAACCAACAATGTTTTTAACAAAAAACAAGGAGTAAGCTTTGTCATGTAGAACTCTCATAAAAAAGATTTAATAGGAGGGCTGTCATTATGGTATTTGTTAAATATGTCTGCAGGATGTTCACCTTGCTGCTGATAATGTTGGCTTTATATACAGTAACAGCTAAAGTTTGTACAGAGGAAGCTTATGCGGCCTGACCGACTTGTACAGCTCAACCGGTGGTTGAGACAAGTCCTGCAGCTGATATTTCTTTTGGCTCCGCAACCTTGAACGGCAGCATAATCAGTAACGGCGGCAAGGTAGACGAGTATGGCTTCAAATACTGGGGAGTCGGCCTGGGTTCAGATGTCCCGGTTATCGTGGATAAAGCGGATCACACCGGTGCTTTCAGCAAAATAATCACTGATCTGACACCCGGCACATATAATTATAAGGCTTACGCTACAAACGCCAAAGGTACTGTCGCCGGCCAGGTATACAGTTTCACCGTTATTAATCCGGCGATAAAGGTTACTTTAGATGGTGAAGCAATGAGTTTTGAAGTGCCCCCATTCATTGAGCAGGATCGGACTTTGGTTCCGTTCAGAGCAATTTTTGAAGCGCTTGGAGCCGTCGTACAGTGGGATGCTGAAACCAGAACCGTTACAGCTGCAAGAGATAATCTGGAAATAAAGCTGGTTATTGACGGGCCCGCATATAAAAATGGCGAGACAATCAGCTTGGATGTGCCGGCAAAGATCGTCAACAGCCGGACTTTTGTGCCGCTCCGTTTCGTATCTGAGACCCTGGGCGCTACTGTGACATGGGAAAATACCAATAAAACAGTTACGATTATCAGGTAAAACCCGGGCAGTCTTGAAAAGAAACGCCCGGTGTGGACCGGGCGTTTCTTTTATTAAAGTATCCAACACTAAATATGAATATTGAACCGCTGGAGCAACAGTGGTCAGTTACTATTTCTTTAGGAGTTTGTCCTTGAGCAAACATAAAACTTATCCCCTTATAAACCAAAAGCGGTGCAAGAAATGCGGCCTCTGCGCCAAGCTGTGTCCCAGAAAAGTGTTGGAATCCGGCGCGGATGGCCTGCCTTTAGTTGCCCACCCGGAAAAATGCACTGCCTGTGAACTCTGTGTTTCCCACTGCCCGGATTTCGCCATCGAGTTAAGATCGATACAGGACAGCTGACGACACGGCTGCAGCGACAAGAAATAATGTCCAACTGCTGACGTTGTGGGCCGGTTTATCTTAATGTCATCAGCGGGCTTTGACAACTTACTCAGAAACCTGTCTGTCGATCTCATCCCAGGCTGTTTCAAATTCTTTCAGCACGTGATCGCTGAAGAGGACAAACCGCACCTCTTCAAAGCCGGGCTGTTTTTTTATAAAATCCCTCACCTCACGCAAGGCCAGCCTCGCCGCCCGATCCACGGGAAAACTGTAAATTCCGGTACTGATCGAAGGAAAGGATATGGAACGGATGCCCTGTTCACTGGCCAAAGCAAGGCTGCTGCGGTAGGCACTGCGCAGAAGTTCGTCCTCGTTTCTATTGCCGCCCGACCACACCGGCCCGACCGTGTGTATCACATAGCGTGCTTTAAGGCGGCCGCCGCTTGTAATGACCGCTTTGCCCGTCGGCAGTGTCCCCTGCCTGGCCCGGATTTCCCTGCACTCGGCAAGGATTTGAGGCCCTCCCGCACGGTGGATGGCGCCGTCCACACCGCCGCCGCCCAGCAATCCCGAATTGGCGGCATTAACGATCGCTTCAGTTTCTTGTTGAGTTATGTCACCCATGATTATTTTAACCAGCGTCTTGCCAATAATGGTTTCGGTGTGTTTCATTGCTTTGAATACCCGTAATGTCCAATTTTATTGGAAATCAGCCTGTATTCACCGGCGCAGTAACCATAAGGCTCAAACTTTTCGAAATCCGGCCGCCCCTTGGCGTCAAGGATCTCCTGGTTATAATGGACCGCCAGCACTTCTCCGACAAAAACATCATGGCTGCCGAAAGGAATTACCTGTTTCACCCGGCACTCGATATTGACCGGGCATTCCGCGATCAGGGGGGCTTTCACATGCAGCGCAGGAACCGGATGCAGGCCTGTTTCTTTAAATTTATTAACATCCCTGCCGGATACCATGCCGCAGTAATCAACTACCCTGGCCTGAGCGGCTGTTGGTATGTTAATCACATATTCCCCGGACTCCTTGATCAAACCGTATGAATGTCTGCCTACAGGGCGGACGCTGATATACACAACCGGCGGATCAGAACACATAACCCCTGTCCAGGCGATGGTGATGATATCGGGATCGCTTCCCTCCAGGCAGGATGTCACGAGTACGGCAGGTACTGGGAACAAAGCCGTTGAAGGGCCATTTATGACTTTGCCGATCTTGACCAACCCCTTTCTTTTTAAACTTCTTCGCTTACATTCCTTAGTTTATGTCTCGGTTTCACCAAGCAGCACAACCGCTTCAGCCGCGGGCAGTTCCTGTACGCTTTTCAGCTTCTTCTCTATTGTACGGGATTTTTTAGCGGCACAGTCTATGGTGTTGCTTGCCTCCTGCAGCTTTTTATGAGTTTTCTCAAGTATTTCGCTGAATTTGCCAAACTCGCTTTTTACAGCTCCGAGCATCGCCCAGACCTCGCTCGATCGCTTCTCTATGGCCAGAGTCTGGAAACCAACCTGCAGGCTGGTCAGCAGGGCCGATAGAGTAGTGGGCCCGGTCACAATCACCCGGTACTCTCTCAACAGAATATCACAAAGGCCGGGCCGCCGGATAATTTCGGCAAATAATCCCTCGGTTGGCAAAAACATAATACCAAAATCGGTTGTGTTTGGTGGATCCACATATTTATCTTTAATATTTCTCGCCTCTGCCTTGATCCTTGCCTCCAGCTGCTTCGAAGCCTGTTCGGCCAGCAGGGGATTGGCCAGCTCCTGTGCTTCTATGAGCCGCTGGTAATCTTCCTGCGGAAATTTCGCGTCAATCGGCAGCCAGACAATTTTTTTATCAGTATCCCTGCCGGGCAGCCTGATGGCAAACTCCACCCGCTCCCCGCTGCCTTTTTTAGTGGCGACATTCTGATCATACTGTTCAATTGTTAATATCTGCTCGAGAAGGTTGGAGAGGGATATTTCCCCCCATACACCTCTTGTTTTTACATTGGTCAATACTTTTTTCAGGTCCCCTACCCCGGCAGCAAGATTCTGCATTTCTCCCAGTCCTTTATGCACCAGTTCAAGCCTGTCGCTGACCAGCTTGAATGATTCCCCCAGACGCCTTTCCAGGGTTTCGTGCAGTTTCTCATCCACAGTAGCCCTCATCTGCTCCAGTTTTTGATTATTATCCTTTTGCAGCAGGATCAGTCTATCCTCAAAGGTGTCCCTCATTTTATCCAGCTTTTGCGAGTTGCTCCGGGTTAAATCATTTATCTGGATGGAAAATGTGTCCAGTTGGTTCTTTTGGAGCGTAGCATTTTCAGTCATGCGTGACAGTAAAGAGCCGCCAAGTACTGTAAGTGAAGTGCTGACTTCATCCCTCAGTTGTTTGGCGTTGTTCCCGGTCTCTTCCCTGCTGCTGACCATTTCTTCTCTGATCATTCTTTCAGTTTTTTCCTGGTTCCTTTCAATGGCAGTGAAATTTGCTGCAAATTCAGAAGACTTGCACCGTCTGCCCTGGATTAACAAAATAATTAAAAGTATCACTGTTGCGATCGCCAGGGATATCTGGATCAAAAAGCTGTCAGCCATATATATGCCCCGCTTCCTCTGTCTCAATGACTACGATTATATGTTCGATTGCATAGAAGGAAAATCCTTTAACAGAATGTTTTTACTTGTAGCTGCTATGACAGATGGAGCAGTTCAGCAAACTCCTGATAATCAGTCACCGGCGCCTGGCAGGCTTGGTTTTCACAGATATAAGCTGTTGCCTTCCCGTCTACAGAACGCTGTTCCCTCAGGTGAGGAACCAGCTTTTCAATCTCACTGCCACCCTGGTCTTCCGGGTGAAATACCACTGTTGTTTCAGGCATGAAGGCACGCCGGATCGCGCTCAACATAGCCTCTGTATCCTCATGCCCAGCTTGGCCGGCAATCACAATCTCACGCGCAGGACCCAGCATTAAACTGATGCCGGACAAAAAGTGAGCATGTCCCCAGGGCAGTTCGCTGATATTAACCGCAAAAGCTTTACATTGACGGTCTGCAGTCTCGGACAGATCCGCAGCTCCGGTCAGCCTGGCCAGGCGCAGCAGGTTGTGCAGCGCCACTGAATTTCCTGACGGCAGGGCTCCGTCATAGATTTCCTTGGGGCGGTAGATGAGCTGTTCGGCATCTTCCCCGTTAAAATAATAACCTCCATCTTTTTTGTCCAAAAACAGTTCGTTCATCTGCCTGGTCAGTTCAAGAGCCCATTCCAGGCTGGCCGGATCATAAGCAGCCTCATACAGCTCCAATAATCCCCAGGTTAAAAAAGCATAGTCGTCAAGATATGCCAGGTGGGCTGCTTCACCATCACGGTAGCGTGCCAGCAGCCTGCCATCCTGGCGCCTCAGTTTTTGAAAAATAAATTCCGCGGCCCGCGCCGCTGCCTGGCCATAGACATCCCCGCCGAATACGGCCGCTCCCCTGGCTAAAGCCGCGATCATCAGGCCGTTCCACGAGGTAAGGATCTTGTCGTCTTTATAAGGATGTACCCTTTTTTCACGGGTGTTAAAAAGCTTCTGCCGCTGCAATTCATAGGAACCGGTAAATTCACCTGCTTCACTGTTCACTTCCCCGGATATGCTGAACGGGGGAGCGCCGATCAAATTCGGAATGCTTCGTCCCTCAAAATTACCATTCGGGGTGATGTCAAACAACCGGCAGTAGATATCGCCATCCCGCTCACCCAGGGTATGCCTGATTTCCTCCGGAGACCAGACATAGAATTTCCCTTCCTCCCCTTCGGAGTCAGCATCTTCTGCACAATAGAATCCCCCTTCGGGAGAAGTCATATCTCTCAAAACATAGGCAAAGATCTCTTTTGCCGCTTTGGCATAAAGTTTACGGCCTGTAGCCTGGAATCCTTCCGTGTAAGCCAGGGCCAGTAAAGCGTTGTCATACAGCATTTTTTCGAAATGAGGCACCAGCCACTTCTCATCTGTAGAATAGCGGGCAAACCCGTACCCGATGTGGTCGTATATGCCCCCCCTGTACATGGATTCCAGCGTTTTCTCAACCATAGCAAGCGCTTCCGGATCACTGCTTTTTTTCCAACGGCGCAGAAGAAAGAAGAGGTTGTGCGGCGCCGGAAACTTCGGTGCTGTGCCGAAGCCCCCATTCTGCCTGTCAAACATTTTTTTAGCTTGGGTGTAAGCCTGCTGCAATATTTTTCCGTTCAAAGCAGCAGTAATTGGCTCTTTGCTCTGGGGCTGCATCCTCATTGCCACCTGCTCACCGGCATGTACCAGCAGAGCATGGTCCTGCTGCCACTTCTCATTAACCTGGCTGAGGATATCCAGCAACCCGGGCCTGCCCCATCTGCTATGCCTGGGAAAGTAAGAACCGGCAAAGAACGGTTTTTTTTCAGGGGTCATGACAACAGTCAGGGGCCAACCTCCCTGACCGGTCATGGCTTGACACACCGACATATAGATGTGATCTATATCCGGACGTTCTTCCCGGTCAACTTTTATGGACACGAAATCTTTATTCAGAACAGCAGCTACAGTCTCGTCTTCAAAAGATTCTTTTTCCATAACATGACACCAGTGACAGGTGGAATAGCCGATGCTCAAAAATACAGGCTTGTTTTCTTTTGTAGCTTTTGCAAAGGCCTCTTCTCCCCAGGGGTACCAATCTACCGGATTGTGTGCATGTTGAAGCAAATATGGGCTTTTTTCAGCAGCAAGTTTATTGGGCATAATAACCTCCTATATAAGCATTCTTAGCGGTTCTTTACTTTAAATTAAATAATACATATAATAATGTCAATAGTTCTTCATTTTTCAAATCCCTTGCTCTGCGTGATAAATCTGTATTAAGGTCGGCGGTTGGAAAGAAAAGATAATCGCCGAATGTTTTTTATTAAAGGAAGTTCATAAAAGGTGGTGCTTACAGTGGCAAGGCAAATATTTATTACAGAAAAAGACAGAGAACGGCTGCAGAAACTGATAAATGAGGCCAAGGAGTTTCATTCAGGCAGTGAAGCCTACCTGAAAAACCTTGAACAGGAGCTGAGCCGGGCAAAATTAATCTCTTCCGAAAAAGTGCCGCGTAATGTGGTAACCATGAATTCAAAGGTATTATTGAAGGACCTGGACACCGGGGAAAAAATGATTTACACCCTGGTTTACCCCGCTGAGGCCAATTTAATGGAAGATAAGATTTCCGTGCTGGCGCCGGTGGGGACAGCGATCATCGGCCTGCGCGAAAAAGATGCCATCGACTGGAAAATACCTGATGGTTTGGTCAGGTTAGAAGTTGAAAAAATTCTTTATCAACCTGAAGCAGCAGGGGATTTTGACTTGTAAAAGAAATTGCACCCCAGGAGGCCATTTCATGGTAACAAATACCGTGGCTTCAGAAAAAAATACCAGATGCCTGTCAACAAAATGTCATTTATTATCAGGCTCAAAATGCTCCGCCCTGGACGTGCCGCTGGAAAACGTTACAGACTGCGCGCACTGGCAGGGCAGGGAAGGTTTTGTTGAAATAAAGGGGCAGAGAATAATTATTGATCCCTACGACTATCTCCGTAATTATCCGGAGAATATTATTAAATTCCATGACAATGGAATTTATATTAATAAAAATGCAACCAGTCTGATCGATTTCTGCAAAATAAACTATTCTCCGATGTGCTGGAAGAACTTCAAACAGTATAATCAGCATATTTTTCAGGATGAATCTGACATGAAAGAAGCTTACGAAAACGGAGATGTTTACATATCCCCGCAGAAGGTGGGATTCTACGACGAAGGGGAGTTTATCCGGCTCGATAACATCACGATCAAAAGCTTTGTGGAGAATTACCTGCGTTTTATAGATTATGATTTTGAAAAAGCTCAGCCTGCAGATAAAACATAAACAGCCGGTAAAAACCGGCTGTTTATGTTTCAAAGCGTTAAATTAATATTAAAGAAATCTTTTTTTATAATTTAACTACATTTGCGGCTTGAGGGCCACGCACACCCTGCACAACTTCAAACTCTACATCCTGGCCTTCATCGAGAGTTTTGAAGCCATCAGTCTGGATTGAGGAAAAATGCACAAAAACATCTTTACCCTCTTCGGTTTCAATAAAACCAAATCCTTTGCCCGCATTAAACCATTTTACTTTACCCTGCATGCTTAAACTTACCTCCTAAACTTACCTTTCGGCTAATCAAACAAGTATAACTATACACCTTAACAGCGCAAGACACAAGTAATATCTTGCTAAAATTTTTGACTGATACGCAGCTAAATAATTGTAAAAGAAAACTAAAGAGCAAGCATCTGACTGCTCAATACTTTATTCAGCTGATCCAGCGTTGAACACTCAAACATAGTGCAGTATTTCAAAAATTCATATACTTCCTTGTTTTGGTACCAGGCTTCTTTGGGCATTGTGTTCAGCCAGATCACGTTCTTAACCCTGCCTCTGATTTCTTTTAAGCTCGTGGCAGCCTTTAAAGGCTGAATCGTTTGCGCATCACTGACGATGAGAACAAAAACAGATGGTGAAAGCAGGCGGCGGTGTTTTTCCAAAAATGTTTCCAGTGAATAGTAGAGATTTGTTCCCATGCCCCACTGGCTGCTCTTTTCAACGAGCGCTGACATGGTGTTGACAAATCCTTCCCCTTTTCTGAAATAAGGTGTTACTCTTTCCAGATCCTCTGAAAAGACAAAGCTTTCTATTCCCTTGACCACTTTTGACAGGCCGAAAATAAACTGGATCACAAAAACCGCGTAGCGGGCCATTGATCCGGAGACGTCACAAATCAAAACGATACGCGGCTTTTGAACTTTTTTGGAGTGAAATTTCAGATCGATTAAAGCTCCGCCAAAGCTGATGTTTTTCCGTATAGTGCGTCTGATATCCAGCCTGCCCCGCCTGCGCCTCTTCAAATACCGTCTGGAAATACGTGTGGCCAGGCGCCTCGAAAGCTTCTTGATTAACAAGGCTACCCGGACCAGGTCCTTTTCGGCAATCTTTTTCATGTCCTCGTGCAGGATGGATTCGCTGTCGCTTTTAGCGCCTGTGCCGGGCGCCAGTGAAACAAATGATTTAGCGAGCTCTTTCTCGACAACAGAGCTGACAGGGCGGCTGACAGCAGGCCCGTTTTGTTCTATCTGCTTTTTAACCTCTTCATGCCATTGCTCCAGGGAATTGCCTGCTTTCTTCGCCAGGGGCGCTGACGCGCCGTCGCTGCCCCTGTCACCCTGCATCCGCGTGATCGTTTCGATGAACTGTTTTTTCTGCCTCTTCGTCCAGCCGGGCTTAATTGACATCCTCTCGTTTTGTTCAACAGACTGCCTGGCGTGATCAAGAAATTCCTTACCCCAGTCCCGGTTACTCTCTTTTTTTGCACTCACCGGCCCTTCCCCAGCCTCCTCGGGCTTGGTCCCGCTTTCGGCATAACCCGCCCCCCTCACGTTGGGCCCCTGCATTTTAATTTCAGCGGGATAAAAATAAGTATTGAAGACCGCCTCAAAGGTCTTCCGGTTATACTGGCTTTTAACCAGCGTAGCGTATAGAGCGATCCTGACCTGTTCCAAATCCGTGATATCAATCTGTGACAGGGCAGCAAGCGCATCCATCGTTTCAGATACGCTGATCCTGATATCCCGCCGCCGAAGGGTATGAACAAACTCAACAAGCCTGCCCAGCAGGATGTTTGTTCTGTTTTCAGTATTATCAGAAGAATGACCTGTTAAGGGCTCAGTAGTATCGTTTTTCATGCCTTTTGGGCGGCTGCCAGCGCCTTGACCCCAACCTCCCGCACGATAGTTTCAATATCTTCTTTGTTTTTCAAGACAATATTTAAAGTTTGTTTTACTGACTCCTGGTTCAGTGTATCCGCGCCAAGCGCCACCAGCGCCCGGGCCCAGTCAATAGATTCAGAGATCGCCGGCTTTTTGCCTATCCCTTCATTGGCCCTGATCAAATTAACTGCCCTGGCCACTTCGCGTGACAGCCTTTCCCCGGCCTCCGGGGCTTTTACCTGCAAGATCCGTACTTCCTTCTCCACCGAAGGGTAATCAATGAACAGGTAGACACAGCGGCGCTTCAAGCCATCAGAAATATCCCTCTCCCTATTGCTGGTCAATACGACAATAGGAATCTGCCTGGCGTTAACTGTCCCCATTTCGGGTATGGAGACCTGGAAATCAGACAGCAGCTCAAAGAGGAAGGCTTCGAACTCCTCCTCAACCTTGTCCACTTCGTCGATCAACAAAACGACCGGTTTATCAGAGTTAATAGCCTTTAGGAGCGGCCTCTCCAGCAGGTATTCCGCACTGAACAGATCCCGCTCCATAATGCCGGCGGCGACCCCTTCCTTCTGCAGCTGGATCCGCAGCAGCTGCTTCTGGTAATTCCACTCGTACAGCGCCTTATTTTCATCCAGGCCTTCGTAACACTGCAAGCGGATCAGCTCCGCGTCGAATACCCGGCTCAGCACCTTGCCTATTTCCGTCTTGCCCACTCCCGGAGCTCCTTCCACCAACAGCGGCTTGCCCAGTTTCAATGCCAGAAAGACCGTCACTACCAGGCTTTTTTCACAGATATATCCCTGATCTTCAAAAGCTCTGTAGAGCTCATCAATTGTAAACTGCTTAAGATCCATAGGCTAAACCTCCTTAAAATCTTGAAGGATGTGATACTCTGTGAAAATAATCTATATGTTCACCTCTTCAAGAATGAGTTTTTTGATTTCATTCCGATTCAAGACCCTGCCTGCTGTCTTAACCTTGCCGCCAATCACAATTGCCGGCAAAGACGTGACTTCATATGATTTAATTACCTGGCTGTCCTCTGACATATCAACATCAGCTGGCAGATCCAATTCGGCAAGCACATTGATTACATCCATCATCAGTTGATGGCAGCGCGGACATCCCGCCCCCAGAATCTTGATTTCCAAAAAACTCACTTCCTTTACTGTTATTAAGAATTTATTGCTTGAAGCATTAAAAATCAGCAGCCGGCTGCGCCGCAGTACTTACAAATGATACATCCTTCAGCTCTTTCTACAGATGCTCCACCGCAGGCCCCGCAGATCTGACCATCTTCTATGTAAAGCTGGTCCGGCCAGCTGTTAATACTGCGCCGGTCAAATTCCATATTGGACTCGCCTGCCTTTGAGGCCGCTGCCCTGCCCACTGTGACCGGCCCTTTCTTACTTCCTTCTCTGAATACTGTAACCCCCTTGAGACCCAGATCAAAGGCTTTCTTGAAACAAGCGCTGATTTCACCTGCAGAAGATTCTTGCGGTAAATTAACCGTCTTTGACACTGCATTGTCTACATATTGCTGCACTGCCGCCTGCATCAGAAGATGATCTTCAGGCTTGATTTCCCGCGCCCCTTTAAATATCCCGGCAAGCTTCTCCGGGAAGCCTTTGATGCCCTGGCAGGAACCTTTCTCCGCTACTGCAGCATAAATATCCGCCGGCAGATTGCAAACTTTTGCAGCCTCCAGAAAAAGCGGGGAAAACACCTCCAAATTACCTACCACATCAGTGGCCTTGGAATAAGCAACAGCAAATATAGGCTCAACTCCATAACCTTCGCAGCCGGCCATGGCAGTAATCGAACCGGTGGGGGCGATTGTTATGCAGGCAGCATTGCGACGCTTTTGCTCAGGGTAAAAGATGCTTCTCTCCCACAGGGGAAAACAGCCCTTTTCTTCAGCCAGCTTCGCTGATGCTGTGTGTGCTGCCCGCTGCATCAGCCTGGTGATTGCACCGGCAAACTCCCTGCCTTCAAGGGAGTCGTAAGCCAGCCCGGCTTTGATCAGCGCATCTGCCAAGCCCGTAAAGCCAATGCCGATTTTTCTTGTCGCCCTGGTCGCCTCTGCAATTGCAGGCAGGGGATAGTCAGCCACTTCAATGAGGTCGTCCAGGAAGCGCACCGCGACAGCAACTGTGTCTGTCAGCAGCTGTTCATCAAGCACACCTCCCGCTGCAGACATCCGGGCCAGATTAATGCTGCCCAGCAGGCAGGATTCGCCGGGACTCAATGGCTGCTCGCCGCACGGATTCATAGCATCTATAGGTCTTCCCGGGACAGGATTATCTGCCTGCAGTCTATCCAGGAAAACCATCCCCGGATCACCACAGCTATGAGCCGCCTTAATGATCATCTCCCACAACCGGCGGGCCGGCATTTCCCGGCGTACTTCATTCTTGAAAAGCAGCTGCCATGGCAGGTCATACTTCAGTGCCTCCATGAAGTCATCTGTTACGCCCACAGAAAGGTTAAAATTCAAGAGCCCGCCACCAGTTTTAGCCTGAACAAAATCGATGATCTCCGGGTGGTTAATATTCAATATACCCATAATCGCGCCCCGCCTCACGCCACCCTGCTTGACCATATTGGCGGAGGCATCGTACAGCCTGATCAATTCGACCACCCCGGATGCCTGCCCCTTGGTGGTGCTTACCAGGTCTCCCTTTGGCCTGATTGCCGAGAAATTAAAGCCTACACCACCGCCGGACTTAAAAACGAGCGCCGTATCTTTAAGGGTATCATACATGGATTCAAGGGTGTCCTGAACCGCGAGCACAAAACAGGCTCCTGGCTGCCAGGGGCGGTCTGTTTTTCCCATGTTGGCCCAGATGGGCGTGGAAGGGATGAACAACAGCTCACCAATTATGTTGCCGAATATATCTTCCCATTTCTTCTGATCTCTTACTTCAGCAGCGGCAGCGGTCCTGGCCAGGCGGTTCACCGCCTCTGCAAAAGTTTCAATAACATTCCCGCTGTCGTCTTTTTGAGCATAACGCGCGTCAAAAACTTTTTGACCGGGCTGGGGCAGCTGCCGCATACAAATACCACCTTTAATAAAATTACATGGTTTGATGATTCCAGAGTAATATCAGTTTGACACCAGGATCAGGCTGCCCGATCCCTTTCTGCTGTGCGCGCCGCTAAAATCACTGGTATTTCCGAGAGCCCAGAGCACCTTGTTCTCACCAATTTTAAGCACCCGATCCTTGCTGTCTCCAGTGTCCATTTTTCTTTTAAATTCAAAAATTGAGTTGAGTCCATCCCTGCTCCCGCTTATATCGGTCAGGTCCATTACCCCGCCTGCCACCGTATCATAGGGGTGGGGAAAATGCTTGCCGCTGCCTGCCATATCACCAACAACCGCATTGCCATCAACGTAGGCGCACATGATAAAGTCAACATCCCTCAAGTCCCCTGCCGGATCGATACCCAGGGAAAGGTAGCCTTCTGTGACAGCCGTGAGACCAAACATAACACTGTCACCAGAAACACGGGTAAAAACTTTCAGGTCTCCAATACTCTGGCAGCTGGTGTATTCGTTGTCACTGATTTTACCGTCAGATGCCCACGCACTGGTCTGAGCAGACACGGCTGGCAAGACAGCCTCCTGCCCGGCGGAAGGACTGGGAGTGTTGGCTGGCGTGTTGGATTTATCAGCTGCGCAGCCTGTAAACAATAAAACCAGCAGTGCTGATAAAATTAAAGCAGTAATTAATTTCCTTGACATGTTGAGAACCCCCTTGCTGATTTATGGAATCACCTTAAGGAACACCACAATTCTAAAAAAAGGCCAGGCAAGTCTTTTACCCGGCCTTCCATTTCTTTATATTCAGAATGCATTCAACGCCTGCCTGTACGTATTATGCTCAGCAAGTGCATTTGCATCTGCTGTTAACACCATCCCAGTTGACCAGGTTCCACCAGGCTTCCACAAAAGCGGCGCGCTTATTCTGGTATTTCAGGTAGTAGGCGTGTTCCCACACATCCAGCGCCAGGATAGGAACAACACCCCACTGGGTAAGATTCTGGTGTTTTTCGGCAGTAAGGATTTCCAGCTTGCCAAAAGCCGGGCTGCAGCAGAGCAGCGCCCAGCCGGAACCTTCTACCGCCACTGCCGCTGCTGAAAACTGCTTCTTAAAATTATCGTAGCTGCCAAAATCCCTCTCGATCAGCTCTGCTATTTTCCCGGTAGCCGGACCGCCGCCCCCTGGCTTCATGCTCTCCCAGAATAAAGCATGTAAGAGGTGGCCGGAACCGTGAAAGGCCAGCTCTCGCTCCCAGTGTTTAACCAAACTGAAATCCCCTTTTTCCCTGGCTTCCGCTAATTTCATTTCGGCATTGTTGAGCCCGTCAACATATGCTTTGTGATGGGCATCGTGGTGCAGCCTCACGGTCTGCTCATCATAATATGGCTCCAAGGCATTATAGGAGTATGGAAGTTCCGGCAGTTCGTGTTTAGACATTTTTATTGACCTCCTCATGTTTTTTATTTACTCTCAGTGAAAAACTGATTCACTGTTCCTTTGCATAATCTTGTTTATTTAATTTTCTTATACATTTCCATGATCACATTCAAGCGGCGGCTCACCTCACTCCACTTCACATGTCTTAAGAATTCCCTGATATAATCGTTCTTACTGGAAAAAGATGTAAAGTAAGCGTGTTCAAATACATCCATAACAAGCAGTGGGATTACCGACCACACACCTTCCGAATTGCTGTCTGAGAAAATATTTCTGAGACTCCCATCCTCCAGGTCAAATCCCAAAACAACCCATCCCCTGGAGCACATAGCCAGCGCGAAAAATTGTTTTTCCCATTCCTGTGCCGAACCAAAATTTCGTTCAAGCATATGCAGCATTTCCATGGAAGGTTGTGTATCGAGTTCCTGTGATATGTTTTCAAAAAAATATTTATGCAGCTTAACTGAATTAAGGGCATGTGTATGTTCAATTTTAAGAGACCGGAGAGGACAAAAATTTTGATTGGCCATAACAACATCAGCCTTGATCAGCCGGGCTTCAATTTCCTTGATTTTGTTTTGCTGCACCGCCGGGAAATGATTGTAATGCTCATTCAAAATATCTCTGGAAAAACCACAGTGGTTTTCCTGTCTGTCGTCCTTGTCCATTTCCAGCCTCCTCACATATAAACTATTATAAATGAAGTAGCTTACGGGCAAATTATTAAATCCTTAAAATTTTATTAAAAAAATATAACAAAAGACTGCCGACAGCAATCAGTCGACAGCCTGGGAAGTTCATAAAGACGTCTTCTATTAAACAATATACTCGAATTTATAACCTGTGCCCCAAACAGTTTTTATAAATGCTGGTTTGGATGGATCAAACTCTATTTTTTCACGCAGCTTTCTGATATGAACGGTTACAGTGTTATCATCACCGTAAAAAGAACTGTCCCAAATCTTATCCAATAAATGTGCTTTGGTAAAAACACGATTGGGATTTGATGCCATCAGCCACAGCAGTTCAAACTCCTTGGGAGTCAGCTCAACTTTCTGGCTGTTTATTTCTACCACACGCTTATCATAGTCAAGTTCCATGCTGCCGTACTTCAAAGAATTCTCACTTTTGACCTTTTGCTCTCCGCTTCTTCTTAAAACTGCTTTCACCCGCAAGGCCAGCTCGGTCGGGCTGAATGGTTTAGTCTGATAATCATCAACCCCCATCCTGAAACCCACAACCTTATCTATTTCATCAGATCTGGCAGTCAGGATTATTACCGGGACTTCCCTGATCGCTTTTAATCTCTGGAATGTTTCAAAGCCATCCATCCCGGGCATCATAATATCCAGTAAAACCAGATCAGGGAAGGTCTGCCTTGCTATCTGCAGAGCCTCCTCGCCACAGGACGCCGTGCTCACTTTGAAACCTTCCTTGGTCAATGTGTGCTGCAGTATCTTCAAAATCTTGGGGTCGTCGTCTACCGCTAAGATACTGTGGGTCATGATAATATCTCCTTCCGTACTTCATCGTATTTTCTAGCCGGTAGTCTAAAAGTAAACGTACTTCCTGCATTTATTTTACTCATCACTTCTATTGAACCCTGTTGTAAATCAACCAGTTTCTTGGCCAGGGTCAAACCTATCCCGGTACCTCTGTATTTTCTGGAAATAGTGCTGTCCAGCTGCTGAAAAGGCTGAAAAATCTTTTCTTGATCGGCTGGATCTATCCCGATACCGGTATCTGTAACTGATATATAATATTCCTGCCGCAATTCATCCACACCCGTCGCTACGGTAACCCTGCCTCCCGGAGCGGTAAATTTCAGGGCATTGGACAGCAGGTTGGCCAATATCATCCCGGTTTTTTCCCGGTCAGCCCAAAAGTTCAGCTGAACATCGGGGCGGGGAAGCTCAATGGTTAGGCCCTTCTGTCTGAATAGAGGCTTCAACTCCCTGGAAACCTCTTCCAACAGATTATTTACTCCGAATTCCTCTTTATATAGCACCGTCTTGCCAGCGGCGATTTTTGATAAATCCAGGAACCCGTTGATCCGCCACAGCAGTTCCTTGCTGCTGTCGCTGATCTCATCCAAATAATCTTTCTGCGTTTCATTTAAAGGACCGGTACTTTCATCCAGAATCATTTCGGTAAAAGCGATGATCGCAGAAAGGGGTGTGCGCAGTTCATGGCTGGTGTTGGCCAGAAATTCATCTTTATGCCGGTCCGCTTCCAGCAGCTGTTGATTTTTTTCTGCCAGCATCTCCTGCTGCATCTCCAGGGTCTTGTTGGTTTCGTACAGCATACCCACAGCATCATCAATGATCGCTTTAAATATGAAGGCAAATGAAAAGACCTGAAATATATGCCCTAATATATTATACGTATCATATGGATTATTATAATAGGTAAAGGCGAGATCGCTCATGATGATCACAATGAGCGCCATGCCGAGGTAAAAATCCTTGCTCACAATATGTTTCTTCTTAAATATCCAAAATGCAGCAAAAGCTTCCATAGTCAAAACCAGGTAACCCAGGAATATTTTAAGTTTAGTCTGGCTGCCGGCAGCCAGGTCATACATGTCTGGCAGTAAAGAAAGATTTGAAATAACCAAATAAATCACGACAACACTAGTCAGTGCCGAAAACAGGGGGATCAGCGCTGATTTATGAATCACAATTATTCTTTCGCCAAACATCACGGCAATTAACAGGCCTGTGGCCAGAAATATTTTGGTTATAATGAATAATGTTGAGGCTTTGTCAACCGAGTTGGGTGTTATGAAATCAGGCATCCCTAAGTAGGAAAGGGCATGCGCGAATTCAAACGGCGCTGCCAGGCAGAAGGTAAGCGACAAAATCAGCATTTTCAGCTCGTGCTTGTATTTATAATCATACCAGCTCATCAATGCAGCGCAAAAAGCCACAGCGACTATTGCGGTTTCGATTACCATATGGTTAACCAGGAACATTTCCTGTCCAATTATGGTGTAATATCTCCCGGCCAAATAAACAAGTATAACAAAAAAGAGAAACCAGGCAGCTGCTGTAGCTAAAAACCGCTCCCCTGTTAACAAGCGCTCTTTATCTAAATTAGAACGCAAAGCAGGCACCTGCCTTCCGGAATAAACAATACAAAGTAATTCGACCCGATATCCTGATAGACCTGCAAAAAGAAAAAAACACCCGTAATTTTGGGTGTTTTCTCTATAACAATCAAATTATACCTTTTTCATCGGCTCCCCGCAGCAGACCAGCTTGCCGCCGCCCACTTCCTTTAATTCTACTTTATTGCCGCAAACATTGCATAAATAAATATCTCCTACTTTCATCTGTCATCCCTCCTCCGGATTTTTCAGCATTCCCATGCAGATATGTCCCATTTAAATTATCATTAAAATATTAAATAAAAATGTCCTGTTTATTAAAATTTTATTATAATTCCTTATATCTAATTGTTTTTGATCATCCTGCACAGCTGTTCAAAATCTCCCGCCGGCTTTGTTTCCGCAGCCAATTCTTCTTCCAGGTATTTAATAGCCGCCTCCTTATCCAAATTGGCCAAAGCGTTTATGGCTTCGTACCTGATATGGGGTCTTTTGTCCGCGGTTGCCTGGTTCAGGATTTCTCCTGTCCAATCCTCCCCAATGGCGCCGAGAGCCCTTAAAGCCATAACCCGGCCATAAAGATGGGGATTCATTATCCGGTAGACACTGTTTTTCTTCAGGTCAAAGCATTCCAGATAACCCCTGCGCATAGATTTTCCGTAGAGATGCAGGCTTATGGACGCGTGTTCTTTTACCACTGCGTCCATCTGGTGGATGCCCAGATCAAGCGGCAGCACAGTTGTGGTATCGCCGGGCTTTAATATGGCCCTGCCCGTCTCCCGCAATTTTACAAAGTCCGGCCGCTCACCCTGATCTGTTATTTTAAACTTTCGTTCCATTATGGCGCCGGCAACACCGGCTACTATGCCCCAGGAGCCATGGGAATGGACTGGATATGATTTAGCAGGATCCCAAACATATAAACGCAGTGAAAAATGCCCGGCGGGGTCAACAAAAATAGTAACTTCGTTGGGGTCAAAGGCAAGCTGGCGTTTTTTTAAAAATTCGTCATCAATGATATATTTTCTAAATATTTCCTTGAAAAGTACCGGTTTGAGGGCGAGACCGCTCAGGAGCACTCTGCCCCGGCGAAATATATCCGACTGGCTGTTTGTTGACTGGAACAGTTCTCCCAGTTCTGCACAGAACGACATCATTAAATCCAACTCTATTCCTTCCCTTCCCTGCCAAAGTCAAAGATCCGGCCGTTTTTCACTACCCAGCTGCCGTATTTCCTGATATGGTTCCAGGATTTGTATTCCGGATCGTCGATACCTTTTTCAAGGGCTTTCAGTTCTTCTCTGTATTTTTTTGACATTTCTTTTTCCTGGTAAAGCTCCCTGTCTGTTCCGACCGGGCATACTTTGGTGCAGATACCGCAGGGATAAGCCCTTCTCCTGGTCAATTCCTCATGCCACCTGGCACAGCCGATCGCGTCAAATTTAAAATAATAACCGCCCTGATCCACTTCAGCCCTTAAAACTCCCGGGGGACAGCATTTCGCACACATCTTGCAGTTGATGCATAGGTCCTTTTCCATCACCTGATCCGGTTCAATCTCAGCCGCTGTAAAAACAGATACCAGGCGCACCCTTGATCCAAAATCCGGAGTCAGAAGGTTATGGCTGCGCGAGACTGTGCCCAGCCCGGCATACTTTGCCGCAAAAGTATGCGAAAAAGCGGCGAAGGGTTTCTCAATGATGTTCTTGATTGAACCATAACCGTCCCTGGTGAAAAATATTGAGGCGTGACCTTTTTTATTCAGGTAGCGGGTGAGTCCGAAAGCCAGGGCATCGAGCTCCCGGTTGCAGGTGTCGTAAGTTTCACGGTGTAAAATTGAAGGTGTCGTGTCAACAATCGGCAGCGGCATCTGCATCCCCATGACAATAACGGTCCTGGCCATGCTCCAGAGCGCTGTCGGCCAGAAATCAGGCGGAATCTCATTGTATTCCGGCCACCTCTCCACATTGGCGAAACCTATCAAATCCGCGCCGTGACAAGCCGCATAGTTTATGATATCTTTTTTTAGATCGTCATTCTTCCCCAAATTATCAGGCATATTATATCGCCAGCCTCTCTGACAGCCGTCCTGCTTGAAACGGCCTTTAATTTTATAAGTGCTTTAAAATTCAGGGGACGGTTTTTTGTCTTCGCTTCTGCGCCCTTTGCGCCTGTAGATCTTAGCGCTCTGTTTTATCTTTGTTTCAGGTTTTCGCAGCCAGTAGCCGCGTGCTCCTGAGAGCAATTTCTTCCTTGTTTTCATATTATCACAACCGGTCATTATATTCCAAAGCTATATATTCAGCCTGTGGCCGTTCTTTTTCAGCCATTCACGGCAGGACTTGTAATCCGGGCAGGCATTTTCAACCAGGTCCCAAAATTTTTTGGAATGGTTCGGCTCAACCAAATGTAATAGCTCGTGCACCACAACGTAGTCCATCACGGGCAGGGGGGCCATGATCAGGCGCCAGTTGAAGTTCAGGTTTCCAAGCCTTGAACAGCTGCCCCAGCGCGTCTTCTGCCCCCTGATGGCGACCCTGTTAAAGCGCAGCTTCAGAACATTGTTTACGACCCTGATCCTCTGGTTGATCAACAGGCGAGCCATGCTTCTTAACCAGCGTTCCAGCACAACAGCGGAGTCCTTGCCGCTGCCCTCATCCAGCATGACCACCATTTTGCCGTCCTCAATCTCAACTTTGCAGGCAGCAGTTTTTTTTGCCTGCACTTCGACCTGGTACTCATGCCCGCGGTAAAGTATGTTTTTACCAGGTTTTATCCATGCCGTCGATAAGTCTTCCTGCACCTTAGTAAAATAAGCCAGCTTGTTCAATATCCAGCCCTGCTTTTCAATTAAAACCTGACCCAAACTTCCTGGATCATACTTTTCGGGAACTGTTACCGTCAGGCCGTTTTCAAGATCAATGCTGAGCCGCAGGTTTTTTGCCCTCTGGCTTGTTTTTAATGTGTAGTGCACTTCTTTGCCGTCCAGACAAACTGAACCACCGGACATCCGGACTTCACGCGGCTCTTGTTTTTTTGCGGTCATGATACTCTGGCTCAATAAATAAACACCCCGTTATAATGAGGAAATTTGCTGCTGCCATAATAATGTTAATGCTAAAAAAGAGTAATGGCCTGGGCTATTACTCTTTCTGTCCTATAAAAGCAAAACCACCTTAAGCCAGGCTGCCGCCGCAGGCACCCGGGCCCCCGCAGGCATTTGCCCCGGGACAGGTTTTAGCCGGCGCGCTTTCGCATCCCGCGCAGGTTGTCGTGTCATTGGCAGGTTTTCCGACCGAACTTGGTAAAAAAGGAGCCGAGATAAGCTTCTTTAAATCAGAGCTTCCGCAAGCCGCGCATCTTGCCTTGTTATTAAGGCCCGGCAGCTGGAGAATTTCAAATACCTTTTCGCAGCCATTGCACTTGTACTCAAAAATTGGCATAAAAAGCACCTCCAAATATTTAATCCACTAAACATGAAATCCTGACTTGGCAATTTATTTGACCGGGATCCTTTTTAGTTCGAAGATCACAGGACGGTCCGGGTCGGGGCAGGCCCAGGTCGTTGTATTGCTGTCCTCAGCCCAGGGAAAGCTGCCGCCGTAAAGAAGCGCTGCAACAGCGGAACGCAGCGAATCATAGGCAAACTGACACAGCCCTCCCGGTGTAAATTGCGCAAACTCAAATGTGTCCCCGATTCTGTGGCCGTATGAACATTTACCATCTCCCCGAATTTCTACCACAGTGGCGACTACCTTGTATTTATACATTTTACCACCTCAAGCACCTGCTTTAAAACATTTTTCATTTACTTTAACACATACTGCCTGGTTATTCAAAGGAGCATTTTACCCTTTTGTCTGCCGCATACACATTGATATTGCCCATCCAGACTGTGTGTGTTATTATCGCGTCAACCAGGAGGTGTTGTTATGAAAGTAGTTTTTCATGATTTGTACTGCTCTGTATATGACTACGACCCAGCCGCGGCAGCGGGCAGGATGGAGAGCATTGTTGATGAGCTTGAGGGATTATACGAATTTGTTGAGCCGCAGCCGGCTGCTGAAGAGGATATTCTGCTGGTACACAGCCAGGAACACCTGGAATGGGTAAAAAGCCGTGGTCCGCTATATGAGATCGCCATGTATTCCGCAGGCGGGGCAATCAAGGCTGGGGAGATGGCTGTGCGGCGAGATCCCGCTTTCGCCCTGATCAGGCCCCCTGGCCATCATGCCAGCAGGGATTCGAGCTGGGGATTCTGCTGGTTCAACAACATAGCCATAGCGGTGGAGAAACTGCGCCGGCTGGGAATAGTAAAGAAAGTCCTTATTGTCGACACAGACCTTCATTTTGGTGATGGTACCGACAACCTCTTCGAGGGTAACAGTGATGTATACTATTACAGTGTCTATAATATCAAGGGCCTGGAAGAGTGTCTGAGCGTCAATAGAGACTGTGACTTAATTGCGGTCTCCGCCGGATTTGACAAGCATAAGGACGACTGGGGTTTAATTTACACAACAGAGGACTTTGCCGTAATGGGCAGCATGATCGCCAACCACGCCCGCAAGTTCTGCCAGGGCAGGTTTTTTGCTGTTCTTGAAGGCGGTTATAACCACCGTGTGCTGGGCAAAAATGTTAAGGCGATGCTGAAGGGTTTTGATCTGGGGAATACTACTGGTTAACGGTCGCTTCCTTTTTAGCCGGCATAGCAGCCAGCATTCCCGCCAAACCCAGGGCAGCAGCAAAAAACAACACCCCGCGGTAACCCCAGCCCTGGGCGATAAGCCCTCCAAGAAATGGCCCGACAGCGCTGCATAAATTCAGGGTGGCCTGAAACAAACCACCCGCGGTCCCTTTTTCTTCACCGCTGCGCAGGACAATAAGCAAGGCGCCGACATACAAGCAGGACCAGGCCACACCTAAAAGCGCCATGATAATTATCAGGTGTGTCCGGCCCGTGAAAAAGGCCATCGCGGTAAACACCAGCACAGAGATCAACTGGCCAAAGAAAAATATCTTGACCTCAGAAAACCTCTCCATAAAGCGCATCACCAGGAACTGCACAGCAAAGTTTATACCCCACAGCAGGCCGATCCAAAATTTATCCATGCCCAGCGAAGCCAGGTACAGCGGCAGTATGATCCAAACCGCGGTGGCACCCAGATGCCGCAGGAAAACAGCCAGGTAAACCCTGTAATCACGGCGCAGAACATGCCACAAGTTTGGAGGGGTGGAAAATTTGCACACCGGTTTCTTATGAAATGCCAGGGATATAAGAAATGCCAGCAGGCAGAAAATAAAGCTGAGCCAAAACAGCATTTGGATATTTGCAACAAACGCCGCTGCAAGTGCGCCGAAAATCCAGCCCAGTGACCCGTATGAACTGTATTTACCCATGTCGATGTCCGCTTCAAAGGCATAGGCGATCATAGCGGCAGTTGCTATGCCGAGTGAAAAGCCCACTGCCCCCCGCACCAGCATCAGCACCAGGACGCTATGGGCGAATAGCTGTGTGGCAAAAGCCGCGCTGCTGATTAAAAGTCCCCACCTGACAAAAACAAGCCTGCCCAGGCGATCTGACTTCCAGCCTGAATATAGAGATGACGATAAAAACGCGGTGCCGTAAACAGCGCCAACCAGGCCGACCTGGAAATCAGATGCCCCGAGATCAGCTCCCAGTAATGGAATAAAAATTATTGATCCCTGGGTGGCAAAGCTTAGAAAAAAGTTGACCAGGCCAATCAGCCAGCGGCGGTTATTATCTACCCCTGCTCCGTTTTCCAAAACCATAACCTCTTACCTTAATATAGTAACCGTATTTTAACATAAAAGCATTTTTACTGCATGTCACAGTTGGAAGCAGGGGGACGGTTCTCCTGCTTCCGCGCAATTGTAGGTGCGGCTTCAGCCGCACATGGCCGGCTGAAGCCGGCCCTGCAAAACGATCATACTTTGTCATTCTGAACGCTAGTGAAGATCTGGCGTGAGATCCTTCGCGGGCGCTCAGGATGACAATAACTTCACATGACACCAGACAGAGGAACGGGGACACATCCCAATTCAGGATATGTCCCCGATATAGCTCGCTATGTTTTCGTTGCCTCAGCCTGTCTTAACTCCCCCATCAGGGCCTTGAGCTTGGCGGCACTTTTCTTGCCGGGTGATTCCTCAACCCCGGAGCTCAGGTCAATACCATAAGGCCTTACCGTTTCCACAGCCCTGCGGACATTGCCAGGGTTAATCCCGCCAGCTAAAAATGCGGGCAGTTTCGCTTCTCGCACAAGCTCTTTTACCAGGAGCCAGTCGGCAGTCAGCCCAGTACCTCCGAATTTACCGCTGGATAGCGCTGCTGTGTCAAAAACAACCGCGTCCACTCCGGCCTCCCGGCACAGTGATGTTTTTTCAGCAACCACTGCAAAGTCAAAACCAGCGGCAGACTCGCCGCCAGCTGGCAGGTACAGCGACTGCCAGACCTGCAAACCGGGCTGCAGCTTTTTCAGCCAGCCGGCCATTTCCGGCCCCTCCTGGCTTAGGAACTGGATCGCGTGTGGCTTCAGGATCAGCAACAGCTCATGAATTCTTTCAGGTTTCATCTGATGGACCAGCGCCACGACGGGGAGCGGGGCAGACGTAAAAATCGGAACAGCATCGTTCATAAACAAGGTGCGGGGTGAAATCGCGGCCTCAATGATCACCCCGATATAGTCAGCGCCCAGCTCTGCCGCCAGGCAGGCGTCTTCCAGACTGGTGATCCCACATATCTTAACCCTGCAGATATCTTTCATGGGAGCAGATCCTCTCTTTTAGTGGTAATTAATATATTGCTTGCGCCAAAATATATTATATGCCCGGTACCTGTTTGATGGCAACGGGTTTATGTCGAAACGACCTGCCGGCAATAAAGGATGTGATATTTATATAAAAAGGTTTTTATGTTAAGCTGAAATATAATCAGAAAGGTGGGAAAATCCATGAACGAAAAGATACAGCAACCTGACCAGGCAGATCTTGAGGAAAGTCTGGTTGAAACCCTCCCGGAAGCGCATATCAGGGCACAAAAAGAGCGCATCCGCCAGGAAAGATTGGAGAAGATCCAGCAGGAGAGAGTTAAGCTTGATGATCTCAAACAGCTGGCACAATTTGAATCAAGACAAGCAGAACTTTTTATTGAAGGCTGTAAAAACATCCTCAAGGATAACCTGGCCGCCGATCATAAGGCGGAGTGGGCATCTCTCTATAATGACATACCTTATCCTCCTTTTGTATATAAAAATCCTGCTCCCAGATATAACCAGATCGCCCGGGAAAAAGGGGTACCGCCAAAGAGCACTTTTTCTGAGCTGCTGTCCCCTGCCGTGAAGAAAGAACGGCTGCAGAAAGAAAACGATGCTAATAATGCTTATAACCTGATGCTCAAGCAGTATGAGGAGGAAAAAGAAGCCCAGCGCGCCGCCCATGAAAAAGAGAGAGCTGCATATTTAAACGCACAGATGGAATATAACAACGCGGTTGAACGGCTGCAGCTGGATTATGAAAAGGGAGACCCTGCAGCCATCCAGAGTATTGCCAGGATTGTGCTTAACGGGATACTAAGGCCTGATCTTGTCAGGGTATACTTTGACGCTGTTTACCAGCCAGCAGAAAAACTATTGGTCATCGATGCTTTACTGCCCTCCTATTACGACCTGCCGCGCGCACTCAGCTATCAGTACAGTAAAGGAGCGGGAGAAATTACCCCAATCGAAATGAGCGATCAGGAGTTTGATGCTTTTTACCTGGACCTGATCCTGCAAATTGCCCTTAGCGCGATGGATACAATTTTTAAAGCAATCCCAGCCCGGCATGTGCAGGGGGTTGGCTTTAATGGACTGATTGAAAATGATAAAATCGAGAAAAATTTGGATACAAAGTCCTGCATTATGACCTGCAAGGCCGCAATAAATGACTTTACAGCCTTAGATCTTGCCCGGAACTCATATTCGGAAAATTTCTTCAAACTAAAAGGGCAGCTGGCAAAATCCCTTTCAGGAGATGATACTGTACCTTCAATGATCATCACTGAGCCAGCATCAGGCCATGATGAATCAGATGGGAATACCGATAATTCAAAAACCGGTACAATACCGCCGGAATACAAGCCTGGAGAATTTAAGCAGGTTACATCAAAAATTGTGGAGGAGATGCTGGAAGACATAGAAAAAAACCTGCTGAAGTCTGTCCGGGACAAGGATGATATGCTCCACTAAATTTAATTGACTTCTTTTTCGACGAACTGTTGGATAAATAATTTTCAATTATTTAATTATTTCTGAAAATTCTGCAATGTTAATCGTTTCAATTTACCCCACCATGTGGTAATATTAAACAGGAAGAATTCCACACGGGGGGTGCTTTTTACGGAAACTTCACTGCATGACCTTGCGGTTTTTTACAAAAAGCTTGATCGTGTGCTTCAGCCGTCAAACAGATCCTGCGGCAGCTGTGGCGAGTGCTGCCGGAATTTATCCATGCTGCGCGTTTACCCGCTGGAACTTCAGAGCATCAGGAAATATATACATAATGACAATTTATCAAAGAACTTTGAAGATTTTTCAAACAACAGGGTAATTAAAATTTGGGGTGATTTAGATGGACTGGGACGTTGTCCTTTCCAGGCAGAAGACCTCTGTACCATCTACCATGTCCGTCCATATTTCTGCCGCGTTTACGGCCATTATAACTCCCAGGGCAACAGTCTGCTCAAGGGATGCGTATACAACGGTCATTCCAGAGCATACTTAAAAAGAGAAGAACTGCCCCTGTATGCTGAATTTCTAAATCTTGTGGAAAGAAAACCGCAACTGGTAATGTGCTAAAAAATGCTTAAAAACACCTCGGGATACTATAAATCCCGAGGTGTTTTATAAACCGGTTTATTTGATCCTGCCTGTTCAGTCTTTGCAGCAGTTTATCATCAGTCAACAATTTTAAATGCTTTTGCCGGTGCGCCACAGATCGGACATTTGTCAGGCGGGCCATTTTCCGCAACATTGCCGCAAACCGTGCAGAGGTAATACTCCACCTCTGGCTTGCTTTCCAGAGAATCAAGCAGCTTCTGGTATAATGCTGCGTGGACCTTCTCAGCCTCGTTGGCATGGTTGAAAGCCCTTTTGGCCTGGTTGTGGCAATCCTTTTCAGCTTCCTCGATAAATCCCGGGTACATGTGGGTAAATTCGAAGGTCTCACCTTCAATAGCGCCCTTCAGGTTCTCAGCGGTGGTTTTTATGATCCCCAGGGCCTTCATCTCTGCCAGGGCATGGATCGCTTCCGCTTCGGAAGCCGCCCTGAACATTTTAGCCACAGTGGGATAACCCTCTTCTTCAGCTTTTTGGGCAAAAGCCGCGTACTTGCGGTTTGCCTGTGACTCGCCGGCGATGGCTTCTTTCAGATTCTTATCAGTGCTCATACTACCCCTCCAGTTTTTCTTTTATTATAGCAATAAATTTATTATCATTTAAACTATATTTTCTTAAATATTTATTAACTATTTTTCATAGAGGAACCGGCATTTACGGCTGCCTGTTTCCAGACATGTATGAACCTATGGCCGCCAGCTTTTTCAGCGCCATAAAAAACAACAACGGCTGTAAAATTTCAGCGATTTTTAGTATAATGAGAAATATAAATAAAAAAAGGGGAAAGTACTTAAACAAAGAAATTAAATATAAAATGACTTATGCTAAGCTTTTACAGTAAAGAAAGGAGACCCTTAATGTATTTAAATAATCTTTTCGTTTATGGTACTCTGCTTCCCGGCTTGAAAAACTACAAGCGTTTTATAGAGCCTCATAAACACAAGATCTATGAGGCCAGGCTAAAAGGTGTTATGTATCTCGTCCCCGGTGACGGCTATCCTGTTATTCTGGACGGTGAAGGAGAAATAAAAGGAGTCTTGTTTGAGGCCAGGGATCTCAAGTTTATTCTGCCGGAAATCGATGACATAGAAAAGTACACCGATGTTGAAAGCCAGAGCCTGCTGGTCCGTGAAATCAGGGATGTGGAGCTGCTGGAATCAGGAAAAACGGTAAAAGCACACGTATACATGTGGGCGCCTAACAGGGCGGACTGGCTCAAGAAAAATGCCGAGGTTATTGCCGACGGCGACTGGGCCAGGGTATTACGGGAAAAACAAGAAATAAAATAAGGCATATGCTACGCCAAAGGCAATATACTTAATTAATATGGCGCCCATGGGACTGAAACCTGCTGTTTTCTATCCCATGGGCGTTCTGTCTGTAAACAGAGGGCCCGTGTTACAATGCGGGATTGTTAATGTTATCTAACCGACCGAGAGCGGGCTCCTTACAATTAATACATGAAATTCCTTATCGGGCGAAGCCTGCAGGCCGCGCGGCGTGTTTTTCGGACTGAATACTATGTCCGTTTCACCGGCGCTTGTTTGTTCCTCGCCTACTTCTATTATGCCGCAGCCTTTAACAACGTAAAAGAAGGCGTCATCCGGCATATTGTGTTTTTCAACCGCTTCGCCCGGTTTCAGCAGCAGGTTCATGATCAAAAATGAAGGCCGTTCCAGCAGTTTCCTCGCGGTAAAACCCATTGGCGTGTTGAAAACAGGCACTTCCGACATCTTTACAACTTCCATCAATTCATCACCTTTCAAAGTTACGTCCACAATTGAAGATTGGGAAAATACTTTTTATTTTCCGCCTCCAGTAAAGCAAGCATCCTGTCATGGCTGGCTGGAAGCGGCTCATGGAGGACGTTTCTCTGCAGCAGGGGCACGTCTATTTTTACGTCGTCCAGCACAACAGCCGGGCGGGCAGACAGTACTAATACCCTGTGTCCCAGGAGCAGGGCGTCCATAATATCATGGGTAACAAATATGATCGTGCTTGGTTTTTCCTGCCACATCCTGGCTACCTGCCGGACCAGCCCCAGCCTGAGTGGAGTATCCAGAGACTTGAAAGGTTCGTCCATCAACAGCAGTTCATGCGGGTAGGCGAAAGCGCGGCATAAGGCCAGACGCTGCTTCATCCCGCCGCTCAGCGATTTGGGATAACTGTCCCGGTATTCATAGAGGCCCATCATGGTCAGGTATTTTTTAACCAGTTCCTGCTGCTGGTCGGGCGATACAATGTCCTGTAATACGAAAGAGATGTTCTGGGCCACAGTTTTCCAGAGCAGCAGCCTCGGTTCCTGAAAAACATAGCTTGGCCGCATATTTTCCATCCCGGTGATCCGCCCTGCGTCGACATGTTCCAAACCTGCCAGCAGCTGCAGCATTGTTGTTTTACCACAGCCTGAGGGACCGATGATACAGGTTATTTCATTCTTTTTTGCATGCATGGAAAAATCACGTAAGACTCTGGTTTGCCCCAGCGTTTTGTCCACGTGTTCAAAAGCGATCAAGTCACATCACATCCAGTAGCGCAGTTTCTTGTTTACAATATAGGTTAAAAGTCTGTCCGTAACCAGACCAAGCACGATCAGGACAAAAGTCCAGGCAAAAAGGTCGGCGGTTTCCAGGTTGATGCGCGCCACAGCCATTTTAGCGCCGATACCCTGGGAAACGCTCAGAAACTCGGCCATCGCCACGGCTTTCCAGGTAGTACCCAATCCAGTAATAATACCTGCCAGCAGGTAAGGCAGCACCTGGGGCAGGTAAATTTCACGGAAGACACGGTAACGATTGATGCGAAAAACAGCAGCCACCTGCAGCAGCTGGACATCAATGTTTTTTACACCCTGAATTGTATTGATAATGACCAACGGGATGGTGGTAACGAAGACAACGAAAGAAGGCACCTTGCTGAAACCAAGCCAGATCATGGCCAGCAGCAGCCAGGAAATGAGCGGGGTTACCTGAAGTCCGACAACAAGCGGTCTGAGCAGGCTGGAGATCAGCGGGCTGAGACCAATCAGCAGTCCCAGGGGCACACCGATAATCACAGCCAGGCCGAAACCGGTCAGGCCACGGGCTATGGACTGGCTCCCCTGTTCCCAGAGCTGCCCGTTAGCGGCCAGCTTGACGGCTGAGCGGGCTACTTCCAGGGGAGAGGGCAGGACAACCGGGTGATAGTAGCCTGAGGCCACCTGCCACAATAAAACAAAAAGAATCAAGCCGAAAAGGGGCGCCAGGCCCCTAGTCAGCAAGGAAGAATTTTTCATCGGGAAGTTTTCCCCCCACCATATCCGGTGAAATATCCAGCAGCCTTGACAAATATGTTTCCACATCTCCGCTGGCCTCTGTGCCAGTGGCAAAAAACAAGCGTGTTTTCTCCATGCTTTTAACAAACACAGGCGCCGGTATGTTCATATTGACTGCCGCCAGTGAGGCTGCATCTGCTGGATTCGCTGCCGTCCATTCCACTGCGTCCTTGCAGGCTTTTTGGAATTCGCTCACAGCTTTGGGGTATGAAGCGGCAAATTCATTGCGGACAACCATGCCGGCCTGAGGCAGGCGGGCATCTTTTCCTTCAAAGGCCTGCCAATCTGTAAAAAAATCCCTGGCCACGCGAGCCTGGCTGTTATTTATGATCACCTGTGTCGCCTGCGGCTCCGGCAGTACAGCGTTTTTCACCAGGTCATTGATCATTAACTGGGCGATTTCCGGTGAGGTCAGGTAAGCCAGTTTGATATCGCCCGCCTTCATCCCGTTTTTGCTGATGAAATACTGGGTCAAAACATCGGGGCTTGAACCCTGGGCGCCCACGTAAAGCTCTTTTCCTTTCAGGTCCTGCCAGCTTGAAATTTGGCTGTCCGTGGTCAAAAGATAAAGGATGCCCCAGGTGCTCACGTTGGCCAGGGATATATCCACCTGCTTGTTGTAAAGCTTGGCAGCCACATTCAGCGGCAGCACGGTGAAATCAGCCTCACCCTTGGTTATTCTGGTGGTCGCTTCCTCCACCGATTTATAGATAATCAATTCCAGCTTGGCGCCGTTTAAAGTGCCGTCTTTGGCAAATTTTAAAAGCGGTGTTGTGGGAGGCGCCAGCGGCGCCTGAATCACAATTTTTTCCGGCATGGCCGGACTTTCCTGCTTTTTGCTGCTGTTTGATCCACAGCCGGCAACCAGAAGAAATGTGAACAAAGTCAGTATAACAGTAATCCTGATTTTCCACATATTAACCCCTCCTTTAGGATGATCATCTTTCGTTATAGTTACCGCCTGTACCTTTTTATCTATTAAAATTATTTTAATTTAATAAAAGGTATTTTTAATTTGAATTGAATTATTTATGTTAAAAAGATAATACACTTTTTTGCAGGGGGAATAAAGATGGAGCTTCAAAAAGAATATGAAGATGCCGCCAGGATCATTAAAAACGCCAAAGCCATTGTGGTTACCGCCGGGGCCGGTATGGGCGTGGACTCCGGCCTGCCTGATTTCCGCGGTGATAAAGGCTTCTGGAATGCCTACCCCATGTATGAACGGCTGGGCCTTAATTTTATTGAAGCGGCCAACCCGATCCACTTTGCTATGGACCCGGCTTTCGGCTGGGGTTTTTACGGCCACCGCGCCAACCTCTACCGCGATACAGAGCCCCACCCAGGTTTTAAAATAATCCTTGAATGGGTATCACACTTAAACCTCGATTATTTTGTCGCTACTTCAAATGTTGACGGCCACTTCCAGCGAGCCGGGTTCGCCGAAGACAAAGTCTATGAGGTCCACGGCTCGATCCTGTACATGCAATGCCTGACGCCATGCGTCGACGAGATATGGAAGAATGACGAAACCATCCCTGTCGATCCTGACACCATGAGGGCGCAGCACATTCCCAGATGCCATCATTGCACCGCTGTAGCCAGGCCCAACATCCTGATGTTCGGGGACTTCTCCTGGATCAGCGAACGCTCGGACCGCCAGAGCTATCGTTTCAACCACTTTTTATACGAGCACCGCGATGATAACCTCGCAGTCATCGAGATCGGCGCCGGCACAGGCGTGCCCACGATCAGGAGGATGAGCGAGCACATCGGCGACCAGCGCAATGTAACAGTAATCCGGATCAACGTACGCGAGCCATATATACGGCGGCCGCACATATCGATAGCCTGCGCCGGGTTGGAGGCGCTGCGCGGTATTGATAAAGCCCTGAAAATTTAGAGCTGGATGAATACAGCCAATTTGTAAATTAATAGTTTGTATGAGGTGATAATATGCGGCGTTTCACCGTTGTCGTACCAGATTGCGCCGGGGAAGATGCAGGCGCTTGGGAAGATACCAGCTTCAGGCTGGTGGATAGCGGAACCTGGGATGATCCCGAACAGGGACCGGATGTTTTACTCTGGCACTGGCCACAGGAAGAAGACCTGCCGGTTCAAATGATTCTTTCGCTTTTCCCCAAATTATATGTCATCACAAGCAGCCCGGACGATGAAATCACCATCCCGGGGGAACTGGCGGATATATTCAGTTTACAGACTATTACAGGCGACGGTATCCTCTTCACCATCGGCAGCAGGCTCCAGGGCAAGGTTTCTGTTCCAAATTGGGATGCTTACCGGGGCCATGCTGCCATCACCTGTAATGAACAAATAAAGGCTGTCTCCGGATCAATCTACCGTTACCTGCTGGAAGATGTGATCCGGGAAACAGCCGAGTGGTGCGGGCATATGTCGTCTGTCGTCGGGCAAATGTAAGGCTGGCTCAGGGAACCGGCTGCTTATAATGAAGAACCGCGAGGATACCCGAGTCCAGCCGGACAACCGGGCTATCTCCGGTGATAATGTTTGATACAGCCCACTGCCAGTTTGTTTCCAGAGTAGCCTTATCCAGCGGGTACTTGAACCCGCTCAGTTCTACTCCCGACACCCTGCTGCCCAGCGCGATCAGTGATACGGTATCTCCCGGCGCACCGGGTACGATCAGCTTTTTTTTAACAAAGTATACCGACAGTTCGGGCGATTCAAACACAATATCAATGCCCCGTTCCGGAAATGAAGACGCGCTGAAAATATTGGAAAGGTTGTGGTCCAGCCGCGAACCGGTCCCGCCCCAGACCTCTATCAACCTGCCGCCTTCCCTCTCTGCAAGCTCGAGTGCTATCTGTGTGTCTGTCGAGTCTTTTTCCGCCGGGTGCAGCTCAAAGCTGACGCCCGCGTCTTCCATAAACCGGCGGTCGTGTTCGCTGATGGAGTCCATGTCACCAACAATCCAGTCCGGGATAATGTCCAGCTCACGGGCGCGCCGGGCAGCACCGTCAGCAACAATCTTCTTTTTAAATTTTCCGATCCTGCTCCTGTACCAGTCCAAATCGCCATAGGCGCCATTGGTAATTACCAGGAACTTCATTTCGCCCACCTCCCCGGTGGAATTTTGTCTTTTATTAACATTATACTATATTTCCAACGCCGCCATGACCTTGTCCCGGATCGCACCGTATGCTGCGTCAATGATGGTGCGTCCATGCGCCGGCCGGCGGAACGGGATGCCGATCTCGAGCTTGACTACAGTGGGACAGCTAGACAGCACATAGATCCTGTCGCACAGGTAGAGCGCCTCGTCAACGTCATGAGTTATATACAGCACAGTAGGATTAACCGCGTTGAACACATCGATCAGCCAGGCCTGCATTTTCCTTTTTGTGATGGCATCCAGGGAAGCAAAAGGCTCATCCAGGAGCAGGATGTCGCTGGAGAAAAGATAGGTCCTC
This sequence comes from uncultured Eubacteriales bacterium, assembly GCA_964397525.1. Classification (GTDB taxonomy): domain Bacteria; phylum Bacillota; class Desulfotomaculia; order Desulfotomaculales; family Pelotomaculaceae; genus Syntrophopropionicum. The sequence continues at coordinate 48,503 of CAYNIY010000002.1, forward strand.
AGCATCGCTGCTCTCTGTCTCATGCCCCCGGACAGCTGCCTGGGATAATAATTTTCAAATCCTGCCAGGCCAAAGCGCTTGAAATGCAGCGCTGCCTCCGTGCAGGCTTTTCTTTTCGGCATGCCTTTTAATACCAGCGGGATGCTGACATTCTCTATAATGTTCAGAGACGGCAGGAGCAGGTCCTTCTGGCGCATATAGCTGACCCGCCCGGTCCTGCCCGTAACATCCTGGCCATCGATGAAAACGCGCCCCCGGTCCGGCTGCATTAATCCTGAAATGATATTAAAGAGCGTGCTCTTACCGCAGCCGCTGGGGCCAAGGATGCCAACAAAGTCTCCGTCTCCTGCACTTAAATTGATTTCTCCCAGGGTCAGAAGACCTCCCAGGGTCTTGCTGACTCCCTCTACCAATATCTCCGGCAATATTATTTACTCCTTGGGCAGAAATTCATTGGTATAGGCCTGCTGGCTGTCCAGCGGTTTTTCTATCAGTTTCTGGGTGTACATCCAGTCAGCATACTTCTGCCATCTCATATCTGTCATCTGACCCCATACCGGCGCGTCGGCCTTGTATTCCCCGGCCAGATATTCCTGGCTGGCCAGGACCAGTTCTTTATTCAGCTCGGGTACGCTGTCCAGCAGGATCTGCCCACATTCACCAGGCTTGCTGATACAATCGGCATACCCCTTGGCCGTTGCTTTCATAAAAGCGGATACCAGGGCGGGGTCGTTCTTCACAGTGTCATCACTGGCTATCAGCAGCGGGGTGTAAAAGTCAAGAGCGTCACTGTAATCCTTGAGCTGGATAAAATTCAGAGGGATCCCTTTCTGTTCCGCTTCAATACCGGTCCACCCCCAGAAGATCCAGGCGAAGTCCACATCTTTTTTGATACTGGTGAAAAAGTCGGCCGTACCGATGTTGATTATTTCCACTTTGCTGAAGTCGGCATTTTCCTTGTTCATCAAGGCCTTAATCATTGCTTCCTCGGCTGGCGAACCCCAGCCGCCGTATTTTTTACCGACAAAGTCCGCGGGGCTTTTAATCCCTTTTTCAACTGGCGAGGCGAAACCCGAGGTGTTATGCTGGATTACTGCTGCCAGGGCCTTGATGGGCACTCCCATAGTGCGGGCAATGGTTACTTCCTCCTGGTAACTGAAGCCAAATTCAGCCTGGCCGGCTGCTACCAGCTGAGCGGCGCCGCCCTCGCTGGGCTGGACAATTTCCACCTCAAGCCCTTGCTCCTTGTAATAGCCGCGCTGCTGCGCCACATAGACACCGGTGTGGTTGGTGTTTGGTGTCCAGTCCAGCAGGACCGTGACTTTCTTGAGTTCCTGTTTCTGTGCTGTGTCTTTAGCGGCGCTGCAGCCAATCAGGAGCAGCAGGGCTGATAACAGCATTACAGCAAAAATTCCTCTTTTCATTGATCCTTTCCCCCGTTCAGATTAGTTGTTTTTTTACACCTTTACTTATCATTGAGCCTGTTCCACGGAATCACAATTCTTTCGATTATACTTACCAGCGCAAAAAGCGCGGCACTTAAGAGCGTAACCGCCAGGATAGCCGCAAATACACGGTCAACCTGAAATGAACGCTGGGCCAGTGTCATATAGGTACCCAAGCCTTGTTTTGCCCCCAGCCACTCGCCGATGACAGCGCCCATGACACTGTAAGCCGCAGATATCCTGAGCCCGGCAAAGAAGGACGGCATGGCCAGCGGCAGTTTGACCATGCGGAATATTTTAAGTTTCGAGGCCTGCATGGACCTGAACAGCTCGAGGTAATCGTTATCTACCGCAGCCAGACCGCTCATAAGGCTGATCGCGATTGGGAAAAAACAGACCAGGACCACAACAATTATTTTAGGGAGTATCCCATAGCCAAACCAGATGATGAAAAGCGGGGCTACAGACACGATTGGTATGGTCTGCGAGGCAACGATCAAAGGATAGACCGCTTTTCTGAATAATGAAATCTCATCCATCAGGAAAGCTACGATGAAGGAAATCAGTATTGCCACAGCAAAGCCTGCCAGGCATTCAACCATTGTGCTCTGGGCGTGTTTCGCAATCAGCGGCGCGTTGTCGATCAGCGTGCGCAGTATCTGCACCGGGCCCGGCAGGATCCATTCAGGTATAGATCTCAGTTTAACGGTGTACTCCCACCCAACCAGGAGCAGTCCGATAAAAACAAACGGGACGATACTGTCAGCGGTAATTCTGAATTTTTTCATCTATAGTCACACCACCGGCCCTGTAATCTATCTTGACCACCGACACTATCCTGGTGGCGCCGTTTCTCAGGCAGATTTCCTGAGCCTTCTCAACGATCTCCAGCAGCAGGCGTAGTTCCCCTTCCATCGTTGTCTCCATCGGGCCGACCACATATTTAACCCCGGACTCCCTGATCAGATCGATCACCTTGTCCACAACCGGGTACAGATCCTTTTCGGAAACATTTGGCAGCACCTGCAGGCTGACATTACAAATCACGTCAACACCTCCTTGACATAAATATAAAAGCCTTTACCCGCAGGGATAAAGGCCTTTATGCGCAAAATAACGCATACTACTCTTCCCTACGCTGGCATTACCCAGATCAGGTCAGTGGGTCAGAACAAGTTCTTTCTCAGCCGGATTTCTCCAGCTCCCCTGCGCTGTATTCTCTTGTCGTAATATGTTGTTGAAAAGCCTGTCTTTAGGATATATGGTTTTAAGAAATTTATCAACAGCTATTTCATATCAAGATCTAAAACCTGCTAAAGCATAATACCTTTGACGGCCTCAATCAGCTGTTTTTCATCAGGAATGTAGAACTGTTCCAGCGGCGGACTGAAAGGCACCGGGATATCCGGCCCGGTTACCCTTTTAATTGGAGCCTTGAGACAGCTGAAAGCCTCCTCTGCCGCCAGGGCGGCAATCTCACCGCCGTAACCGCCGGTCCGGGTGGCCTCGTGCAGGATAACCAGACGGCCTGTTTTTTGGACCGATTTTATGATGGCTTCTTTGTCCAGCGGCACCAGCGTCCGCAAATCAAGAATTTCAATATCTATGCCCTCTTTGCCCAGCGCGCCGGCAGCTTTAAACGCGACGCCGAGCATCTTGGACCAGGTAACCACAGTCACGTCGCGCCCGGGTTTCTTGATGTCAGCGACTCCGATGGGAATGGTATAGTCATCGGCCGGCACAGGCGTGGGGAAAAAGTAGAGCCCCATGTCCTCAATGAAAATCACCGGGTTGTCATCACGGATGGCTGATTTTAAAAGCCCCTTGGCGTCCGCAGCGGTAGCCGGCATGACCACTTTCAGCCCCGGGCAGTGCGCGGCCCAGGCCTCAAGGTTGTGCGAGTGCTGGCACCCGGCGCCAAAACCGGCCCCGGTCTTGATCCTGACCACCAGGGGAAAGGAGCTTTTGCCGCCTGACAGGTAGCGCAGCTTGGCGGCATGGTTGACAATCTGGTCTGAGGCGAGGGTGAAAAACGGATTAAACATTATTTCCACAACCGGGCGCAGGCCCAAAACAGAAGCCCCCACCGCTAATCCCGCTATGGCTGCTTCAGAAACAGGGGTGTCTTTAACCCTTTCCGGGCCAAACTCCCGAAGCAGCCCGAAAGTCGGCATTATCGGGGACTCGTGGATACCAACACCCACGCCTTCACCGGCTATAAATATATCAGGATCCCTGCGCATTTCTTCGGCCAGGGCCTGCTGGACTGCCTGGCCCATTGTAATCTGCTGCATGGTGAATCTCCTTCCTTATACGTAGACGTCTTCGAGCGCTTCGCTGGGCTCCGGCAATGGGCTTTCCTCCGCGAAGCGGACGGCATCTTCCACAATCATGGCAGTTACATCTTCAAGAGCTGCTATATCCTGCTCTGTTATGACACCTGCTGTAAGCAGTTCGTTTTCTATTTTTTTTATCGGGCAGCGCTCCATCCACAGGGCGATTTCATCCTTTGGCTGATACACCTGGTGGTCGGCCTCGCCGTGGCCGCGCCAGCGGTAGGTCTTGCACTCGATCAAAGTCGGCCCCCCGCCGGCCAAACAGCGCAGCCTGGCCTCGGCCGTGACCTTCAGCACGGCTTCCGCATCATTGCCGTCCACCACCACTCCCGGCATGCCATAACCCTGCGCGCGCACGGCGATATCCTTGACCCTGGTGTGCTCCTCCATGCGCTGGGCGCCTGAATAGACATTGTTTTCACAGACAAAGATCACCGGCAGGTTCCACAATGCGGCCAGGTTCAGGGACTCGTGAAAACTCCCTTCATCGGCAGAGCCGTCCCCGAAAAAGCAAACCGTTACCGCTTCGCTTTTCTTGTACTGCTGGGCAAAAGCCGTCCCCACAGCGATCGGGATACCGCCGCCCACGACAGTAGTGGTGCACAGGGCGTTCACCTCCGGCACCGCGATGTGCAGCGTGCCGCTCTTGCCCTTGTTGCAACCGGTCTTCTTGCCGAAGATTTCTGCCATGATCGCATTCGGGTCAGCCCCTTTGGCCAGCAGGTGCCCGTGACCACGGTGGTTGCTGATGATCACGTCCTCTTTCTCAAGCGCGCCGCACACGCCGGCTGCCACCGCTTCCTGCCCGGTGCCGAGGATAATCATGCCCGGCAGTTTTCCTTCGATCTGGCACAACTCGGTAAGCTTCTCTTCAAAACGCCTGATAAAGTGCATGTTTTGGTAGAGCATTAATTTTTTCTGGTCCAAGCTGCTATCCCTCCCCGTAGTTGAATTTATTGATAAGAAATACGACACATCACTTTTAAAACCTTTAATAATACTGCGGCGAAAAGTACATTTTCCCTTTACAGCAATAGTTTTGTATGCTATGTTAGCAAAAAAGAATAAGAAATCTGGTGCCCTTATTTTTTATAACAGGGGTAAAAGGGAAGGCTGTGAAAATCAGCCGCGAGCCCGTCGCTGTAAGCGGGGACGAACGTCCGTGTATCCACTGACTTGATAGTTGGGAAGGAGGACTAGTAGAGCGATCCGTAAGCCAGAAAACCTGCCAGGTTTCATGGTTGTTTTGCTTAACGTGGTGGTTGGGTGAAACTGATGGTGTCAGAAAGGGCATGCCATCCTTGCATAAAAGGATGGCTTTTAATTTTTCAGGAGGTTGATTACTTTGCCAATACAGCACTATAAGTCCAGGCAGATGGCGCCCCGGGCAATCCAGGAGCAGAGCTTCGCCATCATTGACGCCGCGGTTGACTTGTCTTCCTTTTCCACAGAGGAGCAGGCGGTAGTCCGCCGCTGCATCCACGCTGCCGGGGACTTTGAAATAGCTAAACATATTTGTTTTTCTCCCGGCTCGGTAACGGCCGGGATCAGGCTGGCCGGAGAAAGAGTTCCTGTTTTTACCGACGTCAGAATGGTGGCGGCGGGAATATCAAAGGCCCCGCTGAGCAAACTTTCCCTCAGCGTGCATACATATGTTGACAGCGTGGAGACCATGGAGCTGGCTGAAGAAAAAGGCTGGACCCGCTCGGAGGCGGCGGTATGGCTGGCCAAAGAGACAATAGCCGGCGGCATAGCAGTGATCGGCAACGCTCCTACCGCCCTGTATAAAATACTGGAGCTGGCGAAAAAGGGCATTGCCCGGCCTGGACTCGTGATTGGTATGCCGGTAGGCTTCGTGGGAGCGGCTGATTCAAAAGAGGCCCTGATGTCATCGGATCTGTCCTTCATTACCTGTACCGGGACAAGGGGCGGAAGTCCCCTGGCCGCTGCTGCCTTAAACGCTGTGCTATACCTTGCCCTTAGCAGGAGGTGAACGTGGTGGAAATTAGCCGGGAAGGCATTACCACCGGTACCTGTGCCGCTGCGGCAGCCAGGGCAGCCGCCGGGGCGCTGACGCGGGGGATGACGCCTGACTGTGTTGATATCACCCTGCCCGCCGGGAAAACTATAACAGTTAAAATTGCCGCAGTGACCGTCCAGGAAGGATGGGCACGGGCGACAGTAATCAAATACGCCGGGTCGGACCGCGATATTACCGACGGCGCGGAAATTACAGCCACGGTTCGTTTTACAAGTGCCGCCGGCATTGTTGTAAAAGGAGGCTCCGGGGTGGGGATGGTTACCTTAGCCGGACTACAGGTCTCAGTAGGCCGGCATGCCATAAACCCGGTCCCCCAGCGCATGATTGAGCAGGCGGTGAGTGAATATATGACGGAGCCGGCGGGGCTGGAAATTGAGATTTCCGTACCCCGGGGTGAAGAGTTGGCGAAGCAAACCTTCAACCCGCGTCTGGGCATAAAAGGCGGTATATCCATCCTGGGCACCACCGGGATTGTCCGCCCCATGTGCAAGAAGGCCCTTATCTGTTCGCTGATCCCGGCCCTTGATGTGGCCAAGGCCAACGGGGTCGGGGAAATATTCCTGGTTCCGGGCAATATCGGCCGGAAAGCGGTACTGGAGAGCTTTGCGCCGAACCCGCTGGCCGTGGTGGAAATGTCAAATTACCCCGGGGTAATGCTGGAACATACTTTCGCGTTAAATTTCAAAAGGGTTGTGCTGGCCGGCCATCCAGGCAAACTGGCCAAGCTGCTCGGTGGGCATTTCTGCACGGATTCGGCTGTATCCCCTTCGGCGGTAAAAGATGTGCTTGAAATTGCCAGGGAAAACAATGTCACTGAATTTGACAGTGAACCGGGCAGTGTCACCCCCGTCACTATAGAAGGCATTATTAAAAGCCTCAATGTTCCGGAAAGACAAAGACTTTTCAACGCCGTGGCAGAAGCTATCCGACAGACTGTCACTGTCCGGTTCGGGGTAAAAAATCTTGCGGTTTGGCTGTGTGATATGCAGGGTCGGGAGGTTGGCGCTTGTGAAATCAGGTAAACAGGTTGTAATAATCGGGTGCGGGCCGGGCGGCCCCGGTTACCTTACCGGAATGGCCCTTCAAGCGGCAGAAAACGCTGAGGTGCTGATTGGGACTGCCAAACTCCTCGCGCTTTTTCCCGAAACCGGAATCCGGATAGAACTTAAACGGATTGAAACAGAAAAAATAGTCCAGCTTATTGCCGGGCTGGACTGTGATAAAGCTGCGGTCCTGGTCAGCGGCGATACCGGCTTTTACAGCCTGGCCTCCTCACTGCGCCGGTTGGCGCCGGCACAATGGGAGGTCAGCTACGTGCCGGGCATCAGCAGCATCCAGGCGGCCTGCGCTCTTTTTGCCCTTGAGTGGCAGGAAATGCGCTTCTTTTCACTGCACTACCAAGCAGCGCCGCCTGAACTGGCGGAAACAGCGGCAAGGGGAGAACAGCACCTGGCGATACTGTGCGGCCCCGGCAATGAGCCGGGTAGGATAGCCGGGGATCTGCTTGCCGCGGTAGAACCGGATCGCGTGTGCTATGTGGCCTGCGATATCGGCTCGGAGGAACAGGTCACCTGGAGCGGCACGCTCTGCGAGCTGGCCGGGTTAAATTTAAGCGGCCATTCAGTACTGATTATTGGGAGGATAAGATGAACAATAAAGGCCATTTTTGGGGGGTGGGGGTAGGTCCGGGCGATCCCGAACTCCTGACTTTGAAAACCGCCCGTGTGCTGCGGGAAGCCGGCGTAATCATGGCGCCGAAAGCCACCGGCCGGGGTGAAAGCGCAGCGCTGCAGGCGGTAAAAAAGCTGGCAGCTCCCTCTAAATTGAGAATATATGATTTCCCCATGACCAGAGATCCGGAAAACCTGGCCAGGTGCTGGCAGGGAGTAGCAGCTGAGATCGCCTCGCTGGTCAACAATGGAGAACAAGTGGTGTTTCTGACCCTTGGCGACGCCCTTACATACAGCACCCTTAATTACGTGCTGCAGCAGCTGCAGGGGAAAATTGAACCCGGCGCCATCACCATTATACCCGGCATCACCTCATTTGCGGCAGCAGCCGCGGCAGCCCATTTCCCCCTGGTGTGCGGAGAAGAAAAGCTGGCGGTGATCCCCCTGCCCGACGGCCCCCTGGACAGCCTGCGGGGCCAGGTGCGGGAGAGCGATGTGGTGGTTTTCATGAAGCTGGGCAGCAGGCTGCCCGAGCTGCTGGAATTCATCACAGAAGAATTTTCCGACCGGGAGACAGTTTTTGCCTCACGGGTGGGAACCCCTGAACAATACCTGTGCCGGGATCTGGAAAATCTTCCGGCAGACGCGGTTGGATATATGAGTGTACTGATCGTGCGAAAGGCGGTTAAAGGATGACTAAGGTATATTTCATCGGAGCAGGTCCCGGGGATGTTGATCTGATCACAGTAAAAGGCCGGGAAATACTTTCCCGCTGCCCGGTTGTGATCTATGCCGGTTCGCTGGTCTCAGCGAAACACCTTGATTTTGCGCCGGAAACCGCCGAAACACATGATTCATCAAGCCTCAGCCTGGATCATATCCGCTCCATATTGGAATCCGCCAAGGAGCGCCGCTTGGACGTGGCCCGTCTGCATACCGGCGACCCCTCGTTATACGGGGCCATCCGCGAACAGATCGAGATGTGCGAAGTGCTGGGTTTGGAATGGGAAGTCGTGCCCGGGGTCAGCTCGGCCTTCGCGGCCGCGGCCCGGCTGGGAGTTGAATACACTGTTCCCGGCGGCACGCAGACCCTTATATTTACCCGTATGGAGGGCAGAACGCCGGTTCCCCCGGAAGAGAACCTGGCTCTCCTGGCAGCCCGCCACAGCAGCCTAGCGATATTCTTAAGCGTCCACGATATAGAAAATGTGACCCGGCAGCTGCTCAAAGCTCTGCCTCCTTCGACTCCTGTCGTGGTGGCGGCAAGGGTTACCTGGCCGGATGAGAGTTTTGTCCGGGGTACACTCTCAGACATCGCGGAGAAAGTCCGTGCCGCCGGGATCACCAAAACAGCTTTGATCCTGGTAGGTGAAGCCCTGAAAAGCCAGGGCCGCCGGTCATATCTTTACCACGAGGATTTCAAACATGGATACAGGTAACAAACGGATCCGGCTAATCACTCTGGCGGGACCGGCAGAGCCGCTGTCACAGATGCTGGCACGCCGGCTGAACGCGGATTTAATAGTGGCACACCCGGCAATGAACCCGGGTTTGGCGGAGATTGTAAAGGAATCTTTCAGCAGCTATGGGAGGCTGGTGATGGTCATGGCCTGCGGGATAGCAGCCCGTATGACCGGACCACTCCTGCGCTCCAAATATACCGATCCGGCGGTAGTGGTCACAGACCGGGCCGGCCTTTATGCCATCAGCCTGGCCGGCGGTCATGAGGGAGGGGCAAACCAGCTGGCCTGCGATGTTGCTTCCCTCACCGGCGGCGAGCCGGTCATTACCACCGGCAGCGAAGCGGATCGCCTGGCAGCGGTGGGAGTCGGCTACCAGAGCCGGGCGACCGCAGCAGATATTGAACACACTGTCAGATCAGGCCTTGAACTATGCGGACTGACATTGGACGGGATTAAGTTCCTGGCCACCGGCCAGATGAAATGGGAAGACCGGGAGATACGGCAGGCAGCCAGGAAACTCGGTCTGCTGCTGCGTTATTTTCCAAATCACAAGCTATCGCGGCTTGACGGGGTATCACCCCCCTCACAGGCAGCGATGCGCCATTTTTCAATTAAGGGGGTCTCAGAGCAATGCGCCCTTCTAAGCCTGAAGGAACCGGAAATTATTCTGCCCAGGACGGTTTTCAGCCCGGTAACGATCGCGGTGGCCAGGGAAAAATTTTCGTGGTCGGCATCGGTCCCGGAGGAGAAGAAGATCTGACCTGCCGGGCTTTCCGAGTGATATATGACGCGGACCTGCTGGTTGGCTATACCACTTACCTCAAACTGGTGCAGGAAATGAGCTGTTATCACGGCCAGGAGCTTTACGGCACCGGCATGACACGCGAAGTGGAGCGCGTCCAATACGCGATTGAAGCGGCCGGGCGCGGCCTTCGGGCAGCTGTTATTTCCAGCGGTGACGCCGGGGTATACGGGATGGCGGGACTGGTGCTTGAAGTGATGGAATCTTCAGGACAGAGCACGCCGCTGGAAATCATACCGGGCATACCGGCTGCAAACACAGCCGCGGCCAGGCTGGGCGCCCCGCTGATGCAGGACTATGCCACCATATCGCTCAGCGACCTGCTGACTCCTCTGCCTGACATTTTAGCACGGGTGGAGGCAGCCGCGAGAGCAGACTTTGTCATGGTTTTCTACAATCCGCGCAGTAAAAGCCGGAAAGAGCCCTGGGACCAGGCCATCTCTGTTCTGAAAAAACACCGCAGGCCAGGAACCCCAGTAGGCCTGGTGTGCAGTGCCGGCCGGCCGGGGGAAGCTGTAAACATAACAGATCTGGAGCATATTGAAATGAACGAGCCCGACATGCTGACCACCGTCATCGTTGGAAATTCCCGGACCAGGGTCATTAACGGCCGGATGCTCACACCAAGGGGGTACGCATTGTGATACTGCTGGCGGGAGGCACGAGTGAAGCGATAGAAATCGCCCGGGCACTGGATAGAGCTAAAATCTCATACATCATGACCGTAGCAACTGATTACGGTTACAGTAAAGCGGTAAAAAACGCAGCTGGAACGATTTTAAAGGGACCTTTTGACAGCCAGGCGTTTAAAAAGCTTATCAATGATCATGCAGTTGACCTGGTTGTTGACGCTTCACATGTCTATGCCGGGGAATTGAGGCGTCAGCTCTCTGGCGCAGCGCAGTCTGCCGGAACCCGGCTGGTCAGGTTTGAGCGTCCCTCCAGTTTAGTTGAATCAAGCCCCGCCGTGACCTTTTTTGAAGACCCCGCTGCTCTAAGCGCCTGGGCCAGGGAAAGAGATTTTAAAAGAATCTTTGTCTCTTCCGGGATCAAGGGGCTGCAGCCCCTCTCCCGTCATCTTGATCCTGACCGGATATATGTAAGGCTGCTGCCAGCTAACGAATCAATTACAGCAGCACTGAATGCCGGGCTGAAACCAGCGCACATCATCGCTATGGAAGGGCCCTTTTCCACGGAACTGAATGAGGCGCTGTTCCGGCACCTGCAGATTGACCTGCTGGTAACCAAGGATTCCGGCGAGTCAGGAGGCTGCTCCGCCAAAATTGAGGCCGCTGAAAGATACGGCTGCCAGGTGGCCGTTCTGAAACGCCCGGCGCCGGCCGGCGGCGAAGTTTTCCATGATATCAGCTCCCTCCTCCAGTCCCTGGGTATTGCGGCAGAAGAGAAAACCGGCTGGCACGTGATCCTGCTGGGGCACGGCAGCCGGCTGGAAAGTGCCAACCGGGGGCTGAGGCTTGTCGCGGAAGAGTTAAACCGGCGCGGACAGTACCTCGGGGTCACACCTGCGTTTTTACAGCATGCCGACCCGTCCATCGAGGAAGTATTTCAAAAACTGGCACAAAGCGGCGCCAGCAGAATTTTAATCATGCCCCTTTTTCTTTTTGAAGGGGTGCACATAACCTCAGACATACCGGCCGAAATCGAAAAAATAAGTTCTAGGTATCCGCATCTGCAGGTTGTGCAGTCTGGCTTTATCGGCCCCGACCCGCTGCTGGCCGACATCTGCATCCAGAGGATCAAGGAAGCGCTCAGGGAACCTGGCAATAAATAACGCGTATAAAGACTATTTCGTAAAGGGGTTTTGCACGTGCATATTATGGAAGGATATTTGCCAATGAGCCATGCCTTAGGCTGGTCGCTAGTCTCCGCTCCCTTTGTTATCCACGGGCTAAGAAGCCTGCAAAAAAAACTGCAGGAGAACCCAGAAACCAAAATAATCCTTGGGGTGGCCGGTGCCTTCACCTTTGTGCTCTCAGCTCTGAAGCTGCCTTCGGTGACCGGCAGCTGTTCACACCCGACAGGTACCGGCCTGGGAGCGGTGCTGTTCGGCCCTACTTCCATGTCAGTCCTCGGCCTGGTGGTACTGCTGTTCCAGTCCCTGCTTCTGGCACACGGGGGATTAACCACCCTGGGCGCCAATACGTTTTCTATGGCTATAGTCGGCCCCTTCGTGGCCTACGGAGTTTACAGGACTGGCATAAAAATGAGGCTGTCCGGAGGGATATCCATATTTCTGGCGGCGGCGCTGGGAGACCTGATGACCTACATAACCACCTCGGCTCAATTGGCGCTGGCTTTCCCTGACCCGGTTGGGGGTTTTGCAGGCTCCCTCATGAAATTCGGCACTATCTTCGCTGTTACTCAAATCCCCCTGGCCGTCAGCGAGGGACTGCTGACCGCCCTGGTTTTCAATACCTTATGCAAGTACAGCGCCAGCGAACTGCGGGATTTAAATGTTTTCGAGAAGGAGATACGGGCATGAAAAAGATCAGTAAAAACCTGCTCCTTATTATCGCGGTAATAATTATCACAACAGCGCCTTTGATTGGATTCAACTTTTATTCAGGGGACACTGAAGACGAGATGTTTTCAGGGGCTGACGGTCAGGCCGAAGGTGTAATAGCAGAACTGTACCCGGACTATGAACCCTGGTTCAATTCACTATGGGAACCGCAGAGCGGCGAGATCGAGAGCCTGCTGTTTGCCCTGCAGGCAGCTGTCGGAGCAGGCTTTATCGGTTATTACATAGGCCTCTCACGTGGAAAAAACAGAAGTGAAGCCTGATGCTGCTGACTGAACGATACGCCCTGACCAGCAAATTGAATACACGGCACCCGGCTGAGAAAGGTTGCCTGACCCTATTGTTTCTGGCAGCCTGCTTATTAGCAAAAACACCGTTTGTTCCCCTCCTGGCGCTGGGAATAATGACTGCAGCTACTGTATTGGCAGGCCGCACACCCCTGAGGGTTTTTTTCGGGCTCTTATTGATACCGGTATCTTTTCTCATATGCGGGATGTTCACTATGGCTTTCTCGTTCAACCCGCCCCCAAACTGTCTGTTTCAGTTTACCCTGGCCGGAATCACAGCAGGAGTCACTCCAACTGGGCTAAACATGGCCGTGCAGACATTCTGCCGGTCAGCCGGCGCCGTATCCTGCCTCTGCTTTTTTATATTAACCACACCCATCACCCACGTTTTTTCGCTGCTGGACCGGACACCCTTCCCCTCCCTGCTGCTGGAAGTGATGATCCTGGTTTACGGGTCCATTATGGTCCTTTTGGACACCGCGGGCAAAATGATCCTTTCACAGTCATCGCGTTTAGGTTATTCCTCGGTGCAGGCTTCATACAGGTCATTATCCTGGCTGGTAGCGAAACTTTTTGTGCACTCGCTGCGGCGTTCCCGCGAGATGTATCTTGGCCTGGCCTCGCGCGGCTACGAAGACAGGATCAGGGTCGTCCAGCCTGGCAATCCTCCATCTCCGCTTTACCTGGCACTAGCTGGCGCAAGCGGGTTTTTCTTAATATATCTGGCCCTCAGGACAGGAGGCTTATCTTTTTGAACAGCTGCATTCTGGAACTTGAAGATGTGCATTATAGTTATACAGACGGTACCGCAGCCCTGAAAGGAGTATCTTTTCAAGTGCCGCGCCAGGCCAAGATTGCGCTGATGGGCCCGAACGGGGCGGGCAAAACCACCCTGCTGCTGCACCTGAACGCCATCCACAAGCCCTCGCGGGGGACAGTCCACTATAACGGCATGCCAATGTGTTATTCCCGGAAAGAAATAAATCTCCTGCGCAAGCAGGTGGGCATCGTCTTCCAGGACCCTGAGCTGCAGCTGTTGGGAGGAACAGTGTACCAGGATGTGTCCTTCGGCCCGGCCAATCTGAAATTAGACGAAGGCCAGATCAACCAGCGTGTTCGTCAGGCCCTGGAACTATGCGGGCTTACAGGTCTGGCGGACCGGCCGGTGCACAGCCTCAGCTGCGGCCAGAAAAAGCTCACGGCCATAGCAGGGGTACTGGCCATGGAATCTGAGGTCATCGCTCTCGACGAGCCCACTGCCAGCCTGGATCCGGAAGCAGCATCGGATCTTATGGCGCTTCTCGATGCACTGAACGCCAGGGGCGCCACGGTCATTATCTCTACTCACGACGTGGACCTGGCGGCTGCCTGGGCCGGACAGCTGGTGATCATGGATGACGGCATTGTCAGGCTTGCCGGATCTCCGGAAGATATATACTACGGCAGAGAAAAAGCGTATAATTTAAAATTGAAAACACCAATGGTTGTAGAAATGTACTGGCACCTGCGGAAAAATAAACTTGTTTCTAACAACCGGGCTATGCCGCTGACCAGGGAAGACCTCCTGGAAATAATAAAACAGAGCGGCGATAGAGATGCAGTATAAGGAGTTTTGCACAGCATGAAGAGAATAGTCATAGCAGGTACGCACAGCGGTTCAGGCAAAACGACGATCACCGCCGGCCTGCTGGCGGCATTGCGAAAAAGAGGGCTCAAAGTGCAGCCGTTTAAGGTGGGCCCGGACTATATCGACACCGGCTACCATGCCGTGGCGGCTGGACGGATGTCCTACAACCTTGACTTCTGGATGATGCCGCAGCCAAACATCATCCAGCTGTTTATACATGGCATGGAGGGCATTGACTTTGGTGTGATCGAGGGAGTAATGGGCCTTTACGACGGGGTGGGCGCTACCCCGGAAGGCAGCACCGCCGAAATAGCCAAGCTGTTAAACGCCCCGGTGCTGTTGATTGTTGACGCGGGAGGAATGTCCACCAGCGCCGCAGCCCAGGTCCTCGGTTACAAATCTTTCGACAAAGACCTCCGCCTGGCTGGTGTGATCGTAAACAACGTGGGCAGCGAGCACCATTACAAGCTTGTCAAACAAGCTATTGAAACTTATACAGGCGTGCCGGTACTGGGTTTTTTACCTAAGGATAAATCAGTCGAGCTGCCCAGCCGCCACCTGGGTCTGCTGCCGGCGGAAGAAATGGAAAGACACGCGGAAATTATTGAAAAGGCAGCCAGGATGGTACGGGAATGGATCGACCTTGACCAGGTTATAGCCCTGGGGGGATCAGCCGGCCCTCTGCCGTCAGCCAGTCCAATTCCTATTGAAAGCGGCGAACCCGTAAAAATCGCAGTGGCCCGGGATGAGTCTTTCAGCTTTTATTACCGCAGCACCCTGGAAGTTTTAACGTCACTGGGAGCTGAACTGCGTTACTTCAGCCCCATGAAGGACAGCTCTCTGCCGGATAACATCGACGGCCTCTACCTGGGCGGCGGCTTCCCTGAGGTCTTTGCCGGGAAACTGTCAGGTAACAGGAGCCTGCTGGAAGACATAAACCGCAAACTTGGAGCAGGTCTGCACTGTTACGCCGAATGCGGGGGCTTCATGTACCTGACTGAATCCATCACCGGGAAAAACGGTGAAATGCATCCTATGGCCGGCTTCTTTGACGGGCATATCATGATGACCGACCGCCTGCAGCGGTTCGGTTACGTGGATATCGAATTTACAGCAGATAATGTGCTGGGCAAAGCAGGCCAGCGTGCGCGGGGACATGAATTCCATCATTCCCTGGTCGAAGGCATCACCTGCCCTGCTACTTACCTGGTTAAATCAGCCTTGTCCGGCAGTCAGTGGCATTGCGGCTACCGCCGGGCAAACACACTGGCCGCATACGCTCACATCGACTTCTGGGGTTACCCCGACCTGGCCCGCCATTTCCTGGACCTGTGCCGGGATTGATTAAAAGTTCATTGCCTGCGTCAAACAATAAAAGCACCCTAATCGGTGCTTTTGCATTTCTGATCCTGTTCAGCTTTTACTGTAAAAATTAATTATGCCTCATATGGTTTGAATTTTTTATATGGATCCTCCTGGCTGTGTAAGCTGCAATAATCAAGGCCAGGATGATCGCCGCCAGCCAGCCCGACTGGCTGATAACCAGAGCCAGCTGCTCCCATGAATCACTGAACAGATAGCCCAGTCCGAGGTAAAAAACACTCCAGATCAGCTGGCCGACAGCCACGGTTATAAAAAACAGTATAAAACTGTAACCGGTAGCCCCGGCAAAAACATTTACAACCGTACCCAGGGGAGAAAAAGGGAAACGGGTAGTAAAAACCGTCATCTTACCGTACCTTTCATAATATCCCTCCGCTTTATCCAGCCATTTTCCGACAGCCTGGTTGACCCGGCGGGACCGGTGCACCACATGCAGGTCAATGCCGCGCCATAACCAGTAACTTGAAACATCACCCAGCAGAGAAAAAAGCCAGACATAAAAACCCAGTACCGGCAGGCTGAATTCCCCAGTGTAAGCCATAGCGCCCGAAGCCATCACCACCAGGCTCGAGGCCAGCGGCACTCCATTATTCTGCAGTACCAGCAGGATGCCTAAAAACCAGATTTCATGCTGCCTGACAAATTCGACAAGAATAACAATAGAATCATTCATGGTTATTACCGGGGGGCGGCTCATAATGCTCCCGCAACAGCCACAGGTTATCCTGCATTTCTGCGGGGGATATGTTGTACTTTTTTTCCAGCGCCCTGAAGGTCAGGGCCTCATCACCCGGCGCAGGTTCGATCTGGAGGATGTCAAAGACTTCTTTTTCAGAAATATTGAGGCATTCAGCCGCTTCAGAAACAGTAATCCATTTCTGTACGAAATCGCCGGGACGTCTGTCATGGTGGATTTCTAACTTAACCTCGTGCAGGGCACGGTAAACCCTCACGGACTGTCCTACCGCGAGCAGTGACAATATGACTATTAATCCGATTAACAGAAACAGCTTAACCCGTCTGCTCATTTTCCCTTGTCCTATCTTCCTGGTTGTCTGTTGGCAGTATTTATATTCCCCCTGGCCAGCGAGGCAAAAACACCACCGACACAAGTAACTGCGAAAACGATAAACGCCACGTTGGCACTTTTCTGCAGCTGTTCGGCTACAGCCGGAGTCAATTGGGCGCTGCCGACATAAAGGTCTATGATCATTGTAGCAATGGCTACACTAACAGCCTGGCCGATCAGCCGCATGGTGCCGCTGGTGGACGATGCCACGCCATAAAACCTTTTATCCACCGATCCCATGATGGCATTCATATTGGGAGAGGAAAACAATGCGAAGCCGGTACCGAGCAGCATCAAGTTCCCCATGATCAGCCATACCGGTGTTTCTTTAACCACAAAGCTTAATAAGAAGAGACCGAGTGCTGACAGGCCCATGCCCAGGGAAGAAACAATTCTGGGCTGCACACGGTCGGAAAGCGCGCCGGCGAAAGGCGAAAGCAGGGCCATCATCACAGGCTGGGCGAGCAGGATCATGCCCGCAACCGATGAACTGAAACCCATGACTACCTGAAGCACAAGAGACAGCAGGAAGGTCACGGCGAAGGTCGCGCTGTAATTGATCAGCGCCGCCAGGTTGGACATGGCGAAGGTGATGTTCTGGCTGAAAAGCTTAATGTCTATGAGCGGCTGGCTCGTTTTCATCTCGTGCCTGACAAACAAAACCAGTAATCCCAGGCCCAGGACCAGCAAATATTTAGCCATATCTGATGTGGCGATTGAGGAAAACGCATACAGGAAAGCAACCAAACCAGCCATATAGAGGACGGTGCCGGTTGTGTCAAAACGCTCGCCCCTGGCGCCAGCCCACTCACCCTTGATCCTGAAGGCGAATATTATAGCAGAGAGCCCGATCACAGCATTGAGAAAAAAAATGGACTCCCACCCCAGGTGCTGGTTCATCGCCCCGCCCAGGACAGGCCCCAGCGACAGGCCGGTGTATACCGTGGCCACATTGATCCCCAGAACCCGGCCCCGCTCCTGTGGGGGATAGACCGAGGTTAATATGGCCATGCCGGTCCCGAAGGTCATGGCGGAACCTACACCCTGCAGGATCCTCAAGCCGATCAGCGCCTCGATAGACCAGGCTAATCCGCAAAGCAGCGAGGAAAAAGAGAATATCATAATCCCTATAGTAAATACCTTTTTCCTTCCCTTCATATCAGCCAGCCGGCCGAACGGCAGCAGGAAAGCAGCTGATGACAGAATGTAGCTGCTGACCACCCAGCTGAGCAGCAGCGCGGTGCTGTTAAACTCCCGCCCTATGGATGGGATAGCCAGGTTAATCGCGCTGCCCATGAAAGGCGTTGTAAATGAAGCCACCATGACAGTAATTAATGTGTATTTTTTTAGTTTGGGGTCCTGATCCATCAATCTGCCTCCAACGGTATGCAATTTTAGTATTTGATCTTCATATAGCATTATATAGCATCAATATGTCATGACGGTCAAAAAATGAACTAAAAAAGCGTCAAAATTTCTATTTTATCTTGATATTAACCATATTATGACATAGTTAACATTTAATCTCCAAAACATAATAAATTTTTAATACTTCTGAAATATAAAGTTAATAAGTTTTCAATACACTTAATATGGTTAAATGTAGGTGTTTTTTATTCAATAAAGGTTAGGGGTGTAGACAATGCGACTGGGAACCCTGCCTTCACATTATGACGACAACACACTGGTCTTAATGGTTCAGACACCACGTACGCTATACGTGTATTGGGATCTTTCACCCAGCCAGAGAGCGGCCCTGGCGGCTAAAAATAAATTGCAGCTGCGGTTAAACATAGTAAACCGGGGCGTATATCGTACCTTCGACATCAAGCCTTCGTGGGACAGTTTTTATATTACCGGAGTTGAGCCGGGGCTGGCTTATTACTGTGATATCAGCATCAAAGAGAGTAATGGTGAGTATTACCCGATCATCTATTCAAACACATTATCAACACCGCAGGAGCTGCCCGGCGCAATAAATACCGTAGGATCCAATTTCTGGGGCGGCGGAGAATTCAGTGCCAATAATGGCACGTGGACCAGCTACAGTTCAGGCGTATTTTATAAAAAATAGCGCATCCGCGCTTCCCATATAAGGGGTCAGGTTTGCAGCCTGACCCCTTTCTTCATAGGGAAGCAGGAGAACCGTCCCCCTGCTTCCTTCACCGGCTGAGATCGTAGGCTTCGCGGAGCCAGGCGCATACATCTTCATCAAGATCAGCTTGTTTTTCAATGATCACATGGTGCGTCCAGCGGCCGGGGCGAGGCTCAACCGCCTGCACAATCCGTTCATGTTCTACATGTCTCCTTAAGCCGAAAGTAAGAACGATGCTGTTTTCGGGACGATTTTTCGCCCAGGCCGGCGGCAGCCACACCCACGCGAACTTGGTCCTTGCGCCAAAAGAGATCTGCGACTTCATTGCTTCCATTTTCACTGGTCCGAGCGACTCAATGCATAACCGCACGGCATGGAATAATGCCAATGATTCCGCCTTGCCAGCAAACAAGTCTTCAACTGTCCAATTGCCCGGTATCTTCATTGCTGCCGCCCCTGACTTTTATTATGCTGGTTTTGCATAGACCTTTAAGGTATATGGATCAAATCTCTGATTTTACTTTTCTTTTGAAAATTTAGACCTCATAATCTCCCAAAATGATGTTTCGAAATTTTTAGTTGAAAGGTAGGCAGGTGTTATTGCCAGCCCCAGCCAGGCAATCTGAATCAAGCTAACCGGAGCTATTGCGATTAAAAAAAGTATTGAACCTATCATGCCTGCTTTCACAAATTTACCTTTGTAAAGCATTAGCAAACCAATAGTAATTTCATATCCTATAAGGAGTAAACCAAATACTACAGGATTAAGTGAAATAATATTTGTGCCCAGTTCACGATATATGGATAATAATGCACCTTGACTGTATTCAACGTACGATTGAGGATTAAATAGTGTAAATGTGCCATTTACTCCAATAGCCATAACCAAGAAAAATATGCCCAAAATAATTCTCCCAGTATTAGGCTTTCTTAAACTAATACCAATCATAATAAGAGACAATAATATTCCAGTTATTATAGGAGCTAACATATTATTCCTCCTCATAAAATCGGACTGTTATCGTTCCAATTACCAGAGTGCTGCAGTGCAGAAGCAAAAAGAACGTCCCCTTGCTTCCAATGGCTGTCTATTTAAACAGCAACCTGCCCAGCCAGGGCCGGTTGATTTTCA
Source organism: uncultured Eubacteriales bacterium (assembly GCA_964397525.1). GTDB lineage: Bacteria > Bacillota > Desulfotomaculia > Desulfotomaculales > Pelotomaculaceae > Syntrophopropionicum. Next base: position 68,395 of record CAYNIY010000002.1, read on the forward strand.
CTGCTTTCTGCGGGCATAGTTCCTGGCAGCAAAAACAGCGGATGCACCTGTCCAGGTCAGGGACGGGAATTTTATTATCGATGCTGATTGCCCCGGCAGGACAGATCCGGGCGCATTCACCACAGCTTATACATGTGTCCCGGTCAAAGACGGGGTGCGGGCGAAGCCGCTTGTTGAGTGCGCTGATCAGCCATACCGGCAGCCTGCCGCGTGAATTGGCCTTTAAAAGATCAAAATCTATCGCTTTAGGCGGCATGCGGAAACGCAGCCTGGGCAGGGAAACCGGATCCCCCAGCAGGCGGACCTCATTAATATCCCCGCTGATATAGCCCCTCTTAATTGATACTGCAATGGTGGGCACATCTTCAGGTTTGATTCCCACCAGGGCCGCGGCGACCAGGTCCAGGGTGAAAGGACAGGTGCACGCCAGCAGCAGGCCAATGTGCACCGGCTCTCCGCCGGAAGGCCCCTCCCCTTCCATGCCAACGACCGCGTCCATAATGTGCAGGCGCGGCGATACGGTCCTGGCGACGTCAACCAGCATCGCTGAAAACTCCTCCGCACCGGGCATCCTGAAATGGTATTCCATTTTTTTCAGGCCGGGGATGACACCGAACAGGTTCTTTACCGCTCCGGTCATCCTGGTTAAGCCATGTGTCTTCAGCTTGCTTATGGAAACTACCCCGTCTGCCTGCGCTATCTCTTCCAGGACAGTGATCCCGGCCAGGATACCGCCCGATGGGACTTTGAGTGCAGTTTCCGTTATATTAAAATTAAGGACGGCCCCGCTTCGTGCAGCCGCTTCTGTTAAGCCGCAGCCCTTGTAAACCCACTGCAAAACCTGCGGGTTAAGCGGTCCGCCCGGGCTGTCCGCCAGGACGACTCTGGCGCCCGCCTTGATGATTGAACAGGCCGCGGCTTCAAGCACTGCGGGGTGGGTAGTAACCGCCTCATCCGGACTCTTCCTTATTAATAAATTTGGCTTGATCACAATTTTTTCGCCGGGCTTGACAAAAGCATCCCATCCGCCCAGAAGCTGGACCAGCCGGTTGAGGGTGTCCTGTACAGTTTCCGGATCGTAGCCGGCGCACTCGACTATGGCAACATCTTTTTCCAGTTTGCATCCCCCTCAAGCTGACAGCATTCTCGTTTACTCTCAGGCATCAGGGAAGCAGAAGAACCGTCCCCGTGCTTCCCTACTCACCCATGACCTTGATGATCACTCTTTTATTCCTCTGGCCGTCAAACTCGGCATAGTATACCTGCTGCCAGGGTCCAAAATCCAATTTTCCTTCAGTAACGGGGATAATAACCTGGTGGTGGACAAGCATGCTTTTCAAATGAGCATCGCCGTTATCCTCGCCTGTCTGGTGATGGTGATAGGGCTTGCCGCTGGGCGCCAGTTTCTCCAGCATCTCATCTATATCCCGGATAATACCCTGTTCATCGTCATTGACATATATGCCGGCAGTAATATGCATGGCTGATACCAGGACCATGCCTTCCTGAATGCCGCTCTCATGCACAGCTTTTTCCACTTCACCGGTCACATTGATATACTCGCGTCGTTTACCTGTGTTAAACCAGAGGTATTTGGTCAGAGCTTTCACTTTTTATGTCGCCACCCTTAATTAATATCTACATATATCAATAGTATCAAATATATGCCCTGAATACCATAAAGACCCGGCTGATATCAGCCGGGTCCTGCTTAAAAAATAGTTCAGCAAATTCATCAAACAAATCTATTGTGCGACTGAAGTCGCACCTACAGTTCAATAATTCACACATTCAAGTCATGTCCATTATCTGAAACCATGTCTAGGGCTGGCATTTGGCGCAGATTGACCGGAAAAGAGTAGTGCTTAAATAGCGGTCGCCGCGGTCGGGCAGAATAGCTACAATGATTCCGGAATCCATCTTTTGGGCCTCACGCAGGGCCGCAGCCACCGCCGCTCCGCTGGACATGCCGACAAAGATTCCTTCTGTTGTAGCCAGCAGCCGGGCCGTATCAAAAGCTTCATCATCCTCGATGTTTACCTTTTCATCCATCTGTGCGGGGTTGTAAATCTTCGGCACTATGGCTTCTTCCATGTTTTTTAGTCCCTGGATGGCATGCCCCCTGAAAGGCTCAACGCCGATAATTTTTATCCCAGGTTTTTTTTCTTTGAGATACCTTCCTGTCCCCATCAGCGTTCCGGTCGTGCCCATACCAGCGATAAACACGTCGATTTTCCCTTCCGTCTGCGCGAAGATCTCGGGCCCCGTGGTCTCGTAATGGGAGAGGGAATTGTTTTCATTCGTAAATTGGTCGGGCATATAATATTTATCCGGTTCTTCTGCGAGCATCTTGTGTGCCAGTCTGATCGCGCCATCAGTGCCTTCGCAAGCTGGGGTAAGCACTGCTTCCGCACCGTATGCTTCAAGAATGCGGCTCCTCTCCACACTGACGCAGCCAGGCATGATCAGTTTAACCCGGTACCCTTTGGCAGCCCCGATCATGGCAATGGCAATGCCGGTATTGCCGGATGTCGGTTCAAGGATAATCTTGTCTTTGGTCAGCTCTCCTGATTCAATAGCCTTCTTAATCATATAATACGCTGGGCGATCTTTGATCGAACCGCCAGGATTGCTGCCTTCCAGCTTTCCGAAAATCCTTGCCTTGTGCCCGTTGGGCAGGTTCTTTAACTCAACAAGCGGCGTGTTGCCGATAGCAGAAAAAATATCCAAATTATTCCCTCCATTTACTCGGTCAGTCAAATGTTCCTTGCAGCTTCACATAAAGTTAATCGGTAATATATTAAGTTTATTTAGGATCCTTTAAATTCAGGCTCGCGCTTTGTCAGAAAGGCGGCCAGTCCTTCCTGGTAATCTTCACTATAAGAGGCCTCAAGTACACCCAGCCGCTCTGCCTCCAACTGGCGCTCCAACAGTGTCAGCAGTGCTTGGTTTAAATTTGCCTTGGCAATCGCAAATGAACGGGTAGCGCCAGCGGCCAGTTTTTCCGACCAGAAGCGTGTCGCTTCTTCAATCTCCTCAGGAGCCACTACCCTGTGGACCAGATTCATAGCCAGAGCCTGCTGGGCATCGTATACAGGATCGAGAAAGATCATCTCGCTTGCCCTGGCAAAACCCGCCAGCAGGCCGACCCAGAGGCTCCAGCCGGCGTCTGGCGCCAGGCCGAGGCTGGTATAAGCCTGTTTGAATTTAGCCTTGCTGGAACAGAGGCGCAGATCACAGGCCAGCGCCAGTGACATTCCCGCACCGCCCACAGATCCGTTTATTACAGCCAATACCGGTTTTGGCATCTGTCTGATCGACAGGATTATCCGGTTCACCGGCTCCAACACACGGCGGACAGGTTCGCCGGGATCCGAAAGTGCAAACTGCTCAAAATATTTGATATCTCCTCCGGAACAAAAAACCTTGCCGCAGCCGGTCAGCACAACAACCCTTATTTCCTGATCCGCACGGCACATCTCAAGAGCGGTACACAATTCGTTGGATATGTTCAGATCTAAAGCATTGAAACTGGCAGGCCGGTTCAAGGTGATGGTCGCTGCAGAGCCGTCTTTACAAAATATGATATCTTTGAAAGACATAAAACCACTCCCCTCATAATATGGCGATTCCTGTTATTATTCGATAGTCATTACTTTTTTCCCGCTTGTAAATATTATTTATATTAAATTAAATGCATAGGCCCTGACTGATCCTGCATGGCTATGGCAGCGGCTATTGCTGCCCCGATACCAGAACCGTCCTTAATAAACCTAACTGTCACCTGTCCTGCTCTATCTGTTAATGCTTCATCCAGGGCTGTCCTCAAGCTTTGGGCATAGCCGGCCATTTTTTCATATAGTGAACCATCAATAGCTATAGTATGAAGGTTTGTCAACAGCGGGTCAAGGTGCTGCAGAATTCCAATATATGTTGCGGCTGCCAGCCTGGCTGACCTTGCTGACAATAATGAAGCAATTATCTTCAAGGCGCCGAGTTCCTTGAGCGGCGGATCCTGAACACCCGCAGCTTCAATTAACCAGGCTGCAGTTCTAATCAGGCCGTTGGTATTATCGCTGATCATAGCAGACATATGCTCAGGATTCAAGGTAAACGGGTTAAAGGGAAATCCTGTCATATTGCCGGCCCTGCCCTGAAGCAGAAGTCCCTTCTGTACCAGATCAAGGACAACCAGCCGCATCAGCTCACCCAGGTACCGACCTGACACCCTTTTTTCCAGCATCTGTTCACCGGGCTTTTCGCTGCTGCTATCCAGCTGCCGGTCGTAAAAAGTAGCCGGTAGCCCGTCGAAGCTGCCTGATTCAATGTTAATGATCATCGGCCCCTGTCCCTGCGGCGGCAGCGGCTCCAGGTAACTGGTGTTATGCCCTGTGCCGCAGATAGAACCGATGTCGGCATGTGGATCGCCGTAAGCAGCCGCCAGCAGTGTGGCGACAGTATCGTTGGTGACAGCAACAGGCCTGACACCATGCAGGCCGTGCTTATTCAAGGCCTCTTTCAGTAGTTCGTTCACGTCTCTGCCCTCAGCCAGCCTTGTTTTGAACTCCTTTGTCCAGCCGATCAGCACCGCCTTGTTCAGGGCATACATTTTAGTCGGAAAAGAAAAGGTATGGCCCAGGAAAATAGTTTCTCCGGGAGAAACAAAATTTGCTATCTGTTCAGCCAGAAAACAAAAAAGTCCCCGCCCGGTCGCGGCTGCCGAGGTATAATCGTAGCTGCCGCCGGGATCTTTTAAAGGCACTGATTTCCTCTTGATAATTGTGATTTTACCGTTCCCCTGCAGGCTGACTAAAGAAACCCTGACATTTGTGCCCCCGAAATCAACTGATAAAAATTCCCCGCTTTCTCCGCCACCGGGGACATCTAAAAACGAAGGCAACATTTTCAGCGGCCCCTTCTGCCCGGCAAGGCTTTGATGCATGTCATCATGAAATTTTTCAGCGATCACCAGCATCTCCGGCACCGTTATGCTGAAACAATCGCGCAGGGTCTGCAGCGCTTGGTTTAAGTTATCATCTTTTTGTATTAAACTCTCTGACATCTCAATTCCCATCTCTTGATATATACCACTCAATCAATGTTAACATATTTATCCGGTGAATAACAATTTTGCAGGCAGATAAAAATACCCACACTTCCTTGTTTAGAGGATGCGCGGGTTAAAACAGCTTTGTTTTATTGTTTTATAACAGCTAATTAAGCTTGTGATTTTTATAGTCGAGACCCTTGAGCATTGCTTTAACATTTTCCGGCAGCACCTGCGGGTTGTATCCCCCTTCAAGCACCGCAAAATAACGACCGCCGCAATGATCACAGGCATAGCTGGCGATCATTTTCCCGATTTCAGTAAAGTCCTCTGTTTTCAGCGTCTTTCCCCAGTCCTCGATATGGCGGTCAAATCCTGCGGAAAGGGCGACCAGGTCACAGTCCCTATTGTCTTCCAGGCACTGTTCCAGGCCTTCCCTGCTGTCAAGATGGTAGTAAACAACTTCAGGCACCTGCGCAAAAATATTTCTGGTCCCGTCACCGAGGTGGAGATCAATATCAATAATCAGGACCTTGCTGACCAAATTTTCACTGCGTAATTTTTCCACGGCTATCGCCACATTATTAAACCAGCAGTAACCCCAGCAATAATCCCTGCTGGCATGATGTCCCGGCGGCCGGATCAGGGCAAATGCGGGTTCGCCGCCAGCGGCCAGTTCTGCCGCTTTGATCGCCCCACCGACAGATAGAACGGCAATCTCATACAGCAGATCACCCTGGCTCCTGACATGATCCAACTGTCCCTGGCCGTGGATCAACAGCAGGTCGCTTTGTTTGGCAGGCAGAGGTTCCACTATCTGGTATGAATCCTCAAGTCCTTCGACAACACCTTCCAACCTGCCTTCCCTGGCCGCGGGATCACGATCATAAACCTCATTAAACTTCTCATGAAAAATTATTTTCATGCCAACCTCCATGATGAAGATCGAAATATGTCGAATTATGCAATAATTATATCATAAAATATACTGTATACAATAGAACAGTAAAAAAATAAATAGTTTTCACCCTGGTTAAAAAACACAATGCTGAATCCGTAATGTTGAAACCACTTGCAAACGATCTTTCTATTAGTGAATGGCTTTCTTTTTAAATCTACCGCCCATTACTTCGTGGACGTGACTGATGGTGATAAAGGCATTTTCATCTATTTCATCAACGATGGCTTTGAGTTTGGCAATTTCCAGACGCGTTACAACCGAATACAAGACGCTTTTTGCTTCACCGGTATACCCGCCTCTCCCCTCAAGAAAGGTAACACCCCTGCCCAAGCGAACCATTAACATTTCAGCAATCTGGTCTGGTTTTTCAGAAACGATCATCACCGCCTTTGATTCGTCCAAGCCTTCCACGGTGATATCAATTACTTTGAAGGCGATGAAATAAGCGAGCAGGGAATACATCGCTCTATCCCAGCCAAAAAACAAACCGGCGCTGCTCAAAATAAAAACGTTAAAAAACATTATGATTTCGCCAATTGAAAAGCATGTACGCTTATCCAAAATGATGGCCACGATCTCAGTGCCGTCCAGGGAGCCCCCGTAACGAATAATCAGGCCCACACCAATTCCCAGGATTATCCCGCCAAAAACAGCCGCCAGCAAAACATCATGAGTCAGTTCGGGCATCGGCTCAAGAATTGTTACGCCAATGGATAGGACCGTTACCGAGAACAATGTCGACAAAACAAAAGTTTTCCCTATCTGTTTGTACCCGATAAAAAGAAAAGGCAGGTTAAGAAAGAATATAAAAGCTCCCAGAGGAAGTTTGGTCAGAATGCTGGAAATTATTGATATGCCTACAATTCCCCCGTCGATGATATTGTTGGGCACCATAAATATTTCCAGTGCAACCGATGCCAGGACAGCGCCTATCGTCAGGGCAAAATACTTTTTAAAGAATCTGAAAACAGCGTTTCTTTTCTTTGGCATGGATCGATCTCCTTTTTTTTATTATAACACATCATGTTAACACTACATTCAATCAGAGGCCTGAACAATTTTCCTTTGAAATGTGTAATTTAATGCAAAAAAGCTAAATTTACTGTAAAAGTATCCGATATTATATAAACAGATGCTTTTTTATTGTATTTTCATTTATTTGGAAATAATATAAAGGAGTAAAACTAAAAACAACGAAAATAAGATTTTAAAATGCAGATTTATAAGGGGGTTTATTATGCGGGGTTTTGGCAGGGAGCCTAAGAAGGATACTGAAATAGCCGCTGAGACTACTTTAATCAAAAACGACCCGTCACAGAGTGTAAAGAAGCATGCCTGTCCAATAGTATTTTTAACCGACAGGTATAAAATCGTTGGCAGCATTTATATTTCAGTCAACATCCGTCTCAACGACTTTTTGCTGTCTTCAAGTGATTTCATCCCGGTTACCGACGCAGTTATTTATGATATTGTCGATGGCAAAGAACTGTTCAAGGTCGAGTTCATCTCACTGAAGAGAGATATGGTTAATATTGCTATGGAAATTGACAGGTAATTTGTACAGAAAGATAAACAACCCCACGGTGAATGTGGGGTTGTTTTTTTGTTCATATTGAGGTTTATTTTACGAGTTCCATTCTGTCTCCGGCCCTGATTTTATCAACCACACCCATCCCTTTGATGACCTTGCCAAAAACAGCATACTGTCCGTCCAGCCAGGACGCATCCTTTTTAAGAATATAAAACTGGGAGCCGGCTGAGTCCGGATCCTGGCCTCGGGCCATAGCAACAGCACCACGTAAATGTTTAAGCTCAGTAGAGGTTTCAAGCGGTATTGTCCACCCTGGCCCCCCGCTGCCATTTCCTCTGGGATCTCCGCCCTGGACTACCCAGTCCTCCACGCGGTGAAAAGAAAGCCCATTATAAAAACCTGACTTTACCAGCTTTTCAAAATTACCCGCAGTCACAGGTGTTTTTTTCGGGAAAACCTCGATAGCCAGGTCCCCTTTTGTCGTCTTTATAGAAACTATTTTAGCGGCATCAGGGGGCCTTTCATGTATCCAGTAAGCTGCTGCGACAACCAAAAGGACGACAAGCGCGATCACGGCTACGCTGATCATATTCCTCTTCCTCATTTCACAAGAATCAAGTCTATATTTCGACTTTAGGAAGAAAATGCCCTGCTCATTTCAGGCGCAGGGCATGGGTGGATTGTGTAATTTTAGCTTACTCTTTAGTGTACTTTTAATTATCGGTTCTGGAATTTAAGAACAGTAAATCCTTTTACTAAGATATCATGCTCGGCAGGATAATGGCGATCTGCGGGAAAACCATCAAAAGCGCTATGCAAACCAATACCGCTATTAAGAAAGGCCATATTCCCTTAAATATAACTTCCAGGGGGACATCCGGCACAATACCTTTGATGATATAGACGTTCATGCCCACCGGGGGAGTAATTACACCCATCGCCACCACCATGACAATGATCACCCCGAACCAGATCGGATCGTAGCCCAGCGTCGTAACCGCGACCGGGTAAAAAATTGGTATGGTCAGCAGAACCAGCGCCAGAGCGTCGATCAAACAACCCAGGATCAAATATATGAAAATGATGATCCCCATAATGGCAAAAGGGGGCAGGGGCAATGCGCCAGCCCAGTTGGCCAGTTCAAACGGGACCCTGCTCACAGCCATGAAACGGCCAAACATCACCGCCCCGGCGACCATGAACATAATCATGGCGCTGGTGCGCGTGGTGTCATAGAGTGATTTTTTAAAACCCTCCCAGGTCAGGCGCCTTTCTACGAGCGCAACCGCCAGCACACCTGCAGAGCCTACCGCGCCCGCCTCCGTGGCAGTGAACCACCCGGCAAACAGCCCGCCGATAGAGAGCGCAAAGACTAACAGGACCTCTCCCAGGCCGCCGCGCATCGCTGCAATCCGCTCCTTCCAGCTTGACTTCGGACCCGCTGGGCCGAGGTTGGGGTTGCGGAGTGTCAGGATGTATATGGCTGCTATATACAGCAGCATAAGCAAAATACCAGGCAATATCCCTGCCATGAACAGCTTGCCCACCGACTGCTCGGTCGCCATGCCGTAAACAATGAAGATCACGCTGGGCGGGATCAGCACGCCCAGGACTCCGCCGGCAGCGACACTGGCCGTGGCCAGCGAAGTGTCATACTTGTATTTCTTCATTTCCGGCAGGGCAATTGCGCCCATAGTCGCCGCGGTGGCCGTGTTTGAGCCGCAGATAGCGCCAAAGACAGCGCAGGCGGCCTGTGTCGCAATAGCCAGACCGCCGGGCCAATGGCCGATCAGCTTGTAGGCAAAAATATACAGCTGCGTGCCGATCCCGGAATAATAGGCGAGAAATCCCATCCAGACAAACATGGGGATGACACTTAAAGAGTAAGAAGACAGGTTGGAGTACATCTCCTTAGCCACCATATTCATGGCTGCCTGCGGCGAGACCATGAAGCTGAACCCTGCAAAACCCGCCAGGGCCATAGCGATCGCGATCGGCATCCGCAAAGCGACCAGCGCCAGGAAACCCAGTATGCCGATTAAACCTATAGCAAGTGGTGTCATCTGTTATTTGCCGCCTTAATAATAAATTCGATAGATTTTACCAGCAAAACCAGGCAGTAGACCAGCAGACCCAGAGCGATCAGATAAACAAAAGGATAGAGCGGGATCTGGGTGGTGGGGGAAACCAAACCGCTTTCCATAATGCTCCCGGCATATAACCCAACGTACCAGGCGCAGACTGCCAGGAAACCCATCGAGATGAAGTTGATCAGCGCGCTGAGCACAGCCTGCAGCCTGGCGGGCAGCCTTTCCACCACCAGGCTGATGTCGATATGCGCATTCTGCACACCGCAGTAAGCCAGCGCCAGTCCTGTCACCAGCGCGGTAAGCAGCCCCACGTACTCATAGGCGCCGAAAACCGGCATCTTAAAAATCGCACGCAGCAATATGTTCACAACGATTAAAACCATTGTTGCCACCAGAAAAAATCCTGCGGCCTGGTCCAGCACCCGGCTGAGTCCCGTGACCAGGCCTGAAAAATGTTTCATCTAACGTGTTACCTCCGCCAGCCTATATATATTCTGCATTGTATTTAACAGATAGTTCCTTGACCTTGTCCAGGATCTGCTGGCCATCGATTCCTTTTTCCTTCATACTGGCAACATATTCATCCTGGATCGGCTTGATTACAGTAATCCAGCGGTCTGCTTCGTCCTGCGGCAGGGTGATCAGCTTCATGCCCTTTTGATCAACCGCATACTTCAGAGCAGCTTCATTCTGCTTGTCCCAAAGGCCCATAGCAACATTTCCAAAGAATTCCTCGTTGACTTTTTCAATCGCCTTTTGGTTTTCAGGAGAAATGGAGTTCCACTTGTCCAGGTTCATGGTCACATAGAACAGGGTATTGTACAGGAAAGGAGTCTTGGTTATATATTCGGTAACTTCAGCCTGCTTCCAGCCCTGCAATATTTCCATTGGTCCGAGGTTGCCCTTGACTACGCCCTTGGACAGGGACTCATAGGCGTCTGACTGCGGCATCGCCACAGGGCTGGCCCCCAAGGCCTTCAGTGTCTTGGCGCTGAGGCCGGTAGCCCTGATTTCCATACCCTGTAAGTCAGCCTGGGTCCGCACCGGTTCCTTTGTGAACAAGTCTCCCGAGCCGGTGGTCAGCACCATCATCAGCTTGGTATCCTGCACTTCTTTGGGATTCGTCTGCTTTATGCCTTCCCAGGCGACCTTACTGGCAACCTTGGAGTTGTTATAAGTAACACCGGGCAGTTCGAATGCTTCCAAGGCCGGGAAGCGCCCCCTGGTATATGAGAAACATGACAGGCCCATATCAGCGACCCCATTTACTACACCGTCATAAATCGCGTCTGCTTTCAGCAGCGTTTCCTGGGGGTAGCTTGTAATTTTCACCTGACCGTTAGTGGCTGTTTCGACAGCCTTGGCCCAGGGCTGGATTAAGTCTTTTTCAGCAGGGTGAGTGCTCGGGAAAAAGTGTGCCAGCTTGAGTTCAACCACCTGCTGGCTTTTCACCGGAGCAGTTGTTTTTGATGAACAGCCCGCCAGTAAAAGCAGCGCTGCAGCCGCCAGCAGTATAAATGTGATGCCTGCCGCCCGTGCGGTCTTCCGCCTTCCATTGCCAAACCATAATCTTTTCACTGTTTTTCCTCCTTGTGTAAAATATTTTTGCAAAATAAAAAAACCCCTATAGGAGTTTTCGGCGAGCAGTAAAATACTTTTTACTTGAAATGGGAATAAAAATAAACATGATACTCCCTTTGCCTGCCGTATTACCATCCTACATTCCAATCAGTCTCAGTCCACTATTAATTCTACCGTACTGCTGTAATGAAAAACACTGTCTATGAAACCGGTATTTTTCACCTTCCTTCCTAAAACTCTTTCATAATATTCGATGGCAGCAGTGAATTTCCTGCAAACCAGAAAAACTTTTCTTTGTTTTTTTACATTAATCTCTCAAAAACATTGCACAGCTAAAGAAGATGAATCCCCGCCTGAGGGTAAAGAAAAATACGTTATTAATAAACCAAATAAAGGAATATTGCTGTTACCCGCCGAATGTGTTAATTTTAAAGAAATTATTAAAGTTTGGTGATGAAAAATGTTCCAATCCCTGTTCCGGTATCTCTTGCAGCAAAACAATGATATTGTCCTATTAATCGGCTTTGACGGGCGAATTGTTGATGCAAACGATACCGCTCTATCAGCATACGGCTACAGCCGCGAAGAACTGCTGGCCATGAACATACAGGACCTGTGCGCCCCCGGCGACAAATTTGATGTGCCGGACGTGATTAAGGGTTCTTCCGGCCAGGCCATTAAATACAAAACATTACAAACCAGCAAAAGCGGTGAGATCTTACCGGCAGAGGTCATAGCCAGGAGCTCCAGTATTGACAATGAAGAAATGCTCCTTTGTATTATCAGCATCCTGCCTGAAAATGAAGCAGCCGGAACATCCGGTGACATTGTAAATGAATACAACGAACTAAAAAAAGCTTACGAAGAAATCAAGGCAGCCTATAAGGAGCTGGCCAAAACCACTTACGAATCATTCAATGACATCAGCAGCCTGGTACTCTCCAAGAGAAAAGAGGAATTGGCGCGCAAGCGCGCTGAAATGCTTTCAAACACCGATCACCTCACCGGCGCTTTGAGCCGGCGGGCTTTCGATAAGCGTCTTGATGCTGAAATCAACAGAGCCAGGCGGGAAAATTTATCTCTGGGTGTGGTTCTTGTTGCTTTAGATTGCCTGCAGCAAATTAACGATACCACCGGCAAGCAGGCAGGTGAAGAGGTCCTGAAAATACTGGCTGACTTCCTGATGCAGCAATGCCGCACCTATGATTTTGTCGGCCGCTACGGTGCTGAAGAATTTATCGTGTGTCTGCCCGGGGCCGGCAGGGAAGATTCTTTCAAAAAAGCCTCGTCACTGTGCGAAAATGTTCAAAAATTAAAAGTTCCCGGCCTTGATAATGTTAAACTATCAGTAAGTTTTGGGGTTACAGCCTTGAGAACCACGGTGGGGGAAAACATTGACACAATCATAAAGAGGGCCGATAAAGCCCTGAACCAGGCAAAAATGGACGGCAGGAACTGTGTCCGCCAGGAAGATTAACGATAATTTGCATGACAGGCCGCTGGCATCAGCGGCCTTGTTTTTTGATTGGTTTTATAATTTCGGCTCAATGTCATCCTGAGCGGCAGCGAAGGATCTTACACCAAGATTCTTCGCTGCCGCTCAGAATGACATCAAAAAAATGGTTTTCCATCCTTTATGACGCCTCATCAGCGGCGTGGAAATTTACTGATTTCTTTCCCGCACCTTCAGCCATTCTTCATTTTCCAGGAAACTGCCCTCCACATTTGACTCCATCTCCAGGTACATCTTATAGGGCACGGTAAACGAGAGGATGTCCTTGTCCACCTGTTTTCTGGCGGAAACATCAGTGAGCCCGATAATCGCCCGCGGGTTTTCGACCTCAGCTTCCCTGTAAGGAAAGATGCAGACACTGTGGCACCCGGCGCCAAAAGGCGCGATAACATTATCAGTTGTTTCGCGCGCATAGTTGGCCAGGACTACCAGAGCGGATAACTGGTCGGGGTTGGCCAGGAATATCACAACCTTGGGGACTTCACCAGCAGCCAGCATATCCAGCGGCTTAAAGACAATATATTCCGTGGGCACATCCGTTATGGGCAGCGCATCAATAAATTTCCTGGCCAGCGCGGGTGTTTTAACGTAACGTTCACCGTGTTCCAGGGCCGGCATGTTCCTGACAATATTCCTGCCCATATCTGTCCCGGTAAATTCCTTGTTGCCTGTTGACAAGAAGTACTCGATCCCCCCGGGGAAATTTTTATACGTATCGCCGAAACCCAAGCCTGTACCGCCGCCGGTGCAGCCGAAACTTTTCCTGTCAAACACTGCTGTTTTCCCCTTGGCGGCGGCGTTTAACATGGACACCGCGCAGCCCCACCGGCCTTCCTTAAACTGCAGGGCCGGCTCAGGTTTTTCGTTGGTGAAGACCACAGCGACCGGTGAATATTTCATACCAATTGCCTTAGCTATTTTGCTCTCCACGGTATTGTCACCCCTTATAAAAATAATCCTGACATTATTTTATCATACCTCACCTCCAGCAACGCATGTCTTTATGCAAAACATTTGCAGACCAGGCAAAACAAAAACCCGCCAGGTTATGGCGGGCTGGATTCCGTTTCTCTATTGATTATTTCTGTGTCTAGGCTTTGGTTGCCTGATCTTTTGCTTTTACTTCCTCCTGGTCTTCGATGTCAGCCTGACTGGAACGTTTAAATTCCCGTATGGTCTTGCCCACTGCTTTGCCTACATCCGGCAGTTTGCCAGGTCCGAAAAGGATCAGGACCACTATCAGGATAAGTACTAAATGCAAGGGCTGTAACGCGCCTGAAAACATGCTTGTCCCCCCTTTTAAGGTCTTATGATGATTATACCAGATAAAAATATAAACGCAATTACTAAATCTCAGCCGTCACCCTGTTTATATAATTCATTATTTCTTCCGATCTCATGTAATCGCTCTTCTCGAGCAGGGTCAGATATTCCTCCAGGATAGCCGCCAGTTTTGTTCCCTTCTGGTTGGCAATGGTGTCTGCATAGCTTTTTAAGAATGTGTCCTTTGCTTTACCACTCTGGTAATCAAATAAAGGGGTGTTGTTCAAACCAAGCAGGTATGCCTTCAGGTAATAGTTGTGAAACTGCTTAACCTGCTGGATCTGGGCAAAATCAGGATAGCTGCCGATATATTTTTCGGTCTTAACGGTTCTGCTGGCCAGTTCATCCAGGCTGATGATCAAGGCTGCGTCTGACGCAAAATGCTTGTTGCTTTCTGCTGCCATAATCTCAAGGTATCGTGCAACTTTATCTGAGGCGTACGGGCCAAAATCTTTCAGGATCTGATCATAATCAATTTCAAAATAATACATGCCCTCGGACATGGAAAGTTTATAGCCGTTGCTGAATGCTTCCGATAATAGATTCCTGATGCTGTCTTCTTTTATATTCTGCAGCTGCAGCAAGTCTTCATACTTGTAGTTGTTCACGATAATATTTATTTCCTGGGAAAATATTTTGTCCTCATAGCCTTTCAGCTGTTTCTGCAGGACTTCAATTAGATTAACAACCGTTTGATCCAAATTCTCCTGGCTGAGGTTATTTTTATTTGCTTCAATAAAACCGGTCAATTCCCCGGAAGGTTTGTTTTCATTTACCAGGACCTGATATTGGTTCATCAGTTCTTCCTGGCTGGGTTTAACCTGCCCGGAATTATTTGCTTGGTCCGTTTTTGCACAGCCGCCACATATGAGCAGACCAACAATTAATGCGCCCAATAATATTTTTTTCACAGCTGTCACCCTTTCTATTTTGTATACATACCAATAAGCTGCGGGTAAGTTATCCTGGTTCTATCAAGCCTCAGCCTGATCAATTAATACTGTCATGCCATCAGAAGCGGCTGTAACCTCAACACCAAGCTCTTGTGTCAGTCTTTCAGCCAGTTCCCAGGGCCTTACTTTCAGCATGGTCCTGCCGAAGTGCGTTAATACCGCTTTATCTGGCTTTATGATTGAAATAATATTTTTTACATCATCAACATTCAGGTGCATCACTTCAGCGCTAACATGAGGCAGGTTCCTTACCACGTTGAAGATCATAACATCTGACCCTTGATAACTTTCCATTAAACCAGGAAAGAATTTTGTGTCGACTAAAAATGATACTTTCCGGCCGTCAAGGTCAAACTTGATGCCGTATGTTTCCGCAGCATGCTGGTGTCTTGCCGAGGTTGAAAATACCAGGTCCCCCAGCCTGTACTCCCTGTTCTCTTCCAGGATTACGATATCCTCCAGAAAATCACGCAGGTAGTGCAGGATTACAGCCATGTCACCGGATAAGCATTCTGCCGGGGCAAACAACACGCCGCGCTTGTGCCAACCCCCGCCTGTCATGGAGTCGATCAGCACATTTACATCATTGCTGTGGTCGATATGACAATGTGTCAGGATTATCGCATCCAGTTCTTCTACATCAATCCTGGGTTTTGAGGCCGCCATCCTAACAAGTGTGCCTGGACCAGGATCTAAGACTATCTTCTTGTTCTTAAACGAGAGGTAGACCCCCGCGGATGACCGCAGCTGACGGGCCATCACTACCCTGCCCCCGGAGGTACCCAAGAATTTGATAAAATTAATGTTGTCCACCAGTCC
>CAYNIY010000002.1:84312-100096 GCA_964397525.1 uncultured Eubacteriales bacterium
GTCGTGTTAAAATTATTGTGACAATTTAATTAAGGAGGCTTTTTAATGAATAAAGGTTGTCTTCAAAGTGAGCAGGTGACTCAGGGAGTCGCCCGGGCGCCGCACAGGGCTCTGTTTTACGCTATGGGCTACACCAGTGACGATTTGAAAAAACCACTGATCGGCATAGTCAATGCCTTTAACGAAATCATACCCGGACATATCCACCTGCGCGACCTGGCCCAGGCCGCCAAGCTCGGGGTGGCCGCGGCAGGCGGTACACCGGTGGAGTTCCCGGTGATTGGCATATGTGACGGGATCGCCATGAACCATGACGGCATGAAATATCCCCTCGCCAGCCGTGAACTGATTGCTGATTCAATTGAAACCATGACAGTGGCTCATAAATTTGACGGTCTGGTGCTCATAGGCAACTGTGACAAAATCGTGCCGGGCATGCTCATGGCAGCTGCCAGGTTAAATATACCATCTGTATATGTTGGCGGCGGGCCGATGCTGACAGGCAACTATGCCGGCCAGAGCGCAGACCTGGTCAGGCCTATTTTTGAAGCAGTGGGAGCATACGCTGTTGGCGCGATCACCGCTGCTGAAATGGAAGAAATGGAACAAAGCAGCTGCCCCAGCTGCGGCAGCTGCTCCGGTCTTTTTACCGCCAACTCCATGAACTGCCTGGTAGAAGCTCTGGGCATAGGCCTGCCGGGTAACGGAACAATTCCGGCGCCTTACGGGCAACGCAAAGCACTGGCCAAAATTGCCGGCCAGCAGGTGATGCAGATGGTCAGTGAAAACATCCGTCCCCGTGACATCATGACCCTGGACGCCTTCCACAACGCGATAGCCCTGGATATGGCGATCGGCGGTTCCAGCAATACTGTCCTGCACCTATTGGCTATTGCCGACGAGGCCGGAGTGCCGCTCAGACTGGAGGACTTCGATATAATCAGCACCCGTGTCCCAAACATTGCCAAACTCAGCCCAGGCGGCACAAACCATCTCTTTGACCTGTTCGTGGCAGGAGGAATCTCTGCTGTGCTGAAACAGTTGGCCGATGCGGGATTGCTGCAGTTGGAAGCAATAACAGTTACGGGTAAATCGCTCGGCGAGAATATCAGTGGCGCCGCGGTTCGCGACAAACAGGTCATCCGTCCTATGGACGATCCTTACAGCACGGAAGGCGGCATCGCTATCCTGAAAGGCAACCTGGCGCCGGACGGGGCGGTGGTAAAGCAGTCGGCAGTAGCCAAGGAAATGCTGAAACACAGCGGTCCGGCACGGGTTTATAACAGCGAGGAAGAAGCCTTTGCGGCAATCATGGAAGGTAAGATAGTCAAAGGTGACGTGGTGATTATCCGCTACGAGGGGCCCAAAGGCGGACCAGGTATGCGTGAAATGCTCAGCCCTACTTCATCGATCACCGGTATGGGGCTTGACAAGGAAGTGGCTTTAATCACTGACGGCCGGTTTTCCGGCGGCACCCGGGGCGCCTGTATCGGCCATGTTTCACCCGAGGCTTCCGAGGGCGGCCCTATCGCCCTGCTGCAGGAAGGCGATATCATCGAGATCGATATACCCAAACGTATTTTATCTGTCAAGCTGTCTGATGAAGAGCTTGCCGCCCGGCGGAACAACTGGAAGCCCCCCGCCCCTAAAGTAACAGGCAAGAGCTACCTGGCCCGTTA
Organism: uncultured Eubacteriales bacterium; assembly: GCA_964397525.1. Lineage (GTDB taxonomy): Bacteria > Bacillota > Desulfotomaculia > Desulfotomaculales > Pelotomaculaceae > Syntrophopropionicum. Next base: position 85,992 of record CAYNIY010000002.1, read on the forward strand.
TGCGGCGATGGTGACTTCCTCCAGCACAGGCGCCGTGCTGAAAGTACCCGAATAAAAATGCGCCAGGGGGACGGTTCTCGTGTCGCATAATGGTCGGCTGAAGCCGACCCTACAACGGCCCTGGTGATGCCAAATGATGAACGGGGACACATCCGAATTCAGGATATGTCCCCATATGTCCCATATATCCCCGATTTATAAGATTGTTTTTAAAAAAAGTGGTTGAAACAGTATGTTTCAACCACTTTTCGCTGTCTTTTTATCCAAGGTATCCAAGCGCTGTATGCAAAGATTCTATTTGGCTCCGATTAATCGCTGTCTTCCTTCACTTCAACAAAGACACCGCAGCAGCAGGCCGGAGTGATAAACTCATCATCCGGGAAGATATCTTCGCCTGCGGCAGTAATACCGCTATCTGATACTCCACCACACTCCGGGCAGGCATCATTATTTTCAATGCGGCCGGTATCCTGTCGCTGATGATCAGGTCCGCCTGCTTGATCATTTTTGCTGGACAATTCTATCACACGCTTTTCTAAATCAGTTTACTACTGCAGATATTAAACTGCCAGGGCAATGGTTTTTCAAATAAAGTTCACCATTAAAATGCGCCACAAGAACCGTCCCCCTGGCTGTTTTTTTATATTAATGTAGTGCCGACGGCTCCGGGCGGTCCCGGCACAGGTCGGCAAGCAGCTCAAGGAACAAAGTCTTGGTCAGCGGCTGCCTGTTCTCCATGCAAATCCAGCCTTTATTACTTGAGTAAAGAAATGTGTAGCCGCGTTTGCTGTTGGTCATATCCACACGCCCGATCGCCCCGATGGCAAACCTGCCGGCAGGCTTCAGTTCGACAAGTACGTTATTTGTTTTAAAATACAACACGGGCGCCATGTACCTGCCGATATGCTCTTCTTCCATATCTTCTGTCGTTTCGATAATCTCGGCGGCGGGTTTACAGCCGGGACAGGATAAGCCGTGCGGCCTAATCCAATCTTTCAGCTGTTTCACCAGGCCGTCGAGGGCTGCGAGCCAGTCTTCTTTAATTTTTTGATTTGTCATAGCCTCGGCATCAGGCGGTGCGCTCATTTCATCAACTCCGCTCTAAAATTTCAATCATCATTTACAGGATTACTTAAAGATACAAATCGCTGTAATTAAGCTTCTGCCGGGGGTGGTGCCGCTATAGGAGCCGCAGGCGGCGTTACATCCGTATGCTGCCGGTTGCGGCGGATGGCCAGGACAACACCGCCCAGAGCCAGCGCTGCCACAATCAGGCTGATAAAGGCGCCGGCAACCGGGATTTTCCCCAGCAGGATCAGCACGGCATAGCTGAGCATAAAGGGCCAGATGATGTGCACCCTGCCTTCCCAGCCGAAACTTTTGGCCAGGTAGCGGCCGGCTGCGTCGGCGACGATAATGTTTGCCCCACATAACAGCACCATGTAAACCATGATCAGCAACATCGAAAGCGGTATGCCGATTACCGTTACCATCAGGAGCAGGGCGGCCAGCGGCGCCACGAGAAGCGCCAGAGCACCCCAGCCAAGCGCTGAACCCGGTTTGTTTAATATTTTTTCACTGAATTTTCCCCAGATCTTCGGGAAAATCAGCAGAATGACACCCCACACCAGCAAACCGGCAATAAACCGGAAAACCACTCCAGACCAGTCAAAGCCTTCCTGGCGGACCGGCGGCTCAGCTTTTTGAATCAAATCCCATTTTGTCACTCCAGTAATTTTAGCGCCGGGCGAAATTACAGCCTCGTTTGGAGAGCCATAAGTTAAATCCCCGTTAATAGACGCTGATTGACCAACAGTCAGCTTATCGACTCCCCAGAAATTGACATTGCTCCCTACAGGCCCGCTGATGCGGAAATCACTGCCGGCGCCCAGCGCCTGGCGTCCCAGGGTGCCTGAAAATGTCGCCACGCCGGCTAAGACCAGCGCGTCGCCTGCAACCACGGAATCCTCGTGCAGCCTGACCTGGGCGGCAGCCGCAGTCAGGTTTCTGCCAACTTCACCGTTGAGATCCAGGTCGGACACTGCACAGCGGATATCGCCGCTGATACTGCCATTGACCCTGATCGTCCTGGCGGCGCCCAGCAGATCGCCGTTTATATCACCATTGATGGTGATATCCTGCCCGGCTGCAAACACGTCCCCGTCCACATCTGCATCAACAACTATGAAATTACCCGCTGTAAAAAGCGGCCCGGTGATTTTTCCCGGCGGCACATTAACCATATCCCCGGTGATTTGTTCCATTGCCCCGGCCGGCAGAGCAAAACCCATAACAACCAGTATGATTGCGGCCAGTTTTAACGCCTTTTGCTTACAGTTGAACACACACTCATCCTCCTTTGTATATAACTCTTATGCCTTAATACTTGGAGTTCACAGCGTCAGCTTTATCCAAATGGGACCCACCACTAAAAAACTGGCGGGTCCCGGAAGTCCATATTTATTGCTGAAATGCTTATATTTTTTCCGCGACAGCTTCACCGAAGGATACGCAGGTCTTGATCTCATCTGGTGACGGGGTGTACTGCATTTTGATCCCCTCCACCACAGTCTCGATTCCCGCTTCCTTCAGCTTGGCTTCAATAACCTTGACGGATTCGCCGCTCCAGCCGTAAGAACCGAAAGCCGCGCCGATTTTATTTTTCAGCTTAAGCCCTTTAATTACCTCCAGCAGCGCGGCAGCATCGGACAGGATGCCGTTGTTGATCGTGGAACTCCCAAAAACCACACCCCTGGCCTTGAATATTTCTGTTACCAAATCGCTCTTGTCTGATTTGGCGATATTTAAAGCCTTTACGCCCAGACCCTTACTCTCAATGCCCCTGGCTATGGCCAGCGCCATTTTCTTGGTAGCGCCCCACATCGAGTCGTAGAGCACGATGACACTGCCTTCATTGTAATCGCTGCCCCACTGGTCATATTTTTCAACGATCTGGATAGGATTGTCCCGCCAGATGATGCCGTGGCTCGGCGCGATCATTTCAATGGGCAGGTTCAGGGCGACAATTTCTTTTATCTTGGCCTTCACCAGCCTGCTGAAGGGAGTCAGGATGTTGGCGTAATATTTAATAGCCTCCTGGTAGAGCTCGCACTGGTCGACCTCGTCGTTATACATGTAAGGAGACGCGTAGTGCTGCCCGAAAGCGTCGTTGGATAGCAGCACATTGGCGCCTGACACATAGGTGGCCATGGAATCAGGCCAGTGCAGCATCGCCATCTCGACAAAGACCAGCTTGTTGTCTCCCAGGTCAACACTGTCCCCCGTCTTGACGATATTAAGGTTCCAATCACTGTGGTAATGCCTCTTGATCATCATTGCGCCGTTCTTGCTGCAGTATATCGGCACATGGGGAATCTTCTCCATCAGGTACGGCAGGCTGCCGGAATGGTCCTGTTCTGTATGGTTGACCACGATCAGATCGATTTTATCCAAGCCGATATTTTTTTCCAGGTGATCGATGAACTCCCTTTGAAAAGGAGTCCATACCGTATCCACCAGCGCGGTCTTTTTGTCCTTGATTATGTAAGAGTTGTAAGTCGAACCCCGGTGCGTCGAAAGTTCTTCGCCATGAAACTTCTTCAGCTCCCAATCTTTAACCCCTACCCAATAGATATTGTCTTTTATTTTGATCATGATACTACCAACTCCTTAATCATTTCTTGATCACATTCTAATGAAGGGAGGTTAACTAAAGCTTTCGGAAAGTTTAATATTTTATTAAATAATTAATCTTTCGGGCTTAATTGCTTTTCAGCCGGCATCTGACGAAAATATCCTGCAAACGGGAGATCAGCTCGGACTGGCTCTTGACATGGATCAGGTACCTGGGCACATGTTCCCCCCGGTTCTCCAGGGCCATCATAAACGGTTCTCCCCAGAACGCCAGGAGAGCCTCTTTTGCTTCCTTATCGGTACCTACATCAATCATATGAAAGGCTATGTTATCTTCAATATCACGCCATATCGGCTCCGGAACTTTATCACGGCCGCGGCACGCCTCAATTTTTGGCTTGACATCTTTATCCCAGGCCTCTTTCATGGTTTTGTTCATCACAAAAAGTATTTTAGTGGTTTTTGCGCTTTCGATTGAGGGCTTCAACAGCTTGTCAAACATTTCCTGAGAGCGGAACATCATGCAGCAGGCGTTAAACCACCAGACCTCCCCCCTGTTTCTAAGGGCAAACTCTTCAGTGTACACCAGGAGATCCCTGGGTTTAATCAGCTCTACTTCCGGATCGGCAACCTGCACATTCTTAGCAATGGTCTTGATGTCTTCTTTGATCTCCTCGCCCCGCAGCGCTTCCTGCAGTACATGCAGGGCCACCAGCAAAAGCAGGAGAGATATCACATAAGACTCTGGTATTATACCCAGGTGGTGCAGTACAATAGCGCCGATGCTGGCAATGATGATGGCTATGACGTCGAGATTTTTCATCACAGATTTTGACTTCATCAATTGTTATCCCCTTTATATTTGTATGTTAATCCGGCACGCCTGACGTTATCTGTTAACGGGGCAGCTTACCCAGCAGGCGCCAGATACAGCGGTGCGCGCGGTGCACAAAAGCGGTCGGGCTGGCAAACATCAGGATACAGTGACCGTGTATGACATTAATCCCATTGTCTTTGCATATAGCGACTGCTTCCTCTGATTCAGCTCCCTGCTGCAGCCAAACATGGCGGATCCCTGCGGCTGCTGCGTCACGCACAACATTCACTGCCTCCGCCGGCGGCACTACTATGACCACACCGCCTACGCCTTCAGGCAGTTCTTTTAAGTGATGATAGCATTTATCACCCTCGAATTCATCGAGCCTGGGATTCACCGGAAACGCACGGTACCCTTTCGCCTTGAGCTCCCGGTAAACAATGCTGCCAAATTTGTTTTTCTTGTTGGAAACCCCCGCCACAGCCAGTGATTTTTGGGATAAAAAAGCATCCACTGCCGCTTTGGTGATCATTTTGGATGACTCCTTTCATGATGGTGGGGAGATAATGATCTGCTAACTATCAAACAGAACGGCATAATCCCCGTAACCTTCTTTTACCAGGTCTTCTTTCGGGATGAATCTCAGCGCGGCGGAGTTAATACAATAACGCGTCCCTGCCGGTGCAGGGCCATCGTTAAAAACATGCCCCAGGTGGGAATCAGCTGTTTTACTGCGCACTTCGGTACGGACCATAAAAAGAGTTGCATCTTTTTTCTCAATTATTTCCCCAGGGTCAAGGGGCCTGGTGAAGCTAGGCCAGCCGCAGCCCGAATCAAATTTATCCTTTGAGCTGAAAAGCGGCGTGCCGGAAACAACATCAACGTAAATGCCTGCCCGCTTATTATCCCAGTATTCATTTTTGAATGGCGGCTCTGTGGCGTTTTTTTGAGTTACCTGGTACTGCATCTCAGTTAATTTTTCCTTAGACAGTTTATCAGCACCCCTTTCCCCTGACTTATTTGCCCCAGTACTTTTCTATAAAGGCATCCCGCCCCGATCCCCTGCGGTACTGCTGATAATGACCGGGGTTCTTCTTATGATAATCCTGGTGGTACTCTTCCGCGGGATAAAAAACGGCAGCGGGCAGTATCGCCGTCACAACAGGCTTGTTGAACGTGCCGCTTTCATTTAAAGCTTTTTTCGATTTTTCCGCCTTTTCTCTTTGCATATCATCGTGATAAAAAACAGCGCTGCGGTAAGAAGAACCCCGGTCGTGAAACTGCCCGCCCTCATCTGTCGGATCAAACTGCCGCCAGAAAATATCCAGCAGCTCTTCATATGTGATCACAGCCGGATCAAAGGAAACCTGCACTGCCTCACAGTGACCGGTCTTCTCTGCGCAAACCTCACGGTATGTCGGGTTTTCTTTATGCCCGCCCGTATATCCGGAGCGCACCCTGACCACGCCTTTCGCTGCTTCGAAAGATGCGACCATGCACCAGAAACAGCCACCGGCAAAAGTCGCCAGCTCTATCCGGCCCTCTCCGTTTTGGCTGGTCATAACCATCACCCCTTTTGAAGAATACGGCTATTTATTCACTTATATTTCCTTTATAATACCATATGCTGTCATTTGTTATATATAATTATTTAACTCACATTTAACTGATCACAATATTAATGTCAATGAACTATGGCCTGCCAGGGTGAAACTGGTTTATAATAAATAAGATATACAAGTGAGGTGGCTAAAATGCCCGGTAATAACAAAATAGTTTCTCTGAGGCAGAGAATGATCGACCGCATCGCCGCCGAGGATAATCTCATGCAAAACCTGTCGCACCACTACAGCATCGATGTGAGTGAAGTAAGGACATGGTTGGATGAGTATTACAGCGACGAGATGCTGCGCAGCCTGATCGTGGGCCTGGACAGGCTGGAAAAAGCCGAAGAGGAAGAAAAAGAATACCTTAAAAAGCACCCGGGGCATTTTTTTAAGCCGAAATGAATGTAATTATTAAAGAAGGAACGGGCCAATGAAAATAATTAGTATTGTGAAATATGCCTTACTGCTGATCCTGGTCACCACAGCTGCTTATTACGTGACCTTCTTTATCAGAGTATATATAAACCACGGCAGCGTAGGAAAAACAGAAACGCTGTTTGGCTTTTGGTCACTGCCGGTGTTCATAGTCTCCTCATTCTTATATGCTTTTATAAGCAGAGCCAGTGAATAATCCCGGCTTATTTTTCTGCGTGTATTATCAGCCCCCTCCGGCCTCAGCCGGTTTTTTTTACCATTTTTAGCCCTCCCTCATTTTATGGTTGTGAGCGAGCAGGAAAACTGGTATACTTATAGGGTTTGGAAGGAGGTGCTGTTAATGTCAGATAACATGTTTAGAAATATTGCCATCATTGCCCACGTCGATCACGGCAAGACCACTCTGGTGGACGCCCTGCTCAGGCAGAGCGGTATTTTCAGGGAAAACCAGCTGGTGATAGAAAGGGTAATGGACTCCAACGATCTGGAGAGGGAACGCGGCATCACCATCCTGGCCAAAAATACTTCGGTGCAGTATGAAGGGATTAAGATTAATATAGTTGATACTCCCGGACATTCAGACTTTGGCGGCGAGGTTGAGCGGGTATTGAAGATGGTTGACGGTGTCCTGCTTTTGGTGGACGCCTTTGAAAGCACCATGCCACAGACCCGGTTTGTGCTGCGCAAGGCCATGGAATTAAATTTGAGAGCCATTGTGGTGATCAATAAAGTAGACCGTGAAGGCGCCCGCGTTTCAGAGGTGGCAGATGAAGTCCTGGATCTGTTTATCGATTTGCAGGTAAGCGACGAACAGCTGGACTTCCCCATTATCTACACCTCTGCCAAAGAAGGGACGGCGACTACCGACCCCGCTGTGCCAGGGCAGAACATGAAGCCCCTGTTCGATGCCATCATCAAATATATTCCCGCCCCGGCCGGCAGTGCGGACGGCCCGCTTCAGCTGCTGATCAACAACACCGAATACGATAACTTCGTGGGCCGGATGGGGATCGGGTGTTTAAAACGCGGCAGGATCACCTCCGGACAGCAGGTGAATGTAATAGAGCACAATGGAGAAATGCGCCAGGGGCGCATCGGCTCTCTTTACAAGTACGAAGGATTGGCAAGGATAGCGGTGCAGGAAGCGCTCTGCGGTGATATCGTATCGTTTTCCGGCCTGGAAAATATTAAGATCGGCGAGACGGTTGCCTGCAAAGACCAGCCGGAACAGCTGGCTCCCATCACCGTGGATGAGCCGACCCTGAAGATGACCTTCATGGTCAATGACAGTCCTTTCGCCGGCCTGGACGGCAGGTATTTAACCTCCCGCCACCTCAGAGCCAGGCTTTTCAAGGAAATGGAGAAAAACATGAGCCTGCGGGTTGAAGAAACCGACAGCCCGGACGTCTATCAGGTCTGCGGGAGAGGAGAACTGCACCTGTCGATCCTGATCGAAAACATGCGCCGGGAAGGCTTTGAGCTGCAGGTATCGAAACCGGAAGTTATTTTCCGCTGGGACGCCGGCGTGATGATGGAACCGATCGAGCTTCTGATGGTGGACATCCCGGAAGATAAAATGGGCACGGTTATGGAAATCATTGGTGCCCGAAAAGGAGAAATGATCAACATGCACCCTCTTGGCCCGGACCAGATCAGGCTGGAATTCAAGGTTCCCGCCCGGGGGCTGCTTGGATTTCGCTCCCAGCTGCTTTCCGAGACCAGGGGCCACGGTATGATGAGCCACCTTTTCCTGGGCTACGAACCATACAAAGGGGATATCAAAGATCGTTACCAGGGCGTTCTGATCGCCTTTGAATCAGGCGAGACCAACCAGTACGGGCTGCATAACGTGCAGGACCGCGGCATACTTTTTGTCACGCCCGGCACCAGTGTTTACGAGGGCATGGTAGTGGGTGAACACTCCCGGGAACAGGACCTTGAGGTTAACGTCTGCAAGAAAAAACACCTGACCAACATGCGCTCCAGCACCTCCGAGACCACCCTGCGCCTTGAAGAGCCCAGGGTATTCAGCCTTGAAGAATCTCTGGAGTATATCGGTACGGACGAACTGCTGGAGGTCACCCCGAAAAACCTGCGCATGCGCAAAAGGGTGCTCAACAAACATGAACGCGCCAGAAGCCAGAAGAACTCCCAGCCCGCTTAATGCAGCTTAAATCCTTAGATGGACATTCATGGGGACATTCCTCCGAAGGAGGTGTGTCCCCTTTCCGCTGTCTGGTTACATATTACGATAAAAGCAACACCGCTGCCAGTGCCGGCACCGACTCGCCTAAATTAAACCATCCCGACTGAGTCCCTAATGCAATTATGGTTGTATACCGGCTTTTTTTGTGGCAGAATAATACAATAAGCTGAAACACACATCTGCACGAGGTGATTATCTTGGAAGAACTACACACTGGAACCGGTGTGATTACCAACCGGCAGGAGCTGGAAGTCCGATGGGGTGACTGCGACGCCGCTGGAATTTTATACTACGCTAAATATTTTGACCTGTTTACAGACGGGCGGGTAGCCCTGCTGAAACAAATAGGCATACCTTATCATCAGTTTTTTCATGACCGGGGTATTGTGGTGGTAGTACTCGAAGCCACCTGCCGCTACAGCAAGTCATTGCACCTGGAAGAAAGATATATCATGGAGACGGCACTATCCCTTCCCAGACGCACAGGCATGGTGTTCGACTATATTATTACCAGTGCCGGCAGCAAGCAGTTGGTTGCCGAGGGCCGGACCGCACATGCTTTTGTGGGCGATAACGGCAAGCCCTTCGACTTGAGAAAAAAGCACCCGGAAATCTGGGCCAAACTGCAGGAAAAATTTAATAATAATATATAAGGATAGCCGGGATTGTCTGTATGTTATAATATTTAATATAATTATTAACTTGCGATGCGTTTTTTTAAGGTTTCCGGAGGAATATAACAGATGAGTTTCCTGATTGGATTGTTTGCGGGGTCGTTCGGCGGGCTGGTCGGTTTAGGCGGGGGTGTAATCATGATCCCTCTGATGGATGCGATCTTGAAACTACCGCAGCTTAAAGCCCACGGCACAAGCCTGGTGGCTCTGGTGTTTACCGGGATCATGGGAGCTGTCACCTACGCCCTGAGGGGCAATGTTGATGTTATAGCTTCGGTGCTGCTGGCGTCAACCGCGATATTTACCTCCCGGGCTGGCGCGCGTTATGCCAGCGCCCTTCCCGAATGGAAGTTAAAGAAGTATTTCGGCATATTTATGATCATGATCACCATACTCCTGCTGATGAAGCCATACCTGCACTCAAATGCCGGGGCAGGCGAGGTACAGCTCTGGATTAAAGTAATTGTTCTCTTGCTGACCGGTGTTATTACCGGCTTTCTTTCCGGCATGATGGGAGTCGGCGGAGGCACAATCATGGTACCGGCAATGGTCCTGTTGGCTGGTTTCACCCAGCATACCGCCCAGGGCAGCTCCCTGCTGGCTATGGTTCCTTCCGGGGGGGTAGGAGCACATACCCACTGGCGCCTGGGAAATGTAGACACCCGGGTACTGGTTGGGCTGATACCAGGCATTCTCATCGGCACTTTCATCGGCGGCAGCCTGGCCCATTTCATATCGGAAGACACCCTGCGGATAATATTTGCCGCGGTGCTGGTATGGACAGGGGTAAGGTATTTAAGGGCGTCTGCGCCCCAAAAAGGTAAATAGCACTGCATTAATATAAACTAAAAAGAGGTGAGCACCATGCTAGCAAGGGAGATCATGAATAAGTATGTGATCATTGTCCAGGAGGATTCATCCATTGAAGAGACAGCCAGGATTTTAACAGAAAACAACATTTCAGGCGCGCCTGTGGTCAACAAGGATGGGAAAATCGTGGGCATGGTTACTGAAGGGGACCTGCTGCACCAGGATACAAACCCCAGGGCCCCGGCTTTTCTGAGCATCCTTGGCGCTTTTATCTACATCGAAGGCATTGACAGGTACCGGGATGACTTTAAAAAGCTGGCCGCCACCACCACATCCGAAATTATGACCAAAGATTTAATCACTGTCAGCGGGGATGTCGAAATAGAATACGTGGCAGAGTTGATGGTCAAACACGGCATCAAGCGGGTGCCGGTAGTTGAAAATGATATAATTATTGGCATTATCAGCCGCGCTGACATCATTAAGACAATGGCCAGCAAGGCAAAAACAAGCTAAAAGCATGTCCTTCTTTCCTCAATAGTCAAACCACAGATCTTGCTATAATGTGCGGATTATTAAAGGCGTGCCGGGGGATCTCCACCCGGCACGCCTTTTGGTTTATTTTTTACGGGTAAAGCCTTTCCCCATGACCTCAACAGTCTCTGTAATAAAAATAAAGGCGTCCCTGTCGATCTCAAGAACAATTTCCTTGAGCTTTGCCAGCTCATAGTGGCCGACAACACAGTTAATCAGGTGTTTTGGTTCACCGGTATAAGCGCCGTGTCCTTCCAGGAAGGTAGCGCCCCGGTCAATTTCATTCATGATCCGCTCTGCGATTTCACCGCTTTTTTCAGAGATAATGGTTACAGACTTATTGCGGTTGAGCCCTTCAATTACCGTATCAGTAACCCTGGCGCCAACCCACATGCTGATGGCTGTATACAGCGCAATTCTCAAATCGAAGAAGAACAGGGAAAGCGCCAGCACTGCTATGTTACAGTAAAAGTTTGTGGCCCCTACAGAAATATTTTTCTTTTTCTTCATGATGATGGCCGCAATGTCCGTGCCGCCGGTAGACGCGCCTAATTTGAAGATCATACCGCCGCCGATGCCGCCCACAACGCCGGAAAAAACCGATGCCAGAAAGATATCGATCGCGGGAACCGGGATATAGGGAGCCGAAAGCGGCAGCGCTGCGATCACCACCGCCGTCCCAACCATGCTGTACAGCATTAATTTCCAATCAAGCGCCTTGATCCCCCACAGGAATATAGGGACATTTAAAATGAATATGCCCAGGTACAAAGGAAAACTGTATAAGTAACTCCCCATCAGGGCCAAACCGGAAATCCCGCCGGATAGCAGTCCATAGGGAATCACGAAGGCATTAAAGGCAACAGCTATCAGGGCGGCGCCGATGGTAATGCCGGCTAATTTCCTGAGTATTTTAAAGGCGATTTTCATCATCGCGGCCACACTTGTTTTAGCTTTTTTCGTTTCTTTATCAATCTCAGCCATTTTAACCTCTACCTATCCTAAAAATAAATATCAAGTAATGTCATCCTGAGCAGCAGCGAAGGATCTTAAATCAAGATTCTTCACTGCGTTCAGAATGACATTAATAATGGTTTTCATCCTTTAATGGACGCCTTGCAGCGACAAGGTTGTCTATTTGTGAAAAACCTGAAAAAATAAACTGCTCCCACAACAGGGGAGCTTTTCTATTCGAGCATTAACTACAGTCCCACTCCAATATTACTATCCAGGCATTTTATTTTCAATGGTTATATCTGCAAAACATTCTGACATGAAAATGTTGACAGTAATAGTGTTATAGTGTACTATATATCTAATACACATGTTTCAATTAATTTGAGGGGGATTGAACAAAATGAACGCCTGTTTAAACCTATTGCGCAAGGAATACCGCATGACCCGGAATGCCGCTCTCCTGACATTGGCCATTTTAATCATCGGAGGCCTCTGGCTGGTCTACCTGTCATACCGTTACAATATCGGTATTGTTTTGGCGCCGGCAGGCATGCTCCTGGCGATCCTGCCGTTTTATCCGGCCATGTATATCCTTAAAAGCCTGGCCTGGGAATGGAAAGTAACACCCCACCTCTGGCTGCACTGCCCCCAGCCGGCCTGGATGCTTTTGTTGGCCAAGCTGGGGATTGCCCTGCTGCAGATGCTGGTGATCATTGCCCTAGCAGCGGGACTGCTGCTGCTTGGGATTTATATCAATCCTCACCCGGAGCAGCTGGGAGGCTATAGTATTTCATCCCTGCTCTCCCTCGTTGTGGAGGCTGGTTTTTACGCCGCGGCTTTTACTGTCGCTGCCGGCATCTACATCGGCGCCTGGGCCGCACTGATCTCAGTGGCGAATGCTCTGGCCGGAAACATTTTAGGCCGGTTCCGCTGGCTGGCCGGCCTCGCCGTTTTCGCCACGGCGACAATTGGGTTCGGCCAGCTGCAGCAGACTTTAATTTTTAAACAGATCACCCACTGGGGACTGATCAATATTGGATTGCATAATCTCCCCCAGGCACCCCGGGCAGACATCATCGCCAGCCAGCTTTTTGCCGGTGAAATACTGTTCTATATTCTCCTGACCGCTGGTTTAATCGCCCTGTCAGCCTGGCTGATTGACCACAAGATAGAGGTGTGATATATGAGCCAAGCATTTAATAATACCCAACCTATCTACCTGCAGATTCTGCAGCGCCTCTGCCGGCAGGTCGTCCGAGGTGAAATTGAGGCAGGAGACAAACTGCCCTCGGTACGGGAGATGGCCCTGCATATCGGGGTGAATCCAAATACTGTACAAAGGGTTTATGGTGAGCTGGAACGCCTGGAAATTATCGAAACCAGGCGCGGCCTGGGCTCTTTTATCACAGAAAATGAAATCCGCCTGGCCCAACTGCGTGAAGAATTGAAAGGCGAGCAGATCGGCAGCTTCATCAAAGACATGGAGGAAACGGGCTTTACCGGGGAAGAGATCCTGGAAGGCGTGCGCAGTGCGCTGTTTAATAATAAAGGGGAAAGAGGAGTTCAATCATGACCAACTGCATTGTAAAATTTACAGGCGTGACCAAAAAATACCTGAGACAGGCAGCTTTAAACAATGTCAGCTTCGACCTGCCGCAGGGTAAAATAACAGCGCTGGTGGGGCCAAATGGCAGCGGCAAATCCACGATCCTGAAACTGATCGCCGGCCTGGCCCATCCCAGCCAAGGCTCGGTAACCGTTCATGGCAAAACCGCGCATCGCCGCATCGCCGGGGAAGTAGCCTACCTTTCAGAGATGGACACCTTATACCCTTTCTTTACCGTAGAGGAGACCATCAGGTTTAACGCAGGACTTTTTGCTGATTTTGATGTGCAAAAAGCCCAGGAAATCCTCGGCTTCATGCAGCTTGAACACGATAAAAAAGTCAGGCATCTTTCCAAAGGCAACCGCGGCAGGTTAAAAATTCTGCTGGTCCTTGCACGCCGGGCGCCGCTAATCCTGATGGATGAACCCCTGGCCGGGCTCGATCCCCTGGTGCGGGACTCTATCATCAAATCCATGATTTCCTACCTTGACCTGCAGCAGCAGACAGTATTCATGTCGACTCATGAAGTATCCGAAGTGGAGCCGGTGCTGGATATGGTTGTTTCATTGCACGAAGGCGAGATCATGGGCTTTGAGGAAGTGGAAAACATCCGGGAAAAATACGGCCTGAGCCTGGTGGACTGGATGAAAGAATCGATTCAAAACAAGGAGGCGCGCATATGAACGAAACTTTGCAGGGCATAAAGGTGCTGGACTTCACTCATGTCGCCTCCGGGCCAATGTGCACCATGCTCCTCGGTGACCTGGGTGCGGAAGTGATAAAAATCGAAACCCCCTCAGGCGACCTGGGGCGTGTCCTCGGCCCG
>CAYNIY010000003.1:0-87880 GCA_964397525.1 uncultured Eubacteriales bacterium
GGCGGCCTGGGGGTGGCGCCTGGGGCCAATATCGGAGATGAAGCTGCCGTTTTCGAGCCTGTGCACGGCAGTGCGCCGAGACATGCCGGCTTAAACAGGGTAAACCCGCTGGCTACAATCCTGTCAGGTGTAATGATGCTGAAGCATATAGGCGAGATGGACGTAGCCAGACGGATAGAAGAAGCTGTGATCATGGTACTGAAAGAAAAGAAAAGCCTGACCTACGACTTGGGCGGCAGCGCCGGTACCAGTGAAATGGCCGACGCCATCATTGAGGCGATGAAATAAATATTGCGTTATATTATTACTGGGGGGCGCTCCATTATGGAGTGCTGCTCCTTTTTTATACTGCCTGTGAATAATATGATGGGATAATAAGCAATAAATTTAATGGTATAATTGAACTGTGCAGGCTTTTTTAATCAAGGCCCAGAAATAATATTTCAGGTAAAGGAGTTTTATTCATAGACAAAGTAAATTGTCCGGAAAAAGAAAAAACTGCTGCAATTTTAGAATTGCTGGCACAATGTTATCCCAACGCCGGAACATCATTGGTTTTTAAGACACCTTTTGAACTACTGGTAGCGGCTATTCTGTCGGCGCAGAGTACTGATAAGCAGGTTAACCGCATCACAGCCCGCCTGTTTGGAAAGCACAACAGCCCGCAGGAGTTCGCTTTGCTGACACCGGAGGAACTGGGGGAAGAGATCAAAAGCGTTGGGCTGTATCGCAACAAAAGCAGGTTCATAATCGAAGCTTCCCGGGATATTGTTAATATACACGGCGGCCGGGTGCCAACGACTAGGGGTGAGCTCGAGGCACTGCCAGGGGTCGGAAGGAAAACGGCAGGGGTTGTCATTGGTGTGGCTTTCGGCGGCAGCGCCCTGCCCGTTGATACTCATGTCTACCGCGTGGTACGCAGGCTGGGACTGTCAACCGCGCGCGATCCGGTGAAAGTCGAGGCGGACCTGTCGGCCTGTATACCACCTGAACAGAGAATGCCCTTTCACCACCGGCTAATCACTCATGGCCGGGAAATCTGTATGGCCAGGAAGCCGTCCTGCCAAAAATGCTGTTTAAGAGATTACTGCAGTTATCATTATAAGGAAGGAAAAACGTGAACATAGTACTGGTTGAACCGGAAATACCGGCCAATACAGGGAACATTGCCAGGACCTGTGCCGTTACCGGCACGACTCTTCATTTAATCAGGCCGCTGGGATTTTCTACCGATGACAAATACCTCAAGCGTGCCGGCCTGGATTACTGGCACCTGGTTGAAGTAGTATACCATGACAGTTTTTTGGAATTTGCTGCCCGCTATAA
Organism: uncultured Eubacteriales bacterium; assembly: GCA_964397525.1. Classification (GTDB taxonomy): domain Bacteria; phylum Bacillota; class Desulfotomaculia; order Desulfotomaculales; family Pelotomaculaceae; genus Syntrophopropionicum. Next base: position 1,327 of record CAYNIY010000003.1, read on the forward strand.
ATGGGGGCGGTTCTATTTTGCCACCACGAAAGCTCTTAATACTTACACTGAAATAGAATATGATAAAGGTGGTTTTTTGATTTTCGGCAAGGAAACAAAAGGACTGCCGCCGGAAATCCTCAGCGGGTACTCGGGGCAGCGGATGCGAGTGCCCATGATCAACACGGCCAGGTCCTTAAACCTGGCTAACTCGGCAGCCGTGGTGCTTTATGAGGCTTTAAGGCAGCAGGGTTTCCCGGGTTTGAAGTGAATTAACCTGCTGTGCTATTCCGATTTCCGGGTATAATATAACCAGTAGTGCAGGAGGAGTGGTATTATCTGAGTATCATCGATAGGGTTCAGTCATGCCTGGATCAATTTAATATGGGACTGAAAATAACAGAGCTTGAAGAAAGCACCAGCACCTGTGAGCTGGCAGCGGCGGCCCTTGGTGTGACAGTCGGCCAGATCGCTAAAACCCTGGTGTTTCTGGCTGATGATAAGCCGGTTTTGATCGTGGCCAGCGGCGACAATAAAATAAAAAGCGGCAAGCTAAAAAGGCTGCTTGGCGCTGCCAGGGTCAGGTTGGCCGACCCTGACACGGTAAAACGCGTCACCGGCTACCCGGTTGGGGGCGTATGTCCGGTTGCGCTGGCAGAAGCCATACCCATTCTGCTGGATGACTCCATGTACCGTTTTCCGGTGGTTTATGCTGCTGCCGGTACCCCCCGCTCGGCCCTGCCGGTAACAATGGAACAGCTGGAGATAATCACCGGTGGTAAATGGGCGGATCTTATTTGATTAACAGGCAGGCATAACTGCTTTTTGGCTGAAAGTAGGTGTCCATTATTTTTGTGCATTTGCACGTTCACTCGGAATACAGTCTGCTGGACGGGGCGGCCCGCATAAAAAAGGCAGTAGCAAGAGCCGTCGAGATGGAGATGCCGGCCCTGGCTATAACAGATCACGGCGCCATGCATGGCGTGATTGATTTTTATAAATCCTGTAAAAATGCCGGGATTAAGCCGATTCTGGGCTGTGAGGTCTACGTGGCGCCTCGCACCATGTCCGACCGCACCCCGAAGATCGACGACAATCTGAATCACCTGGTTTTGCTGGCAGAAAACGAAGAAGGCTACCGAAACCTGCTGAATATTGTCTCCATGGGTTTTACCAGGGGATTTTACTACAGACCCAGGATTGATAAGGAAGCGCTGGCGAGCTGCAGCAGAGGTCTGATTGCTTTAAGCGGCTGCATCGCCGGTGAGGTTGCCGCCAAGGTCCTGGCCGGAGACAACGAGAAAGCAAGACAGGCAGCAGGAGAATACCGTGATATATTTGGTTCGGAAAACTTTTTCCTCGAGCTCATGGACCATGGTTTTTCAGAGCAGCGGACTGCCAACAGGGAGCTGCTTAAAATCCACGAGGAGATGGGTATACCGCTGGTTGTAACCAATGATGTCCACTATGTGCGGCGGGAGGATGCGGGGAGCCAGGACGTGCTTCTGGCTATCCAGACTGGCAGGAGTGTGGACGATCCGGGCCGGATGAAATTCCAGTCGGAAGAACTGTATCTGAAAAGCCCCGGAGAGATGAAACTCCTTTTTGGCGAATATCCGCAGGCGCTGCAGAACACGCTGGAAATTGCAGAACGCTGTAATGTGGAGATGGAATTCGGCAAGTACTTATTACCTTATTATGAGGTGCCGGAAGGGTATAATGCAGAAACTTACCTGATTGAACTATGCTACCGGGGCGCCCAAAATATTTATGGTGACCTCAGTGGTGAGATTAGGAAAAGACTGGAGTACGAACTGGGTGTTATTAAACAGATGGGCTACTCGGCTTATTTCCTGATTGTCTGGGACTTTATACACTTTGCCAGGACAAGCGGAATACCGGTAGGACCGGGCCGGGGGTCCGCCGCCGGCAGTCTGGTCGCCTACAGCCTGGGCATAACAAACATCGATCCTTTAAAATACGGGCTTCTGTTTGAAAGATTTTTAAACCCGGAAAGAATATCCATGCCGGATATAGACATCGATTTCTGCTTTGAGCGGCGGAGTGAGGTTATTGACTATGTTGTGCAAAAGTACGGCGCTGATCACGTGGCGCAGATCATCACCTTTGGTACTATGGCGGCGAGGGGCGCCATCAGGGATGTTGGCAGGGCACTGAGCATGCCCTATGGCGATGTGGACAAGGTAGCCAAGCTGGTGCCGGCTGAGCTTAATATTACCATTGAGAAGGCGTTAAATGACGCGCCTGAATTAAAGGAGCTCTATGAGCAAAGGGAAGAGATAAAAAAACTGATCGATACTGCTTCGTCCCTGGAAGGAATGCCCAGGCATGCCTCCACCCATGCTGCCGGCATAGTGATCACACCGGAACCCCTGATAAATTATCTTCCTCTTTACAAGGCTTCAGACGGCCCGGTAACAACCCAGTTTGCCATGGGGACAGTGGAAGAACTCGGCCTGCTGAAGATGGACATGCTGGGCCTGAGGACTCTGACTGTAATCAGCGATGCGCTTAAGGCAATCAATGAAATCACCGGTGATGTCCTTGACATAGATAAAATAACCATGGATGATGCGTATACTTACGAAATGCTGTCCAGGGGTGAAACCGCCGGGGTCTTTCAGCTGGAAAGCAGCGGGATGCGCGGCATCCTACGCGATCTGAAGCCAGAAGTATTTGAAGACATTGTAGCTCTCGTAGCCCTGTACCGCCCCGGACCGTTAGGCAGCGGCATGGTGGAAGACTTTGTCAAGAACAAGCACGGAATTAAAAGCATAAAATATCTTCATGCCAAGCTGGAGCCGATATTAAAGGATACCTATGGTGTTATTCTGTACCAGGAGCAGGTCATGCGCATATCGAGCGACCTGGCCGGATTTTCCCTGGGTGAGGCCGATATGCTGCGGCGCGCTATGGGTAAGAAAAAGCCGGAGATAATAGCTGGCCTGCGCTCACAGTTTATCGCAGGTGCGGTGAACAATGGCATCAATGAGGGAATCGCCGGCCAAGTGTTTGATTTAATGGAGTATTTCGCTGGCTATGGTTTTAACAAATCCCACAGTGCCGCGTATGCGATGGTTTCATACCAGACGGCTTACTTAAAAGCCAACTATCCACTTCAGTTCATGGCGGCGCTGCTGACTTCAGTGAAGGACAACACGGACAAGGTTTCCGCCTATATTGAAGAGTGCAGGCGTCTTGGCATAGAAGTGCTGCAGCCTGATGTAAATGAGAGCCGGGAAAGTTTCACGGTAGCAGGCAATAAAATTCGCTTTGGCCTCGCTGCGATTAAAAATGTCGGGCTCGGGGCGGTGGAGTCTATCATCCGGGTCAGGGAACAGGAAGGGCCTTTCACCGACTACGCCGATTTTTGCCGGCGGCTGGACACAAAAGTTGTCAACAGGAGGGTATTGGAGAGCCTGATCAAATGCGGCGCTTATGACTCCCTGGGTTACCGCCGGGCCCAGCTGATGGCTGCGGTGGATTCGGGATTGGGCCTGGCGCAGCAGTCGCAGCGCGAAAGAGAAAACGGTCAGATGTCTCTTCTGGATTTCCTTGATGGAAGCCGTGATTCAGTAAGTATCAGTTTGCCCGAGGTGGGAGAGTACCCGGTGGATGAAATGCTGGTACTTGAAAAAGAAACACTTGGTTTGTACATCAGCGGGCATCCTCTCTCCCAGTACCGCGGCGCACTGAACATGTTGTCAACAATTACTGCGGTAGAATTACCGGATCTGCCTGACAACAGTGAGATTGTATTGGGCGGCCTGATTACGGCAATAAAGAAAACAAGCACCCGCAGAGGAGACACTATGGCCATCCTCACAGTGGAAGACCTTACAGGGTCAGTAGAAGTCGTGGTTTATCCACGTCCATACATTCAAAGCCGCCTGGCTCTCAGAATAGATGAGGTAGTGGTGGTGAAAGGCAAGACTAGGGAGAATGGTGAGGAAACAAAGATCATCGGCGATGATATATCAACTCTTGACAGCCACCTGGAGGGAGAACTGCACTTAAAGATCAAGAATGCGGACTCACTATTGCTGGACCAGGTACAGATCATGATCAGCAGTTTCAGAGGCAATTCCCCGGTTTTTTTACATTTTGTGAAAGAGAAAAAAGTAATTAAAGCGGGAGAGGAATACTATGTTGATCTGTCAGGCCCGGTTGTTGGGAAGCTGGAAGACCTGCTTGGTAAGTCAATGGTTAGAGTGAAAAGGAAAAATAATGAGATGAAAGCTGGCCCGGGCAAGGAAAAAAGCGAGAAAGAAGCGGATTTGGAAGCTGCAGTCATTGCCGCTGACAAGAAAGTTAATCTGTCCAAGCCGGCTAAGAAGGTCAAGGATTTCTTTAGCATACTTGAGCTGTAGGAGACCAATATTTAATCAGGTTGAGCGGCTTAATACATGCCCGTACTTGTCAGAAAATAGGCTATATGTTAATATAAATCAGCAAAAAATGGAAAAACTTAAGAGGTGAATATATTGCCGGTTACAATTGGGGAGATCGCCGGAGAGTATGTTGTAATAAAGGCACTTGAAAACGGGGTCACCATTATCGGCCTTACCAGGGGCAAGGATACTAGGTTCCACCATTCAGAAAAATTGGATAAGGGAGAGATTATGATCGCTCAGTTCACCGAACACACTTCCGCTATTAAAATTCGTGGGCGGGTAGAGCTGTTAACCAAGCATGGAGGGATTAAGACAGACGACTAAACACCCGGGCTTTATGAAAGTCCAATTTTTAGCGTTCTGTCTTGGATGTATTTTTTCTAATTAATGGTCCATGAATTTATCAGTTAAACTACTGTATCCAGGGTTATGACTCTGGGTATATTTATGCTCTGCAAAAAAGAGGATAACCGGCGAGATGAGTAGAAAATAAAGAGCATGCCTCAAACCCTATGAATAAGGAGGCCTTCAATGTGTGGACAGTGGTTTACATAGCTCCAAACAGGAAGGAAGCTGACAGGCTGGAAAGACTGTTGGCTACCGAAGGCTTTTTAGTGAAATTGAGGATAATCGGATTTCCCCAGGCTGATAATACCTGCTCAATAGAGATTTTGCTGCCGGAGTCAGAAGTTGACGAGGCTATGGAAGTAATTAATACTGCTTAAGATAAAGCTGTAAAGCAATATATAGTTAAGGAGTGCTTTTTTTGGTTTTAGAAGTTTTTCGTAAACAAAAAAATGTCGCTGCCCCATCAGGATCAGAAAATCGCGATATCCCGGAGGGTATTTGGAGTAAGTGCGGGCGCTGCGGTGAGATTCTGTTGAACAAGGATTTGATCAAAAACCACAAAGTGTGCCAAAAATGTGGTTTCCATTTCAGATTGACAGCCCTGGAGCGGATAAAAATGACCCTGGATGAGGGGAGCTTCCGGGAAATGGATGCCGATTTGCTTCCGGTAAATCCTTTCGAGCTCTCTGACTACGCTAACAAGCTGATTGAAGCTCGAAATAAAAGCGGCTTGAATGAAGCGGTGGTTACCGGAGCGGGGACCATTAATAATATTCCATTGGTTATCGTTGTTATGGACACCAATTTTATGATGGCCAGTATGGGCACCGTAGTCGGAGAGAAAATTACTAGGGCGATTGAGGCTGCCACTGCCGAAAGAAAGCCGCTGGTTATTTTTGCGGCTTCCGGAGGTGCCCGGATGCAGGAAGGGATACTATCTTTAATGCAGCTGGCCAAGACTGTGGAAGCACTGGCCAGGTTAAGCGAAGCAGGCCAGTTATATATCACGGTCATGACCGATCCTACAACTGGCGGTGTCAGCGCCAGCTTTGCCGCTTTGGGTGATATTATTCTGGCCGAACCGGAAGCCATGATTGGCTTTACCGGTCCAAGGGTGATAGAGCAGACCATCAGGCAGAAATTGCCGGAAGGATTCCAGCGAGCCGAGTTTTTTAAACAGCACGGCTTTATTGACCAGATTATTCCCAGGCATCAGCTGAAAGAAACACTTGCCACACTTCTGGAATTTCATCTGCTGGGGGTGAAATAAATAATGGCGGCAACATTGGAGTTTGAGAAGCCGATCCAGGAGTTGGAAAACAAAATAAATGAATTAAGAAATTTTTCCAGGGACAAGGGTATAGATTTGACGAATGAAATTACCACCTTGGAAAAAAGGGCCATGGAGGTCAGAGAGTCCATCTACGGGAATCTCAATTCATGGCAGCATGTGCTGATCTCAAGGCATCCGGAACGTCCTAATACCTATGATTATATCAATTACATTTTCAGAGATTTCATTGAACTGCACGGAGACAGGTGTTTTGGTGATGATCCGGCAGTGGTGGGAGGTATTGGACGGTTTAACGGCCGCGCAGTTACTGTGATTGGCCACCTCAAAGGTAAAGACACCAAGGAAAACCTGGCTAGGAATTTCGGGATGGCCCACCCTGAGGGTTTCCGCAAGGGTATGCGTTTGATGAAACAGGCTGAAAAATTTAAGCGGCCGGTGATCTGTTTCATTGACACTCCAGGCGCTAATCCCGGAATAGGCGCCGAGGAGAGAGGGCAGTTTGAGGCCATCGCCAGAAGCATCTTAACAATGGCTGCCCTCAAGACTCCTATTATAACAGTAGTGATCGGTGAGGGTGCCAGCGGCGGAGCCCTGGCTTTCGGGGTGGGAGACCGGATTTTGATGCAGGAGCATACGATTTATTCTGTCATATCACCTGAAGGGTATGCCAGTATTTTATGGAAGGACTCATCCCGTGCCCGCGAGGCTGCCGAGGCTATTAGGATCACAGCCAGCGATATACTGGACCTGGGCGTGGCAGATAAAATAATACCTGAACCACTGGGCGGCGCGCACCGTGATCCTAAAGGTGCTGCAGATCTGCTTGCTGAAGCTATAGCTGGTTCATTGGACGAACTTCTGGAACTGTCGCTGGAGAAACTGATGTCTTACAGGTACGAAAAATTCCGTTCCATCGGAAATTTAAAATGACATCTGCGGGGTCGGGACCAATCATGCAATGGCCTGACCCCCTTCTTATTACATTTGAGGCATGTCAGATGTTATTACATACAGCGGGGAGGGAGAGAATTGCGTCGAACCAAGATTGTCTGCACCATTGGTCCTGCCAGCGATAGTATCTCAATGATCAAGAAACTATTGCGGGCAGGGATGAATGTAGCCCGCCTTAATTTTTCCCATGGAACGCAGGATGAGCATAAGCGGCGTATCAAAGCTATCCGGCAGGCTGCCGCGGAAACCGGCTTAAATGTGGCAATCATGCTGGATACCAAGGGGCCGGAAATACGTTTGGGCTATTTTATAGAAGAACCTGTTTACCTCAAGGAAGGCGATCAAGTAACGTTAACCACAGAACCTGTCAGGGGAGATAAGAAACTTATACCCATCACATATTCCGGTCTGCCGGGGGATGTCCGGAAAGGCGACACAATACTCGTGGCAGATGGCTTAATAGCCATGAAAGTGGTGTCTGCTACAGATACTGAAATACTCTGTACCGTGATGAACAGCGGGGAACTGACCAGTCAGAAAGGGGTAAATGTACCTGGTGTGGAGGTGAGCCTTCCTGCTATAACTGAGAAAGATATTAAAGATATTGTTTTCGGAGTTGCACAGAAGCTTGATTACATTGCGGCCTCATTTGTCAGAAAAGCTGCGGATGTGCTTTCCATCCGGCAGATTATTGAAGAGGCCGGGGGTGATCTGGACATTATTTCTAAGATAGAAAGCAGAAGAGCAGTAAACAACCTTGACGATATAATCAAAGTTTCTGACGGGATCATGGTAGCCAGAGGCGATCTGGGGGTGGAGATCCCGGTAGAAGAGGTACCGCTGCTGCAAAAAACGATAATTGAGAAATGCAACCTGGCTGGTAAGCCAGTAGTTACCGCAACCCAGATGCTGGAATCGATGATCCATAATCCGCGGCCCACCAGGGCGGAAGCCAGTGACGTAGCCAACGCGATCTTTGACGGTTCAGACGCAGTGATGCTCTCCGGTGAAACTGCCATCGGAATATATCCGCTGGCATCAGTTGAGATGATGGATCGCATAGCCAGGCGGGCAGAAGCTGCACTCCACTATGAGGAAATGCTCAGCAAGAAAGGAACAGATACGCTCAGGCAGACGGTTACCAACGCTATCAGCTATGCCACCTGTGCCATTGCTCAGAATCTTGGCGCTGCGGCAATTATTGTCTCCACTGAGTCCGGCCATACCGCCAAAATGGTTTCTAAATACCGGCCAAAAGCGCCTATCGTGGCTGTCACCCCACATGCGGGGGTGATGAGGAAGTTGGCGTTGAACTGGGGGGTCAAGCCTATCACTGCGCAAGGCAAGGAGAGCACCGACGAGATGATGGACGAGGCTATTGACGCATCTCTGAGCGCGGGATTAATAAACGGCGGCGATCTGATTGTTTTTACAGCAGGAATCCCTGTGGGCATAAAAGGGACAACCAACCTGATCCGCGTTCACACGGTGGCTGACATCATATTAAGCGGAACCGGGATTGGCAACAGATCAGTAACAGGCACTGTAAGGGTAGCGCACAGCGGTGCGGAAGCATCAGAAAAGGTTAGGCAGGGAGATATTTTGGTGGCTGCGGTCACAGGCAGCGAATATAATCCGGCAATGAAGAAGGCCGGGGCAGTTATCACCGAAATGGGTGGTCTTACCTCACACGCGGCCATCGTCTGCATGGAGTTTGATATTCCGGTTGTTGTGGGCGCTGATGATGCAACGGATATTCTGGCAGACGGCGATATCGTTACGGTAGATGGACCGAGGGGTTTAATTTACAGGGGCAGGGCCAGGGTGCTGTAAGAAATGGGCGTTAAAGAGGGGGGTGTTTGCCCTGATAAAATCAATAATAGGAGATATAACCGATCTATATATTGACGCTATAGTAAACTTAGCAAACAACGAGCTGCGGATGAGAGATGGAGTCGCCGGGGCGATCAAGAAGAAAGGCGGCGTTTTAATTGAAGATGAGGCGTTAGCCATGGCTCCGATACCCGTCGGCGAAGCAGTGGTTACAGGTGCCGGCCAGCTGCCGGCTCGTTATGTAATTCATGCTGTTGCCATGGGCCAGGACCTTGTTCCCGATGTTGACAAGGTCAGATCTGCTGTCAGGAACGCTCTGTTCAGAGCGGAAGATCTTAATCTTAAAAGCATTGCTTTCCCTGCCCTTGGGACTGGTTTGGGCGGACTTGATCCGGACCAGGTGGCCAGAGTGATGGTTTATGAAGCGCGCCGACATATTGCCAGAGGTTCGGGACTGGAGCAAGTTGTGTTTGCCCTCAGTGATGAAAGATGCTTTGACGCATTCAGCAATATGACCGGTAGAGATACAATAGTCTGTCTGGGCGACAGTATAACTTACGGTTTTCCTTTTGGCCCGGATGCTTCCTGGGTCAACCTGGGAGCGAAAGCACTCGGCATCAAATTGATCAATAAAGGTGCTAATGGGGACACTACCCGCAGTATGAGGATGCGTTTCAGCAGGGACGTGACAAGCCTTAAACCCGCTTATGTGATAATTATGGGCGGAGCCAATGACGCCTTTATGGGCTATACCCTTGAAAAATACCAGGATAATATAACGGAAATGGTAACGGCAGCTGTAAACAATGGCATATGTCCTGTGATCGGGCTTCCGGCGCCTATCAGTATAGGTGAGTTTGTAACTGATGAAGTGGGTGTTGCCAGCTGTGAGCTGGAGTGTTTCAGAAACTGGGCGGAAGAATTCGCAGCTGATGAAGAGTTACCCGTTCTAGATTTTTATGCACCACTTCTTGCCCCTATCACCGGCAGTGCGGTTCCGGCATATTTTTGTGACGAAGCCCATCCCAGCTTGGAAGGATACAAAGCCCTGGGCAGGTCATCCGAGAGGCTGCTTTCATATTTAAAAAATGGTTTGCAATAATTGCACATCTTTTTGTTGGCCAAATGGCGCAGTTTTGAGTTAATGGGAGCTTAACAATATGAATAATGAAATTGCTATCCCTGAGTTCATTGGAGATACCGAGCAAGCAGTTATTATGGTTGTACCAGCGCTTGATCAGGACTTGTCTGTATTATACAGGCGGTTTCATGAAGGCGAAGATATAAACTATTGGTTTAAATGGGAATTAGTTTCTACCAGACATAATGAATACGTGGTGACACTGGAGATAGGCTGGGACGGGGATGATGTGGTTTCAATAGGTTTTACTCTTGATATGTGGGAGTACCTGCCGCTGATTACGAAAAGGAGCAACGTAGTTTTAATGACTGACTGGTGTCTGATTGAAGAAGGAATACATGCCGGTTTGGATAGCATGGGCAGGTTTAGGCCAAAGGCGCTTTTGGTACGTGATGTCGGGTATGGGATAGAAGGGCTGTCAAGCAAAGTAGCCGAGCAGATGATGTTCCGGGAAAGCAATGACGAGCTGCTACAGTTATTAGAGATTCTGCAAAGAGGTTTCAAAACAAATATAAATGTACACTAAATTTTAAATAATAATTATTTTTTTGAATTTCAACATGTTATAATAAAAATTGCTTTAAATTAATACTGCATATAACATGGACAGGTGGGAAGCAAAGTTGAATCTGTTTGATAAAGTGAAGTCAAAAATGTCCTGGGGCGCTGTAAAAAAAGACGCGAAATGCACGTGCGGCGCAACGCTCATGACAATGCCCAGTGGGAAAAAAGATGTATACTTTTGCAACAGTTGTCACAAACTGCTATATTTCCTTGAATCCGATTTGGAGGTGCCAAATCTCATCCCATTTAACTTGGGATTTTCTAAGAAAGAATAGGAATGATTTTATCATACATTGCTTCTTACTGGAATAATTATATTATTGTGTGGTGATGGACTTGAAGGGTGTAAACAATACTGAAGTGGCAAAATGGCGCTGGTATGCACTGGCTGTGACGGTACTAGGAATTATCGTATATGCAATGCCTTGGCTTCCGGTTAAAACCAAGTTTCTATTAGCAATTCCTCTATATGCCTTATTCGTATATGTTTATTACAGGTATATTTGTTTAAAAAAAGGAGCCCAGGCGGCATTATCAGCAAAGGATGAAGATTCCCTTGACCAGAAGACTTTAACGGAGCAGAACTTAAACAAAAAGTCAAAAGGCAAGGTTAAGTCAGCAGCTAAAAAGGGTTAGTTATTCACAGGGGTAGTAATCCTAAATACAAAGAATTTTGGCAGGATATAATAATCCTGCCATTTTGTTTAAACAAAAATGTTTTAATAAAACATTGTCAAAGGCATAATATTTGTGATAAATTATACCAAGTATAATAATATACTTATTATATTATTCTCATTCAAGAAGGTGAAATTATGGATCAGACAGCATTAAAAAGGACTGACAGGAAGAAAGAAGCGACCAGGAAGAAAATAATTTCAACCGCCATAGACCTGTTCAATAGTCAGGGATATGACCAGACAACAGTAGAGCAGATAGCGGAAGAGGCGGATGTTGCAAGAGGTACCATATTCAATCATTTCCCAGTCAAGGAAGCTATGATACTCGGCTATGTGCAAAGAGGCCTTAATGATGTCTCCCCTAGAATTGTTAAGGAAGTAGAAAGGCTGCCAGACACCCGGGCCCAATTAGAAGCTTTGTTCCGCCTGGTAAATGAATGGCTCGAAAAAAACCTGAACGAGGATGTCATAAAAAGATATATGTCATATATGAACCAAACAATGCTTGACACTGCAAGAAACCAGGAGCTGCAAAGCGGATACAGGGAAATCTTGAAAAGGATCATTGGCACCGGTCAAGTGCAGGGAGAGATCAGGCGTGATATCCCAACGCGCGCCCTGGCAATCTACCTGGACTGGCAAAACGACCTGGTTATGACGGAATGGCTATCTCACCCGGGAATGTCTCTGGCAGATATGATTGAAAGGATGACAGACCTCTTCCTCAACGGTGCCGTAGACAGGACAAGCAGGGCTGTTGGTTAATTTGGTGCGGTTGCAGATATATTAAAAGAAAAACCCCGAAGGGTCTGTTAATTCAATGGTGCCGAAGGGGGGAGTCGAACCCCCACGTCCTTGCGAACGGCGGATTTTGAGTCCGCTGCGTCTGCCAGTTCCGCCACTTCGGCAGTTGCTTGATAGCAAACATATTCTAACAGATAGGAAATAATGAGTCAATATAAAGCCAGACAGGTTTTGGCTGCTGTTTAATTATGATTCTGCATCTTGAATAAATTGATATTCATATAATTTACTGTTATAAACCACATGGTTAATAAAAATATTTAATAACTAAAACTTGTTTTAATCATAAATATATCTTGTATATATATAGCAAAATAGCTAAAATAGGTTTAACTTTACAGTCAACCTGATTCATTCAACATGCGTTTTTGAGAGGAGGAGTATACATGGAGGGAAAAGTCGAGTCTGTGCTGATGAGGGTCAGACCTTTGCTTCAAAGAGACGGAGGAGACGTCGAGCTGGTGGAGGTTACTGCCGACGGTGTGGTTAAAGTCCGCCTGAAAGGAGCCTGCAGCGGGTGCCCTGGTGCCAAGATAACTTTAAAGCAGGGTATTGAGAGAATGCTCAAACAGGAGATTCCGGAAATCAAAGAAGTAATTTCTGTCTAGTTAAGAATATGCTGATAATTTATAGACCCTTCATTTCTCACAGGCAAGAGAGGCGGAGGGATTTTTTTACGCTGTCTTTTAGGTTTAATTAACACTATACAATAAAATAATTTTATATTTTTACATTTAAATATAAGATAATATTGTAATACCCATCTATAACAGGTAAAATAGTTTTAAACTGCGGTGTTACAAAGACATATTCTGTTGGATATATGCAGTGTATATTATAAGTTGAAGGGAGGTTAATACCAGTGAAAGAGAAAGTATTGGAAGCGCTGAATAAAGTCCGGCCTTTTCTTCAAAGAGATGGTGGAGACGTTGAACTTATTGATGTCACCGAAAACGGGGTGGTAAAAGTTCGTCTGAAAGGTGCCTGCAGTGGGTGACCTGGTGCCAAAATAACCCTCAAGCAGGGTATTGAGCGGTTGCTCAAGCAGGAAATACCGGAAATTAAAGAAGTGATTTCTGTATAACTAATGAACCCCCTGAAAACAGGGGGTTTTAGTTATTTGGATTATTATTACTTTAGCGAGGTGTTTCCAACTGGTAGATGTCTGTCCGCCTGTGTTTTAACAGGGGCAGGGCTTCCCTTATCTTATCTATTTGCTGGAGGTCTATATCTCCGTACAGAATCACTTCTTTCTCGTCAGCCCGGGCAATTATTTGGCCCCAGGGATCCACGATAACGGAGTTTCCATAACTAACATAAGATGCTTCGGTGTTCCTGGCCGATGCAGCGCCGACCATAAAAACCTGGTTGTCTATAGCCCTGGTCCTCAGCAGCAGTTCCCAGTGGGCCGGCCCGGTATTCATATTGAAGGCGGCGGGCAGCACAATTATCTCTGCCCCCATCAGGGCCATTAAAAGGGTTAATTCAGGAAACCGTATGTCATAGCATATCGCCAGACCAAGTGTGCATATTTCTGTTTTGACGACGGTGATACTATTCCCGGCTCCGAGTGTCCTGGATTCGTGAAAGGAAAGGCTGTCCGGAAAGTCTACATCAAAAAGATGAATTTTCCGGTGTTTTGCCAGCAGTTCACCTCTGGGGCCAAAAATGAAGCTCGAGTTATAGATATAGTTTTCTTCCCGTTCGGGAATGGAGCCGCCGACGAGAAAAACTTCCTCTTCTGCTGCTGTCTCCGACAGCATTTTTAGCGTGCTGCCGTCAGGGAAACTTTCTGCATATTTTGGAAAAAGACTGCTGTTGTAAGGACAATTGAACATTTCCGGCAGTACTACAAGCCTGCAGCCTTCGGCTGCTGCCTTTTTAATCATTGAACGGGCCTTGGAAATATTCAAATCCTTGTTGTTAATAACCAGCATCTGGCAAATGCCAATTTTAAATTTGTTTCTCATAAATGCCGGTTTATCCCTTCATGATTTATGGTTTCCCGGTTATCAGTATCTCAACAACTGTTGGATCAGCTAATGTTGAGGTATCCCCAAGATGTTCAAGATCCCCGGATGCTATCTTCCTTAAAATCCTCCTGAGGATTTTACCGCTCCTGGTTTTAGGCAGGGAGTGTGTAAAGTGTATGACATCCGGGGAAGCAATCGGGCCTATTTCTTTGCGTACAATAGCAACGAGTTCTTTTCTTAAATCCTCCGTCGCGGTAATGCCGTCTAAGAGCGTTATATAGGCATAAATGCCTTCACCCTTGATATCGTGCGGGTAGCCTACTACAGCTGCCTCAGCCACTTTGGGGTGAGCTACCAGGGAGCTTTCTACTTCTGCTGTTCCAAGGCGGTGCCCGGATATATTGATCACATCATCCACGCGGCCCATCAGCCAGTAAAACCCGTCCTCATCTTTGCGGGCGCCGTCAGCTGTGAAATAGCAGCCCGGGTACTGGGTGAAATAAGTGTTTTTAAACTTATCGGGTTCGCCATAGACACCGCGCATGATACCGGGCCATGGTTTTGTAATGACCAGGTACCCTCCTTCATTAACCCCAGCCTCTGTGCCGTCCTGGCGAATAACCTTTGGATTTACGCCGAAAAATGGCAGAGTGGCTGAGCCTGGTTTAAGTGGGACACCACCGGGCAGTGGTGAAATTAAAATTCCGCCTGTTTCAGTCTGCCACCATGTATCGACAACAGGGCATTTTTCTTTTCCGATTATCTTGTAGTACCACATCCAGGCTTCGGGATTAATCGGTTCACCAACCGATCCAAGCAGGCGCAGGCTGCTGAGGTTTCTTCCTTGCGGCCACCTGTCGCCATCCCTCATCATGGACCTTATAGCTGTAGGTGCGGTATAGAAGATATTTACACCGTATCTTTCTACAATCTCCCAAAACCTGTCCGGATCTGGATAGTTCGGTGTTCCCTCAAACATCAGGGTTGTAGCGCCGGCTGAGAGGGGACCATAAATGACGTAACTGTGTCCGGTAACCCAGCCGATATCAGCTGTGCACCAGAATATATCTTCATCCCGGTAATCAAAGATATACTTAAAAGTTGTTGTAGTGTAAACCATGTAACCGCCGGTGGTGTGCAGCACACCCTTGGGCTTTCCGGTGCTGCCGCTTGTATATAGGATAAACAGCGGGTCTTCCGCATCCATTTCCTCAGGCTCGCAGTCAGCCTGGGCATATCTCATGAGATCATGATACCAGTAGTCGCGGCCTTCCGTCATTTCACATTCTTTATCAACCCTTTTAACCACGACGCAGTTTTTAATTCTTGGGCAGTCTAACAATGCATCATCAGCGTTTCCTTTGATAGCAAGGTGTTTGCCGGACCTGTACCCAAAATTACAGGTAATCAGTGTTTCCGCTCCTGCGTCGAGGATCCTGTCACGCAGGGCTTCCGAGCTGTATCCGCCAAAAACAACGCTGTGGATAGCCCCGATCCTAGTACAGGCCAGCAAGGTTATGGCCAGCTCGGGGATCATCGGCAGGTAAACGGTAACCCGATCCCCTTTCTTTATACCCAAATTTTTTAAGACATTTGCAAATCTGCAGACTTCCCGGTGCAGCTGGAGATAAGTATATGTTTTGCTTTCTTCCAGTGGCTCACCCTGCCAGATCAGGGCTGCCTTGTTTCGGCGCCAGCTCTTTAGGTGACGATCCAGGCAGTTATAGGAGGCGTTGAGTTTCGCGCCGTGAAAATATCTTATATAGAAATCATCAGTGAAATTATATTCTTCAACCGAATCCCATTTTTTATACCAGTCTATTTGTTCTGCCATTTCAGCCCAGAACTCGTCTGGTTTCTCAATTGATTTGCGCCACATTTCGTTGCGCTGTTCAAGGCTGCTGACGCGCGCCTTTTCCGCAAACTCAGGAGCTGGATAAAAAACCCTGTTTTCGATCAGCGAAGAATCCACGCTTCCAGTTTTTTCCCCTGTCATAGCTACCCCTCCACCATTATTTGATGAAACAAACCAACTTGAAAAAAGCAATAAACAACAATGCATTTATAATATATCATATTTTTTAAATAATTAAGAATTTTGCTTTAAATTACCACTACAGTCAGTTAAAAAGCATAAAAAGAAGGTTTAATGGTTTCAGTTTTCTGATAAGAAAGGTTGAATAATATGATGGCGGATGTATATATATCTATGGTTAAAACCTTTATAAGGGAATTATAAGCCAGCTGCGGGCAGTTTACTTTGAGAGATGTAAATAAATATTAAATAAAAGTTAAATTTTCCTTAAAGAAATCGGGGCAATATTGACATCCAAAAAACAGTGTCTTATAATATGGTCAAATAAGGTCAAAGATAATTTTGATCTGCCAAAGTTTATTAATGCTGCGAATTTAGGGCGGCTGGTCGCCGGATTATTTCAAATCCACGAATTGGAAGGAGTAATTACATGAGGCTGGATAAACTTACCTTGAAAACACAGGAAGCACTTGAAGATGCACAAAAGATCATGTCTGAACATAGTCACCAGCAGATGGAGAGTGAGCATCTGTTGTTGGGTTTGCTCCGGCAAGATGAGGGCTTGGTCCGGCAGATCCTGAAAAAAATGGAGATCAATATAGTAAATTTAGAGAATCAGGTTCTGGCCGCTGTGGACAGGCTGCCAAAGGTCAGCGGCGCCGGTGGGCCACATGTTTCTCAAGGACTGTCTAAAATCATCGACCTTGCCTGGAAGGAAGCGGAGAGGCTCAAAGACGAATACTTGAGTACTGAACATGTATTGCTGGGTATGGTTGCCGGCAGGGAAGGGGAGGCAGGAAAAATCCTGCGTGCAAACGGGGTGACCCAGGACGCTGTCTATAAGATCCTGCTGGAAATCCGCGGCACCCAGCGTGTAACTGACCAGAATCCCGAGGATAAATACCAGTCCTTGAACCGTTTCACCAGGGACCTGACAGAACTGGCCCGCAAAGGCAAGATGGACCCGGTGATCGGCAGGGACGAGGAAATCCGCAGAGTGGTCCAGGTGCTTTCCAGGCGCACAAAAAACAACCCGGTTTTAATCGGTGAGCCTGGTGTGGGCAAAACAGCAATAGTTGAAGGCCTGGCCCAGCGCATAGTCAGCGGTGATATTCCGGAAAGTTTAAAGAACAAGCGGCTCCTCAGCCTGGATATAGGCGCTATGGTAGCAGGCTCGAAATACCGGGGTGAGTTTGAGGACCGCCTGAAAGCAGTATTGAAAGAAATCAGTGAAGCCCAGGGGGAAATCGTCCTCTTCATCGACGAACTGCATACCCTGGTTGGCGCCGGTGCCGCGGAAGGGGCCATGGATGCAGCCAACATGCTTAAGCCGGCACTGGCGCGGGGTGAGCTGCGCTGTGTGGGTGCCACTACCCTGGATGAGTTCCGCAAGCATATAGAAAAAGACGCTGCCCTGGAGCGCCGTTTTCAGCCTGTTTACGTGGGGGAACCCAGTGTAGAGGATACCATTGCTATCTTGAGAGGTCTAAAGGAAAAATATGAAGTGCACCATGGGGTAAGGATAAAAGACGCCGCCCTAGTGGCTGCGGCGACGCTCTCCCACCGTTATATTTCAGAGCGTTTTCTGCCTGATAAGGCCATTGACCTTATCGACGAAGCGGCTTCCCGCCTGCGGATAGAAATCGACAGCATGCCAACTGAAATAGATGAAATCGACAGGCGGATCAGGCAGCTTGAAATTGAAAAGCAAGCGCTGGCCAAGGAACAGGACAGAGCCAGCCAGGACAGGTTCGAAAAAATGGAAGAAGAACTCCGTACCCTGAAGATAAGTATTGATACCTTGAAGGATCACTGGCACAAGGAAAAAGAATTAATTCAAAGCATCCGGGAAATCAAGGAGAGGATTGAAGAGACTCGATTGATGGAACAGGGTGCAGAGCGGGATACCGACCTGGCCAGGGTTGCCGAACTGCGGTACGGCGTGCTGCCCGAATTAGACAAAAGGCTTCAGCAAAACAATGAAAAGCTGGAAAAACTGCAGATTGAACACAAAATGCTTAAAGAGGAAGTAGATGAAGAAGATATTGCCGAGGTGGTGTCCAAGTGGACTGGTGTCCCCGTATCCCGGATGCTGGAGGGAGAAGTACAGAAACTGCTTAAGATGGAAGAGCTCCTGACAAAAAGAGTTGTTGGCCAGGATCGGGCGGTACAGGCAGTTTCTGACGCCATCCGTCGGGCCAGGGCCGGGGTATCCGATCCGAACAGGCCAATGGGATCTTTCATATTCCTTGGCCCTACCGGTGTAGGCAAGACCGAGCTGGCAAGAGCGCTGGCGCACTTTCTGTTTAACGATGAGCGGGCCATGCTGCGCTTCGACATGAGTGAATATATGGAAAAGCACACAGTTTCAAGGCTGATCGGGGCACCTCCGGGCTACGTCGGTTACGAGGAGGGGGGCCAGCTTACCGAAGCGGTACGCCGCCGCCCTTACGCGGTTATTCTGTTTGATGAGATCGAGAAAGCACACCCGGATGTATTCAACATTCTGCTGCAGTTGCTGGATGACGGCCGGCTCACGGATGGGCACGGCCGCACCGTAGATTTCCGGAACACGGTAGTGATCATGACCTCAAACCTGGGAGGCCACTTGTTCCGGGAAATCAAGGATGAAAACCGCGCGGAGCTTGAGGCTCGCGTGATGGAGGAGCTAAGAACTAACTTCCGTCCGGAATTTTTGAACCGCGTTGACGAGGTAGTCATATTCAATAACCTGGGCAGAGATGAGATTGTCAGGATTGTGGACATCCAGCTGGAGCTGCTTAAACAGCGCCTGGCGAAACTAGGTCTCTCCCTGGAAATTACAGAGGAGACTAAAGCGCTGTTGGCGGAAGAAGGTTTTGATCCGGTATATGGTGCCAGGCCATTGAAAAGGGCTGTCCAGAGGCGCCTGGAAAATCCGCTTTCGGTGCATATCCTGGAAGGCAAGAAAGCTCGGGGCGGCGGTATCCTGGTTAAGGTTGATCCGGTGAGCGGCAGCCTGGTCTTTGAAGACCGGCCGGAATAAAACCTAGGACTTGGATGCATACTGTGAGAATTATGACGTGAAGGTGCGGCTTAAGCCGCACCTTCACGGTTGGCTAAACCAACCCTGCAAAAAAACCGGATTCCGGTGTATAATAATCCATGATGAATTCTTCTTAATTATGTATTAGCAGAGGTATTTGCAGCAGGAGCTTAGGAGAAGGCAGCAGAAATTTAAGCACCGGCCACACGTGCCGGTAAATTAACCTTTGGGAGGCAGAATATATGGCTGCAAAAGTTTATTTTACCGATATGAGGGCGGGCTTCAATAAGAGCTTGCTTGATAAAGTAGAAAGGTTATTCGACTATGCTGGTATGTCCACTTTTATTGGATGTAAAGATCTGGTAGCGATAAAGCTCCATTTTGGGGAAAAAGGAAATACAGGCTACATCCGCCCCCAGTTTCTGCGCAGAATAGTTAACAAAGTAAAGAGTCTGGGTGGGAGACCTTTCCTTACAGATACAAACACACTTTACTTTGGCAGCCGCTCAAACGCGATTGATCATCTGCAAACCGCTATTGAAAATGGCTTCGCATATGCGGTGATAGATGCGCCGCTCATTATTGCAGACGGGCTTGCCGGTAAGGACTACATAAATGTAGAAATAAACCGTAAGCATTTTAAAGTTGCCAAAATAAGCTCGGCGGCATATCATGCTGATGCGATAATTGCTTTAACTCATTTTACAGGGCATGAAATGGCCGGGTTTGGCGGTGTATTAAAAAACCTTGGTATGGGACTGGGATCAAGGAGCGGTAAGCAGAACATGCATTCAGACGCCCTTCCCTCGATAAATCCTGACAAGTGTACAGCCTGCGGCAGGTGTAGTGAGTGGTGCCCTGCGGAAGCTATCAGGCTTAAGGGAAATGATTACCAAATAGATGAGAGAAAATGTATAGGCTGCGGGGAATGTACCGTTACTTGTCCAGTGCAGGCGATTGCTGTTAACTGGAAAACAGAACCTGCTGCCATCCAGGAAAAAATAGTTGAATACGCTGAAGGAGCTTTAAAAAATAAAAATGGAAAATACGGTTTTATAACCTTCCTTACTAATATATCTCCCCATTGCGACTGCTTTGGCTGGAGTGACGCCCCGCTGGTAAAGGACATTGGTATTCTTGCCTCCCGCGATCCCGTGGCTATCGACCAGGCCTGCATTGACCTTATCAACAGGGAGAAAGCTCTTCCTAACACAAAGCTTAACGGTAAAACTGATTCGAAGGATAAATTCAAGTCTTTATATCCTGACATAGACTGGCAGCGTCAGCTGGGCTATGCTGAGGAAATCGGTCTGGGCACCAGAAAGTACGAGTTGATCAAATGTGACTAAACAAGGATTTGATGTATTCTATGAGAAATGAACCGGATAACCGTCCACTGTCCAATAGTCCGCCAGGGAAACGGGAAAAAGCGGTACTTGTTGGGATAGAATTAGCGGGGGACGATCCCGAACAGACAAAATATTCTCTTGAAGAACTGGCCCGACTGGCCGATACCGCGGGCGCCGATGTCCTGGGGCAGATGGTTCAAAAAAGAAACAAACCCGATGCGGCAACTCTACTGGGCAAAGGCAAAGCAGAAGAGATAGCCGTATTCTGCCAAGAACTAAAGGCTAATTTATTGATAATTAACCGGGAGCTGTCTTCTGCCCAGTTACGCAACCTGGAGGAGCTTACTAGCGTCAGGGTCGTCGACCGGACCCAATTGATCCTCGATATCTTTGCCCTTAGGGCCAGGACCAGCGAGGGCAAGCTGCAGGTGGAACTGGCCCAGTTAAACTATCTGCTGCCCCGTCTGGCAGGACATGGTGCTTCAATGTCCCGCCTTGGCGGTGGTATCGGGACCAGAGGTCCGGGTGAAACGAAGTTGGAAGTTGACCGCAGGCGTATTCGCAAGCGGATTGCAGACCTTAACGAGGAGATCAGGGAAGTAAAAAAACATCGTGATTTATTACGCCGGGGACGCAGAGAAATGCCAATTCCCTTGGTAGCCCTGGTAGGTTATACGAACGCCGGAAAATCAACCATCCTAAAGAAATTAACAGGCGCCGCCCTGCTTGTGGAAGATAAGCTTTTCGCTACCCTGGATCCCACCACAAGACGTGTTGTACTGCCAAACAATGAAGCAATTTTACTGACGGATACCGTGGGCTTTATCCAGAACCTGCCCCACCACCTGGTAGCGGCATTCAGGGCAACCCTGGAAGAAGTTGTAGAGGCGGATCTTCTTCTGCATGTGGTTGATGCGTCCCATGCAAACGCTGAAAAACAGATTGAAGCGGTGGACAAAGTCCTGGCATCGCTGGGCGCATCGGAGAAACCCGTAATCATGGTCTATAATAAATTTGACCTTGTGCAGGGTAAAGATTTGCTACCGGTGGAAAAAGGACAGCAGACTGTCTCTCTATCTGCCCAAAAAGGATGGGGTTTTGGTGAACTCTTGGAAACTGTAGCCCGCGCTTTTTCCTCCAGGCGAGTGAGAAAAACTTTTTTTGTGCCTTTCAATAAGAGCGGGGTACTTCCTATGCTGCATGAAAAAGGGATGATACTGCAGGAGGAGCACGGTGAAAAAGGAGTGACATTGGAAGTTGAGATAGAAGTTGTTTGGGCGAACAGGGCGGAGGCAAGAATTAGAGATTAGATGCAGAGTGCAGGTATCTACCTGCATCTTTTTTTGAAAAAATCTGAGGTAAAAAAATTCAGGGGTCCAAAGTATATTAAAATGTTGGGACTTTTGGTGAATGTTTTTAGGACCTTTACATAATAAAGATTCATCAAAGCCTTGACGATAATTGTGATAGGAAGCAAAGGCAGGTGTTCCAGATGAGGTTAAACGGGTCTTGTGAAACAAGGTCTCTAAAAGCCTATATACCATTATTAAAGAAAGACAGGACAATGCAAAAAGAAAAAAATGACTTACAAAGCCCGAGGGACAGGATTGATGTTTTACAGGAAGCTATAAAAATTCTATCATGCAGGAGTGTGTACGATAAAAAATCAACAGTCCGGGAAGACCTGGTAGCAGGCTTAAAAAAAAGAATACAAGATGGTTTATATAAGCCAGACAGTGAAAAAATTGCTGCCGGTATAATATCAGATATATTATTAGCTCAAACCATCGCCTGAACTGTCTGAATAAATGCCGTGATCCTAATAGATATAAAAGGAGAGTGATCATCGGATATTTTTAATATTATTAAAATGCAAAACATCACTAAAGAAAAATAGTGACGTGAAGGCAAAAAAAAGATGAAGTAAGCTAAATTTAAAACGAAATAAGACGATATAGAAAGTAGAATAATATTTTACGAGGCGGCCGACCCGTAAAAAACCACAAGTAAGCGTTAAGAGAAATTCATGGAGGAATGAAACTGACAAAACAGGATGATTGTCTTTTGCGGTCCCTTTGTCGAGACAGGCACAAAAAAGTTAACGACTAATATATTATCAATACTTTACACTCAGTAATGTTTGAAAACTAAATGATTAATGCTTCAGACAGGCGCCAATAATAAGCAAAGCATTTCAACTATAATTGCCAACATAAGAAATAATGGCGGAACCGCTGAATCGATATCAGACCAATCTGTCGTCTGGATTTTAAAAATGACCTGTGCTGATGCCGCGATTGACATTGTGATTAAACCATTGCACAGACACCTGTAACCCGCTGGATTAGTGTCTGTCAGGAAATAGGGAATATCTGACCAATAATGTAATCTTTTAATAGGATTATCGCCAATTTACTCACCTGCAACGTGGACATATGCATAAGTATAATGAGACAGAGCATCATGAGCAGATTCGCTGCTATCACAATGTCCATGCTGGCCCGGGCGAACCAACAGACATTTCTGCAATATCCGAAGAATAAGCAATGACCAGGGGAGCCGGTTAAAGGCTGGTTCCCCTGCAGCGAGAGAAACAAACACCAGACATTTAAACAAATCTGGTGTCAGATATAAATTTCATATTAAGTCGTCCTACCAATGAAACAAAAATAAACTTTGCAAAATCTTAAACATGTTTTTGATGTATCCAATATACTTTAAAAATTAAAATATGCAAAAGGCTTTTTCCCAGCATATAGTAATCAAAAAATATTTAGGTTATCAAAAACACGATAGTTATACAAAAACTCAGCGTGTCATTAAAATAAAAACCAAGCTTAAATCAGCTTGGTTTTTTACTATTTAATTGACGCAACGAAAAATTTTCACAAAAATCTGTTTTTATTGCAGGAATACGTTATTTGTTGTAGAATGAATTTACATAAAATAAGGAAAATTGTACCTTTAAAATATAATATTTCTGTCGGAAAGGGCAAACTTCCCGAAAGGGAGGGGCGCAAAACTTCGGGCCTAAAGCCGAATAATTATACAGCGGACAGGTTTGGGATTATATTTGTGTTAATTTATTATATCCAAAAACTGTTTTGCTTTTGATTTTTTAGCCAGGGCGGCTGAGTTGCCGGGATTGCGTATCAAACCAAGCCCTTTCAATAGGGCTTGGTTTTAATATTTATTTGATTTATGTACTTGAGTTATATGTTTTTAAAGTTTGAGGTGGTTTACATTGGCCCCGGGTAACTTCTTTGCCAGGTTAGAAGAGCGATGGCTGGCTCTGAATCCAACCAGAAAATTTTTTGCAGCCCTGGTGATAGCCGGGGTCGTTGTTTCATTGTTTTTCCTTGGCCAGATGGCGTTCAAATATTCCTATGAGCCCTTGTTAACCGGGCTTGATCCAATAGACGCCGGTGTCATTGCAGAAGAACTTAAAGCCATGAATATTCCATACCGATTAACCGATCAAGGAAAAACTATCAGAGTACCGAAAACCCAGGTTTACGAGACGAGAGTCCAGTTGGCAAGCAGTGGAGCGCTCGGCGGCAGTATGGGTTTTGAACTTTTTAACCAGGACAAGATCGGCCGTACTGACTTTGAGTTGCAGGTAGATTATCAAAGGGCGCTCCAGGAGGAATTGAGAAGGACCTTAATCCAGATGGAAGGTATTCAGCAGGCCAGGGTACACCTGGTAATACCGCAAAAAAACGTTATTGTAAATGATAATCAGGGTACAACATCAGCTTCCATAGCTCTAAAGCTTGAAACTGCAGCTGAATTGAAACCTGAACAACTTCAGGGCATTTGTGATATTCTTGTCGGCAGCCTGGAGGGGCTGAAACCGGAAAACATACATATAATAGACACTGAAGGCAACATCTTAAGTGACAGCCTGAATATCAATGATCCACAAAACATTGTTACCACAAGGACCGCCCTCGATCAGCAAAAAGCCCGTAGATTATATGAAAAAGAGCTTGAAAAAAGGGTACAGCAGATGCTTGTCTCAATCCTGGGCCAGAATAAAGCTGTAGCGATGGTCACAGCAGATATTGACTTTAATCAAAAACAGATAACCAGCACAACTTC
The DNA here is from genome assembly GCA_964397525.1 of uncultured Eubacteriales bacterium. Taxonomy (GTDB): domain Bacteria; phylum Bacillota; class Desulfotomaculia; order Desulfotomaculales; family Pelotomaculaceae; genus Syntrophopropionicum. Next base: position 25,819 of record CAYNIY010000003.1, read on the forward strand.
TACCAATCCTCAAAATCTTAAAACCAGTGAGCATTTCACAAAGGAAAGCGGGTCGGGGAGTGAAACCTGGGAAGCACCAGACACAGATCCCAAAGCTGCGGCTGATCAACCTCCCATTGGCAGCGGCACATCAAGCTATTACAAGGAAGATAGTGAAATAAAGTATCAGGTGGACACTAAGGAGGAAACCCTGATCAATGCGCCCGGAAGTATCATTCGGCTGTCTGCTTCTGTGGTAGTCAATGAATCTGATGGTGTTTTGGATACCCAGAAGGTGAAAGACGTTGTTGCAGCAGCCATTGGATTCAACCAGAACCGTGGAGATCAGATAAATGTCTCCAGCATGGTTTTTGACGACACCTACCAGAAAAAGGTCGAGGACGAAATGGCGCTGCTTGAAACAAAAGCCTCAGCAAAAGAACGATTCAACACTTACATCCGGATTGGGAGTCTGGCGTCAGCTGCATTCCTGGTCTTAATCCTATCAACAATTATTTGGCGGCGCAGTGCGCTGCGTGTTGATACCATTGACAGGAATGGTTTTGTTCCAGTAAAAGATATTGAAGCGGGAGAATTTACTGTCTACAGGAATGATAAACAGCAGAGAATCAGAGATATGGCCAAAGAAAAACCTGAAGAAATAGCCGAACTTTTAAAAGTATGGATCAAAGATTAAGGGGGTTTGGCATTGCAGCGAAAAAAGCTTACAGGCGTTCAGAAAGCAGCAATCCTGCTAATAGCATTAGGATCCGACCTGTCTTCCCGGGTGTTGAAACTGGACTTTGATCAGGATGACATAGAGTTGCTCACCCAAGAGATATCCAATTTGGCTGAAATTCCGTCTGAGGTCAGAAACGCGGTTATTGACGAGTTTATAGAACTGCAGAAAACGAGGGATTACCTTTCTCATGGAGGTTTAAGCTACGCGAAAGAAGTTCTGGAAAAGGTTGTTGGCCATCAGAAAACTGCAGAAATACTGAACAAGCTTAATATTGATATGAAAGACAAACCATTCAGTTCGCTTCGCAAAATTGACGCCAAACAAATTTATAACTTTATATATGAAGAGCACCCGCAGACAATTGCTTTAATACTTGCTCACCTCACACCTGAGCAGGCAGCAATTATACTGGGCATGATGCCGCCAGAACAGCAGAGTGAAATTTCCAGGAGGATAGCAATCTTAGATCGTTTCACCCCTGACATTGTAAGGGATGTCGAAAGTTTGTTGGAAACAAAACTATCAGCGGTGGTGCATCAGGAGCAAACTATGGTGGGCGGTGTGCAGTTTTTGGTTGATGTCCTCAATAAGGTTGGCAGAAGCACTGAGAAGGTTATAATGGATGGACTTGAGAAAGAGGACATGGAGCTGGCGGAAGAAGTATATGGAAGTATGTTTGTGTTTGAAGACCTTGTTAAATTGCCGGACAGCTTTGTCCAGAGGATGCTGAAAGAGGTTGATTCAAATGATCTAACGCTGGCTATGCGGGGCGCTGATCAGGAAGTGAATGCCAGGATTTACAAAAATATGTCCAAGCGGGCTGCTGAAATGATTAAGGAAGAAATTGAATTTATAGGCCCAGTAAAGCTGAAAGAGGTTGAAAAAGCACAGCGTAAAATTGCAGCTATCATCCGAAAGCTGGATGATAGTGGTGAAATCGCGAAATTTCGTGGTAGTGGTGATGCCATCACGGCTTGAAATAATTTCAAACGCTGGTATGTATGATTTAATGATAGTATAACAGTATCGGAGCTCCATCATAGCTTTCCAAATAATTATAGTTTACTATGGCAATAAAGGACTAAAATCTAGAGAGGGGTAAAGGCTGTGTTGACAGAAGATGAAATTAGATCCTTCCTGACCGGGGGTAATGCCGGCGCAGCTGCTATAAAAAAAGCAAAGTTTCCCTCTCTGGAACCGGTAAAAGCGGTCAATATGGCCTCATCCAACATGTCCCACCTGGAAGATGTCCAGATCGAAATTAGTGTGGAACTTGGTCAAGCCAGCATTAAAATTAAAGACGTGCTTGGCCTTGCCAGGGGTTCTGTGATCAAGCTGAATAAAACAGCAGGTGATGAAATGGATGTGGTTATGAACGGCCAGCATTTCGCAAAAGGTGAGGTCGTTGTGAACAAAGATTCTTTCGGTTTAAGGATCGCCTCAATCAACCCTGCTCATCATTTAAAACTGACCGATGGAATAACTTAAGCAGTTCAGGTCCCAGCCCGGGATGCAGGGGCTAAAAATTTTGCGGGAATTGCTGGTTTGGTCTGGATTAACAGGAATAACTAATCTTTTTCAGAATAAGTATAGTATTATTAATAAGTTAGCAGGGTGAACCCTGCCGAACCAGGTAATTTCTCCCTCCGCGAGATAGTAAATAACTGATGTCGAGGCCTTAGGGACGGTGTTGCTTGATTGAAAATAAAACGTTATTTAGTTAGAGAAATGCAGGAAGCTATTCGGCTTATCAAACAGGACCTTGGTTCCGATGCAGTAATTGTAAGCAGTTATAAGGTCTCTGCCAAGGGTTTGATTGGTCTTTTTTCGCCGCGTCTACTTGAAGTTACCGCTGTCCTGGATGACAATCCTGAAATTCAATTAAGTGTCGGTTGCCCGCCTGCACAAATGGCTGTAACAGAAGGCGAAAGCCGCGGAAGAGAAATTGGCCCTGCGAATGAAATGGCCGGGCTGCTATCAGAAAACAAAAAATTTAAGCATACCAGGCCCAGGAATGTATACGCCAACGCCAATAGTAATGCTGACCAAAGCAGTACAAGGTATTTACCCCATGAATTAAAGAAGAAATTGACTACAGATAAAGCTGCCAACTGGTCAGTTATTGAAGACATGGACGAGCCTGAAAAAGATGAGAAGCATATTTTTGAAACATCAACAACAGGCAAAATAAAAGTCGGATCAAACGGTGATCCAGGCCCCAATTGGAGAAAGACGCTTCTTAATATGGATATCGGTGAAGATATTGTTGAACAACTGTTGTCAACTGCAGAATGTATTCAGGATCAACCTGAATCAAAAGCACAATTTGCTTATTTTTCCCTGTTAAAACAAATAACAAATCTTCTTGAGCCAGCATACCAATTAAAGGATCGTCCCAGGATATTAACTTTTATGGGCCCTCCAGGCGGGGGTAAAACAACAACACTAATCAAGCTTGCCACCCGTTTCAAAGTATTTGAAAACAAAAGGATAGCCCTGGTGGGAGTAAGCAACTACCGAATCGGTGGTGATGACCAGCTGCATGCTTACGGCAAATTCCTGGATGTGTCGGTTGATGTGGTGATGACGCCTGCCGAACTTGTTAAGGCGCTGGATGATCATGTTGATAAAGATTTAATATTAATTGACACCTATGGCCGTTCACCCTGGAATACAGGGAAAGTGTTGGAACTAAAGAGCTTTTTAAATGTGCTGGATGAACCTCACGAGGATTATTTAGTGCTCAACGCCTCTTCAAAGAACAGGGATCTGGTGAAAACAGCCAGTGAATTTAACAGAGTTGGTTTTACAAAAATAGTCTTTACCCGGATTGACGAGACTGAAACGCACGGTTCAATATTGAACCTGGTTTACAATACCGGCGTACCAGTGGCTTATCTGGCCGGGGGCCAGAAAATACCTGATGACATCAGTGAAGCGAGCCCGAAGATAATTGCAAAATTATTATTTAAGGGGGTTGACCCCGATGAAATTATGGCAACCTAGGACGGGTCAGAGTTATTATCATAACAGCATTTTGAAAAACGAAAGCTGCTTATGGGGGCCCAAAGCCATAGCGGTGGCAAGCGGTAAGGGTGGAGTTGGCAAAACATCAATTACGGTCAATTTGGCCCTTTGCCTGGCCCAGAAAGGCAACCAGGTGACCATTTTTGACGCGGATCTTGGTTTGGCTAATGCTGAGGTGCTGCTTGGGATAATACCGCCATACAGTCTTTTTGAAGTGCTTTACGGGGGTATGACACTGGAAGATATCGCAGTTCAGGGGCCCTGCGGCATCAGGGTGATTTCCGGGGGGTCCGGTTTTCTGGAGATGGCTAACCTGGATCGAACACGTCGCCAGCAGCTCCTCAGGATGTTTAACCAGTTTGTAAGTAAGGATGAAATTGTTCTTATCGATACCAGCGCTGGAATAAATAAAAATGTTCTTGGTTTTGTAGCTGCCGCCGAGGAAGTCATTATTGTTGTCACACCGGAGCCAACATCGCTTACAGATGCCTATGCTTTGATCAAAATATTAGCCAACTTCAAACTTCATTCGGAGGTCAATGTAATAGTTAACCGTGCTGTTGACAGGCAAGAGGCCATGCGCACACTCAGCAGGATATCTACAGCAGCCGGCCGTTTTCTCGACATAAAAATTAATTTTTTAGGCTGGGTTCCGGAAGACAAATCAGTATCCCAGGCTGTGAAGAACCAGCAGCCATATTTTTTAACAAACAAAAATTCGCCGGCTTCCCGCAGCATTGCCGGGATTGCTGAATACCTTGTTGGAGATGACCATATAGCCCCAAGAGAAGGATTTTGGACCAAGCTGATGGGTTTATTCAGCTAGGGTGGTATGTTTGACGAAGATGTCCGGTGTTCAAATAATATAGGTGATGAGTGTAACTTAAATTATTCAAGGGGTGTGAATGAATGGCTGTCACCGATGAGATTTGGCGGAGTTATCGCCAGTCCAGGGACGCGGAGCTTAAAAATGAAATTGTTTTAGCTCACCTGCCCCTTGTTAAATATCTCGCCGGTCGGCTGGCGGTGAAACTGCCTTCATTTATTGGGCAGGAAGACCTGGAAAGCTATGGTGTTTTTGGTCTAATGGAAGCCGTGGATAAATTTGATCCTGATCTGGGTGTGAGTTTTAAGGCTTATGCCTACAACAGGATACGCGGGGCAATGATTGATGAGATAAGAAAGCTTAACTGGATTCCCCGCACATTGTGGCAAAAAATTCAGCTCCTGAATGCAACCAAGGAAAAATTGCAAAAAGAGCTCGGGGAGCAGATCAGTTACGAAGTATTGGCTGGTGCTATGGGAATAACAATATCAGAGCTGTATAAACTGGAAGGGCAGGTTAACCTTCTTTCCCTGTCATCTCTGGATGAAACAATATCTCTGGCAGATGGTGAAAGAGTGAGGTGGGGGGATATGATTCGAGATCCCGACAGCCCTGATCCTTTGGATATTGTAGAGAGTGATGAAAGCAAGCGTCTTTTGATAAAAGCCATAGAGGATCTTCCGGATAAAGACAGAACTGTCCTTGCTCTTTACTACCAGGAAGAACTGACATTAAAGGAAATTGGCAAGGTCCTTAACGTTTCCGAGTCGAGGGTTTGTCAATTACATACAAGGGCTTTAAACAGGTTGAGGGGTAAACTGGAACAGGCAGCTTATTGAGATACAGCTAGGGTAAAACGATAAAATAGAATTAGGGCTGATTGAATTATGGATAAAATATCTCCCAAAGAAATAAATGCCTTGCTGGATGCCATGTCAACCAGTGAGATCAAAATGAATGAGCTGCAGAAATCACTGCAACCTGCAGAATGCGAGCTCTATGACTTCCGGCACCCTGATAAGTTCACCAAGGAACAACTTTGTGCGCTGGAGGTTATGCACAGCGGATTTACACGACTTCTTTCCAGTTATTTATCTGGCTACCTGCGCTGTAATATACAAATTGAGGTTGCTTCCATTGTTCAATTGACATATGAAGACTTTATACATTCTGTTCCCAATCCTGCGGTGCTGACATTATTTTCTATAAATCCTTTAAAAGGAACGGCGATAGCCCAGTTAGATCCGGTGTTTCTTTTTCCAGTGATAGATCTGTTTTTTGGCGGAAGTGGAGTAACCCCCAAAAGCATTCGCGATTTGACTGATATCGAACTCTCAGTCACCAGAAAACTAATGACAAAAATTTTGGATAACCTTGCCTTGGCCTGGAAAGACATTATCCGGTTTGTACCAGTTGTTGATTCTGTAGAGACCAATCCTGATCGGATACAGGTTTATTCTTTAAATGAAACAGTTGCTTTGGTTTCCTTAACTGCTGGAGTTGGGGCATCGGCAAAAGGATTTATTAACCTGTGTCTGCCATACAACTTGCTTGAGCCGGTGGTGTCTAGGCTTACTCTGCAAAGACGCTGCGGGCCCCGAATATCTGAGAGCAACGAGGCGGATAAAAGGAAGCTGCAGCAGTGGCTCGAAATGCCGGCTGTGGAGCTTACAGTCCTGGCAGGCCAAACATTGATGCAGGTGAACGATTTTCTTCAATTACAGGAAGGGGACGTATTGCTGCTGGATAGAAGGGTGGATCAGGATATGGACTTGTATGTTGATGAACAAATGATATGCAAAGTTAAGGCTGGTTATATGGGCAGCCAGCTTGCTGTTCAAATCACTGCGCTTGTGGAGGGCGAAAAAGATGGCTAGGCTATTAAAACAGGAAGAGATTGACGCTCTCCTGCACACGCAAAACCATGAACTTGTCCTGCCGGAAGAGGCGGAAGCAGGCACATTAGGGGAGCAGGCCCAAAAGAAAAAAGCGGCAAAAAAAACTCGCGCAGAGCAGATAATTGAACCAAGTACAAAAATAGTTGAGGTGCAACCTGACTTCGCCGGAGATTTTTTAACTGAAGATGAAATGGACTCCCTGGGCGAAGTCGGCAATATGTACATGGGTTCGGCGGCAGCTGCACTTTCCACGCTTTTCAACCAAAATGTGAAATTCACAGAGCCGAGATTAACCATATCAACTTTGGAAGACCTATTAAACGGTTTTCTAACGCCGCATATGGTCGTTTTTATGCGTTTCACCGAAGGGCTATCAGGTTTCAACATGCTGATTATGAAAATAAAAGACGTTAATGTATTAGCCGATTTGATGATGGGCGGAAAAGGTATAAATGTACCGGTAGAAGCAAATGAGATTAGTACAATTGCAGCGGTTAAGGCTTTAAAAAAGATGATCAGCACTGCATCTACCTCAATGGCTGCAATGTTAAACCGTATGGTTAAAATTTCTCCGCCTGAGATAAAAGTTTGTAACAGCGTTGATGATATTAAATTTACATCATTTAGCCCGGGAGATCCAATGGTTGTTGTCCGATATAAGATGACAATTGGGGATATACTGGACACACAAATTATGAGGGTCATGGGTTTTGATACAGCGAAAGAAGAAGCAGGACTTTTCCTCAGCAGATTAATGGGCCAGGGCAAAGAACTGCCTGCGCCAGCGGCAGAAGAAACAATTGGTGAAGACCTGACCTTAGCTGCAGATGAACAAGCCGCCTCGATTGATCTTGATCATATCAATATGGAAGACAAAACGGAGCCTGCTGCATCAGTTAATCAGGTCAGACAGCATGAAGTATCAGCTGTGGTGAAGCCGGAGCAAGTCCCTGCTTTGTTTGAGCTGCCTTCAAAAGCAGAACCCGCTGATTATGGTTATGACCAGCAGCGCCTGGAGCTGATACTTGATATACCTTTAAAGATTACAGTCCTGCTGGGGCGAACCAGATTACCGATTAAAGATATATTGGGCCTGGCTCCGGGATCTGTTATTGAGATGCAGAGTCTGGTTGATGAACCGGTGGAAATTCTGGTTAACGGGACACTGGTGGCTACCGGTGAAATTGTTGTAGTGCATGATAATTATGGTGTCAGAATATCCAATATCATCACACCCAGGGAAAGGCTGCAGAACCTGGGAACTTGAATACTCAAAAAAAGCCCTTCAAGGGCTTTTTTTAAACCTTATATACATTTAGCATGATTGGATCAAGGGCTTAGAGGGGGAGAAAATTGAAGATCTATGCCATCGGGGATGTCCACCTGTCTTTTCGCAAGCAAGCTAACCCTAATTGTTGGGACAGTGCGGAAATTTATAAGCCAATGGAATTGTTCGGTGAAAAATGGCGGGAGCATTACCGCAAGATATATAAGAACTGGATGGATACAGTAGAAACCGGTGATTTAGTCCTGATGCCCGGCGATATTTCTTGGGCTTTAAAACTTAATCAGGCAAAGTTTGACCTTGATTTTCTCGGCTTGCTGCCAGGGACAATATTATGTGTAGCCGGCAATCATGATTACTGGTGGCAGAGTCTTACACAGGTCAGGGCTGTCCTTCCCCCTAATATTAAGGTTATTCAGAACGACTGCATACAATGCGGCGATCTCGCCGTTTGCGGATCCAGGGGGTGGTGGTGCCCTGGCTCCGAGCGCTTTAAAACAGAAGATTTAAAGATATACCGCAGGGAATTATTGCGGATGGAGAATTCGCTGCAGGGGGTTGTATCGAGAAAGTTAGAAGATATAATTGTATTAATTCATTTCATGCCTACAAATGAGTTTCATCAAAAAAATGAATTCATTGAGCTGTTTCAAAAATACGGGGTAAATACTGTGATTTATAGCCACCTTCATGGATCAGCAGCGCGCCTGCGCCTTCCCGACAGCGTCTGGGGCATTAATTTTTATCTTGTAAGTGCTGATTATGTTGACTTTACCCCGTTTGCGATCGAGACATTAAAACGCAGCTATTAAGTAAATTGCTTTGAATAAACTGGCAAAGGATGAACATTCAATGACTACGGAAGCAGTTTTATTTGATCTGGATGGTACTTTGGTTGATTCATTGCCTTTGATATTCAGGACATATCGGCAGGTTTTTGCTGATATGGGCATGCCGTGGCATGAAAGCGATGTAGAGAAAATGATTGGGTTGCCTTTGAAGGACATCGGGAAGTATTTTACCGGGAAAGATGAGTCCAGGTTTGAGGAACTCTACCAGTTTTATTATCACCGGGATCATGATATTTTTACCAGGCTCTATCCCGGCACACTGAAGATGCTGCAAAATCTTGAGAAACACAAAATCAAGCTGGGGATTGTAACATCCAAGGGAAGGTCCGGAACTGCAAAAACTGTTGCTTTTACCGGGCTTGATCGTTTTATGAATATAATTGTGACCGCGCATGATGTTATAAAGCATAAGCCCGATCCGGAACCCCTGTTGAACGCAATAGAATTCCTGGGGGTACAGGTTGTCAGGACCATATTTGTTGGTGACAGCAGATTTGATATTTTGACCGGACAGAATGCCGGCGCCCGTACCCTTGGTGTAACCTGGGGTTTAGAGAGCCGTGAAGAATTGGCATGCCTGCAGCCGGATGGCATGATAGACCGATGGGAAGAATTGATTGAGTTTATCAGCTGATAAGCGATAATTCTCTACGGGGGCATGGACTTTGATAATTGGAGTTATGACGGTTGAATTGCACCTGGGGGATGCAAATTCCCTCAAGGAAAAGAGAAGGATTTTAAAAAGTTTAATTGAACGGATAAAAAACCGTTTTAATGTTTCTGTGGCTGAGGTTGCACAACAGGATCTTTGGCAGAGATCAACTCTTGGTATTTCTATTGTCAGCTGTGATCAGGCCTTCGTGCACAAGGTATTAGCCGCTGTAATTAAATTTATCGAAGCACAGGGCACAGTATTGATCACAAACTATCAAACAGAAATTTTATAGATTTGATTGATATATTTACGAGCAAAGCAGGTTAGCTTTTGTTACAATTAATTTATGAAAAAGCTGAACCTTTATAGTATATAAAATTAAGGAGGTATGAAAAAATGAGTGAAGATCTGGTCCAAAAGGCAAAAGACAACGCCAAACAGAACTTTAAAGACGGACTCAACTGCTCGGAATCTGTGTACAAAGCTGTTATTGACACCGGGGTTGCTGACATCAGCCCAGAAACCGTGTCCCTGGCTACCGGATTCGGCGGCGGCCTGGGCCTTTCCGGAAACAACTGCGGCGCCCTGATCGGGGCCATTATGGCAGTGGGCGCTGTACATGGGCGGCGCAACCCGCTGGAGGGCGAATTTAAAGACAGGGTTGACAGGCTTTACGGTAATCCGGGACTGTACCGCTTATTTAACGGGATGGCCCACGAATTTAAAGAAAAATTTGGCGCGCTGGACTGCGGGAAACTCAATGAAGCATACCCGGAATGGTTCGACAAAGACAGGGCCAGGGGCTGTATGAAGATGGTGATCTACGCGGCAGGCATGGCTATGGAATATATACTTAAGGGAGAAAAAGAAGGTTATACACAGGCCTTTGGTTTCAACATGGCCGGCAGGAAATAGCGGCCCAGCGAAGATATTGTTCAATTAATAATGAATTTGTTGATATTTGTGCTGCCATTATAAGCTAATACTGAACTCCCGGGGAGGATATTTCTTGAAAAAATACCTTTACATCGGCAGCCTTTTTGTGCTGCTAATTTTGGTTGTTTTGTTTGTATTACAACGGACACGTCCTGCGGCCTTTCCTATTTACCAGGATGGAGCATCCTGGGAGAGTAAGAGGAAAATGGCGCTAATCCGCTTGGAGGATGTCAGTCCCGGTATATACAATACCAGGGAAAGCCTGGATAAGCTTGAAGCCATAGCAAACTATTTATATGACGAGGGAGTCCCGTTTCAAGTTTCAGTCATCCCGGTTTATAAAGATCCCGGCAATAACATAGATGTAAGCATCGGTGACACAGACAATCCCCAGGTTCAGGATTTTATCAAGACAATCAAGTACATGCGGGATAAGGGCGGCAAAATAGGCCTGCACGGTTATACTCACCAGTATCTCAAAGAGGTTACCGGCGCCGGGTACGAATTCAAGGAAAGCGGGACACTCGTATATGCCCAGCCAGCTTATGCCGAAGAAAGGACCAGGCAGGCGTTGGAGGTGATGGACAAGGTTGGTATCCCAGTTGATTACTGGGAAACTCCTCATTATACTGCCACGCAGGAGCAGTACCGGGTTTTCAGCAAATACTTTGGGTTGATCTATGACCCCAACCCGTTAGACAAAAAATTCAAAAACATGAGCTCCTGGGACAGCACCGGTACTGACAATGAATGTGCTATTTTTGTACCTGCTCCGCTGCTGAATATAAATGACGATAAAGATGTAAATAGGATTTTCAGCCAGCTGGATAAAAATGATCCGGTAATGTTGGCTAGTTTCTTTTTCCATCCTTACCAGGAGTTTAAGTCCATGTACAGAGTGAGAGCGGAAGAGGGTTATTATTTCTACGCGCATGAAACTGATTCGTACCTGCACAGGCTGATTGAAGGGTTCAAAGAAAGAGGTTACAGGTTTGTCTCAGTTTTTGATCTGATTGATTTTTTGCCGGCCCAGAGGATTACCAGTATTTCTGCTTTTAATGACGGAAAAATACTGACCGGGGATGTTGACGGTGACGGACGCAGTGACTTTATAGCGGGTGAATCAGCTTCAGGGCGCTGGGTTGTTGCCAAAAGTGAGATCGAGCAATTACTGCCAAGAAACAAACCTCAGTCATTTCGAGAGCCTGAGGAATGGCTCAACAACTGGGGCCAGAATGGCACAAAAGATTTTGTCGCTGGTGATTGTAACGGTGATGGGAAAATGGATTTACTTTACAGGGACAGCGCTACTGGAGAGATTCAGGTCGCCTTGAGCGATGGCAGTAAATTCATAACCCAGGAGCAGCCATGGGGCAGTTTTGATATTTCAAATGGAGCGGTAGGGATTTTCACAGGCTATTTTAATAGAGACAATAAAGAAGACCTGTTGTTTTGGATTCAAAGTGAAGGTACAGCCTATGTTGCCCTTAGCAGCGGCAGCGGTTTTTCTCCAGCCAAAGTATGGCTGGAGAATTGGCAGAACATCGCCGGCTCATTGATCCTCACCGGTGATTTCAGCGGGGATGGGAAAACAGACCTGGCAGCCTTTGACAAAAACAACGGTGCCTTAAAGTTGGCTTTAAATATTAATTCAGGCTTTGATCCAGCTGCGGGTGAAGACGGCCAGCCAGTGAATTTTGTTACCGGTGAAAGGTGGCAGGTATTGTCCGGAGATTTTACCGGAGACGGCGTTGATGATATATTGGCTTATGATTGCACCGAAGGCAAATGGGAGTTTATCCTCTCAAAAGATAGGTATTTTTACAGGGAAGGCTGGCCATTTGTATATTGTAAAGATGCGGCAGGAGAAGCCATTGTCGGTGATTTTAACGGCGACAAGAAATATGACCTGGCAGTGGCGCGCCATTTCACAGACAGCCTGACTTCTGTTGACATTGCTGTTTCAGTAATAAACAGCAATAATGCTCCTTAAAGATAATTATCATTAATTATGTAGAAAAGGTGATGGAAAATTGAAAAAATTAGTGTTTGATGACTTCAGAGAACATTTTTTAGAGTGTCTGTCTCGTGAAATCGAGTTTGATCAAAGTGTTTGCAGCGAGAAAAACTGGACTGACACTGGAGATCTGAAAATCAGGAGGAAAGTTATGGAAGCATTAAACAAAGAATTAAAAAAGAAGTACGACATGGAATTTGAAATCAACCAAAGGCTCTTATCAGTTGCAGGACCCGTGGAGAGCGCCATAATCCAGGCTTACCACGAGTTAAGCACAATAAATATAATGAAAAGGATAAACGCCAAAATAATTGCCAGACGGAGCAACTGATAAAAAGCAGAAGTTATTAGATAATTGAAAATATTTTTTAAAAATTGTAAAATTTTTAAAGCAATTTTTAAAATAGTGTTGTATAATAGTTTTTAAGAGGTTTGGTGAAGACCTATTTGCCGGGTCTGCATTAAAGTAACCGCCTCTAGTAAATGGTTTTTGGGGGTATAGTTAAACCGGCGAGGCCGGTGCTACTCACTGAAACAGATGTTTCAGCGGTGTGTACCGTGTCAGAGTGCTGATTTTTCTGTAGATCCCGAAGACTATTTTTATTTTTGGCAGGAAAGAGGTGATGAGTGCAAAATATAATTCGGAATAATTCTTATACTTAATGTTTTTGTATCAGCAAGATCAATTATGAGCATAACTAATAAAAATGAAAGGACGTGAACTTATGCCTAGATGGGTACCTGTATTAGGAGGGTTTTTAGGCAGCACTACCTGCGGTTTGCTGCTGTATGCATTCAGCGTATTCATTAAGCCCCTGCGGACAGAATTCGGCTGGACGGCTACCCAGGTTGGTTTGGCCTACGCTATTGTTGTTCTGGTATTTGGACTGATGACATTTCCCGCCGGCAAACTGAGTGACAAGTTTGGGCCCAGGCCGGTTGTGGTTATCGGGGGAGCCATCCTTGGTATCGGCTTCTACATGGTATCAACCTTAAAAGGACCGGAAGATTTAAGCAAATTATATCTGTACTATGGCCTTATCGCTGGTTTTGGAGGCGGGATGGTTTACCTGCCGCCAATTGCTACCGCACCCAAATGGTGGCCCGACCGTCGGGCCCTGGCCACCGGCCTCTCGGTGGTTGGTCTCGGATTGGGTTCGTTCATCATGGGCCCGTTGGCGACATCCATGATTAACAACCCGGCTATCGGCAACGGCAGCGCGCTGCCGGTGTTCAAGTATGTAGGTATGGCGATGTTTGTTATGGCTATCGTCGCTGGTCTGTGCCTGTCTAATCCGCCGGCCGGCTACAAGCCGCCCGGTTGGAACCCGCCCGCGCCGAAGGCTGGCGCACCCAAAACGGGCAGGGACTTTACCTTCGGGGAGACAGTCAAGTCTATTCAGTTCTGGCTGCTTTACGCAGCGTATTTCTGCGGTTCATTTGCCGGCCTAATGGTTATCGGTGTTATGGCCGCCCACGGCATCAATGAGATGACTAAAGAAGCGGCTGCCCTTGCCGGGGTGGCTGTTAAGGAACTTCCGGCGGATGTTACGAAGGGCATTGCCATGCAGGCCGCCATTGCGACCAGCTCACTAAACGGAGCCAACGCTCTGGTGCGGGTTCTGATTGGAGCTATTGCCGATAAGACGGGCACGAGAATCTGCTTCCTGGTCACCTTTATCCTGCAGGTTGTGGCCATGCTGGTATTGTTCCCGGTAGGAAAAACTCTTCTCCTGCTCTGCATTGTGGCAATCATCATCGGCTGGAACTACGGCGCCATGTTTACCCTGTTCCCGGCTACCTGCATGCAGTACTTCGGTCCGACAAACCAGGGTATCAACTACGGTCTGCTGTTCACCTCCTGGGGCATAGCCGGCTTTATATCGAACCTGCTGGCTGGCAGAATGTTCGATATGTTTGGCACATACTCCATGTCGTTTATTATCGGTGCTGTTTTCGTCGGCATTGGTGTATTCTGCTTGTTAATCAGTAAAAAACCGGCAATTATGGAGTAATAACGTTTAACGAAAATATCAGTTCGTTTTTCAAAAAGGAGCACCCTGCATCGCAGGGTGCTCCTTTTACATGAATAAAAATGTTAGGGTTAAAGGTTATTTAAAAATTTTTTCATAACAGGTACGGCAGACATAGAAGCCAACAGAACTGCGGCAAATAATCAGTTCCTCAAATTCTTCGCCGGGCTTCCACTGGATACATTCCGGGCAGCGTTCCAGTTCATTTTCATTCCACTGGCTGCCGCATGAAAAACAAGAGAATTGATTAACCGTGCTGATGCCTGCTTCGCCAGGTAATGCCAGCGATTGACTGCCGCATTTTGGACATTCATATAGTGGCACTATAACCTCATATCCACATAAATTGCAGAAGAATTTGCCATCCGCTGCTATATGCCATTCACGGCGGCAGCGGGGGCATTCAAAAGCTGGGCTGCTCATCTGGGTCGACCTCCATCTGCACGGATTTTGCGATTTACTTATGATGCTTTGTTTAAATAATATATGCACACAGCCAGTCATGCAACCTCTCTTTTAAAGAAGCTTGAAAAACAAAATGATTCAACTAAAAAATGCAAAAAAAACGCGCCTTTTGCTAAGGCGCGGATGAGCAGGGGGTAAAAATTGCATTAGAATATTTATTAAATAATATTCCTTTAATTTTATTCTTTTATTTTCTTTCTCACGAAATAGCCCTTGGGATCGATGACTTCCCGGATCAGCCGGACTTCTTCAACTGTGGGCGGTTCAAAAGCATACACATCATCAGGGATAATCAGTTCGAACCCGGTCGCTTCCTGGACGCTCTTGATGGTCTCACCAGGAAGTGTTGCGATAAGCTTCATGCGCTTGGTATCATCATCAAAGCCCATAACGGCCTTGGTAGTGATGACTCTGTATGGGCCTTGTCCGGCCATGCCGGCGCGCCAGCGGGCATTGGGGGAACCATCCAGGTAGCCGGGGCTGGTGATATAGTCAATCTTTTCGTTGAAACGCCTGGGCTCGTGCACCATAATGATAATGGTACGCTCACAAGAGCAGGCCATGTCGCTGGCGCCGCCGCTGCCTGGAAGACGGGTCTTTGGCTTCTGGTAGCCTTCCGGGAAAGAACCCATCATGGTTGAATTCAGGTTGCCGTAGGGGTCAATCTCTGCGCCGCCTATAAACCCGAAGTCGCAAAAACCGCGCTGGGTCAGTTCAAAAGCAGAGTTAAGCCCGAGCAGGTAGTTGGCCTTAAAAGTAGTCCTGGAGCCGCCTACTGAAAGAGGCAGGCCGCGGGAGAGTTCTGGCCCTACAGCGCCTGCTTCAAACACCGGGACGATACCGGGTCCGTGTGTCAGCTGGGCCAGGGTGATTGCCACCATGGGCAGGCCTGTTCCAGCAAACACCACTTTATTGTCGATCAGGGTCCTGGACCCTGCCACAACGATCATTTCTTGGGGAGTAAAGTCTTCCGAATATTTTGCCACTTTTTCCACCTCCTAACTTCCTAATACCGTGTAGGCTGCGTCAAGCCGAATGCCAGGCTCGAGTTTCTCTACATACTGAATTTGGCTCAGCGGGATCTTGTTGATGAACTCAGTTGTGTTTTCCACGCCGAAAATGTATTTGTCATAATATTCCTGGAGCGGAGCACGGTCACCTTTACGGAATTTCTCACAGGCACCCCTGAACTCGGGGATGTGTTTTTCGTCATAGTAGTAAAGACCGCCGCTGTTGCCCGGGTATGCCCCATAAGGCACTTCAATAACTGCATCTACTGAGAAGTAGGGGATGCTGATCCGGTTCGGGTAGCGGGTCATGTCATCATGCTCAATCAGGCGGTCACAGGTAACAATGGTGTGCGCAGCAGCCATGGATATTTCAGGGCAGGTAAAGAGTGGTCCCTGAATCCGGCAGTTGCCGTAAATGTCTGCTTCCTGGACATGAACGAGCGCGACGTTCGGGTGGGAGGCTGGCAGAAGCATGATCGGCCTGTTCGTAAACGGGCAGTCTTGAACTACAGCCCGGTTAGTCTTGAGCATGTCGCTGCCCATTGGGCTGCGGCAGGGGATAAAAGGCAGCCCCATGGAACCTGCTTTGAAACGGGCGGACATGTTGTAGTTACTCCAGTCTTCAAGTTCAATCAAAGAATTCTCAGTCATGTAACGCAGCAGCGGTGAAATGCCGAATGCTTCATGAGCCATGTAGGCAAGTTCCATTCTCTTAATACTGTTTTTGCTGTCGTCCAGACACATGGCTCCAGCCAGGTATTCAGGTGCGAGGCCGGCAGACTGGTAAGAAAGTGTTAAGTTTTTTCTCCCCTGCCTGATGATCTCGTGCACGATGGCTATTGGCTGCCTGGCGTTAACAAATCCGGCTATGCCAAGATTGTCTCCGTCTTTGACGTACTTTTGGACTGCCTCTTTCAGGCTTATTCTTTTGTCTCTTTTTGACTTGTCCTTGTTTGCCAGAAACTGCCTGGCTTCATCGGGTGATAGGCCTGTCCAGTACATATTCACTCTCCTTTTCCTTCGATAGAAAATTTTTTCTTTCTCTGTAAAATCATAACCCCCTTAAAAACTAATTCTATTTTACACACAAATTCTATTCTATTGTTCAAAAGATACATATATATTGTACGAAAGTACTAGTACCTAACATTTATATTTAAACATTATTATTAACTAAATATTAAGAAAATTAATGAAAATTTAATATCTTAATCATTATTTTTGCTGTTATTAAAAATTAATAAATTATGCTTATATAATTCATAAATTATGCTTTGACATATGGATACAGATGATACATGTACCAAGGGACAAGTACACCCGATACATTGCTATAAACAATAATTATAGGTAAAATTATGGAAAATGCAGTTTTACTAATTCATATATAGCATGGGTTTCCGGACTTATTCTAATTGTTTATGAAGGTGGTGATATTAAAAACTTCAAAATAAAGCGTCACTGCAAAAAGCAAGATGTTAAAAGAAAAACTTTTGGGGAGGTAAAAAAATGATAGGCGATGTTAGTTCCAAAATTAAAAACATATCCACTCTACAGTACAAGGAGAAGAAATTTGAATACTGGGGCCCGACTCCCGATGAATCAAGGAAGTTGATGGTAAACAAGTCGCATGCCCTAAAAGATAAGACCATGCCTTTGAAAGATGCAGTTGCCAAGCATATCAAAGACGGTATTAACCTGGGCATCGGCGGTTTTGTTAATACCAGGGTTCCAGTTGCCATCGTACATGAAATAATAAGACACGGGGCAAAAGACCTAACCCTTTCGTTCCAGTCAAACTCCATCTGTCCTGAACTGCTGGCAGGAGCCATGATTGTAGATCCTGACCGTGTCTCCGTAAAGCGCGTTGAATTAGCCTGGTGGGGTTATGAAATTATCGGTATTGCCCCCCTGATTCGCTACCTGGCAACCAATGGACTGATTGAAATGGACGACTATACGAATTACGGCATGTCCGTAAGGTTTAAAGCAGCATCTATGGGGATTCCCTTTATCCCGGTCAGGGATCACGGTGGTTCGGATATGGAATTGGTTAACCGGGGCAAAATGATTAAATGTCCATTTACCGGCAAGAACGTTTATCTGCTCCCGGCCTGCCATCCGGATGTGGGCATTGTCCACACTTCAGCCGCGGATATGTACGGCAACGCCAGGATTTTCGGGGCTTACTGCACCTGCCCGGAAATAGCCCAGGCTGCCAACGCCACGATTATGACCACCGAGAAAGTTATCCCCTCTGAAAACATAAGGAACTATCCAAACCTGACCGAAATTCCGTTCCCAGTGGTAGACACTGTAACTGAAGTTCCATTCGGAGCTCATCCGGGAGCCAGCTACGGCAATTACTGGTTTGATATGGACCACATCAAAATGTTCAGGAGTGCTTGTGAAGACTTCCGCAAGACCGGCAGCAAGGATGCAATGAAAAAATATTATGATGAGTATATTTTTGGCTGTGAAAACCATGATGATTTCATCGAGAAAATTGGTTACAAGACCATTAAGAAGCTTAAGGAAATGGATGGCGGCCAGCCAATCATCCTGACCTAATAAATTGTTCCATAAAATAAATGTTATACAAGGAGGTAAAAAAATGTCTGAATATACTCCATTTGAAATGATTGCCTACACAGGCTCCAGAATTCTTGAGGACGAGAGAATAGTATTTGTGGGTACAGGACTGCCGATCATTGCCGCGATGCATGCCCAGCTGACCCATGCCCCCAACCTATATATGATTTATGAAGCCGGTTCACTGGCGCCCATTCTGGATATGGGGATGCCTTTATCCGTTGGTGACACAAGGGCGGGCCGCAAGGCTTGTTATCTCAAAGGTTTATGCGGTGCATTTGAACTGACCCAGAGAGGCTGCGCAGACTTTGCCTTCATCGGCGGCGCCCAGATTGACATGTACGGTAATATCTGCTCGACCATAGAAGGGCACAATTATGATAAGCCGGGCATCAGGTTCCCGGGAAGCGGCGGCGCCGGCGCTATGGCGGCCAACTGCGAAAAAACCATCTCCATTATGGCCCTGGAGAAAAGGAGATTTGTTAAAAAGCTCGACTTTGTAACGAGCATCGGCTTTGGCGACGGCTCAGCAGACTATAGGGAGACGGCTGGTGTTATGGGTTCAGGCCCGTACAGGGTTATTACCAACCAGGCATTATTCGGCTTTGATGAGGCAACCAGGAGGATGAAGCTCCTGGAAGTAAAACCTGGCCGGACGCCTGCTGAAATACAAGATCTGGTTGACTTCGAGTTAATCATCCCGTCGGATGTGAAGGAAATGGTTGAACCGACTGATGAGGACCTCAGGCTTCTGCGGGATGTTATTGACGCCGAGGGTTACTTCCTGAAGAGAGTAATCAAAAAATAATTAAACAATGATAAAATTATACATTTTACATCGGGAGGTGCTATAAATACAGGTTAAATCTAAATAAAGAAAAAAAGCCCTTAAAATAGGCTTATAACATTTAAAGAATAACTACCCCCTACTCACCTGCGCCTTGGCAAAAGGCGCACTTTTTTTCATAATTAAAGCAGCTCTTCAAGAATAGCTGCTTAGGACTTAATTCATTATGTCGCTTCCCTGCCGGTGGTATCCACCAACCTCTCCTGGAGGGCCATTACAGCGGCCTGGGTGCGGTCATTAACGTCCAGCTTGATTAAAATACTGCTGACATGAGCTTTTACAGTACGCAGTGTAATATTTAATTTGCCTGCAATTTCCTTGTTGCTGTGGCCGTTAACAATTAACTGAAGAACTTCTTTTTCCCGGACAGTTAGTAGTGAGGGGTTTTTTTGCATTTGGTAATGGGGGGCGCCCTGCACCAAATTTACCAGAAGCTCGTTGGCGATGGCGGTATCTACAAAGTAGCGGCCTTCTGCAACGCTTTCCACGATCTCGATCAGCTGCTCGGCCGGGCTGTCCTTTAAAACATAAGCCGAACAACCGTCACGGATTGCCTGCACTACTTTATCATGCTGGTTGCTGACGGTCAGAATAATCACCTGAATGCCCGGGCTTTTTGATTTAATTACTCTTGCCGCCCGGATACCATCCATTTTGGGCATATTCACATCCATTAAGACCATTGTTGGTTTAAGTTTGGCAATGGACTCGATAGCTTCTTCGCCGTTGGTGGCTTCTCCAATCACTGAAATATCATGCAGCTCAAACAGCATCCTCAGGCTTCGACGTACCAGTGGGTCATCATCTACCAGCAGCAAGCGTATTTCATTGGTTAAGAACTCATTCATCTGAATCACCATGCCGGGCCTGGTTGTAAACTGGCAGGATTACCATGAATTTGGTGCCCCAGCCCGGTTCGCTTTCAACTTTAATTGAGCCGCGGTGAGCTTCAATGTTTTTTTTGGCAATAGCCAAGCCAAGGCCAGTGCCGCTTTGTTTGGTTGTAAAAAAGGGCTCGAATATTTTTTGTTGGATATCAGAGGGGATACCGCATCCCCAGTCTTCAATGGTAACCACTACTTGGTCAAATAAGTGGTTGGTAGATACCCGCACAGTCCCGCCGCTTTCGGAGGCTGCAAGAGCATTTAATAGCAGGTTGCCGAATATTTCTTTGAGTTTTTCAATATCTGCCAGGGTGCGGGGAATTGGTTTGCTTAAGGATGTTTCTATTATGAAATCTTTGCCATGTCTGTCTCTGTATTCGGACACTAATCCCTTTAGTATTTCGTTTAAGTCAATTTCTTCGAAGCGCAGGTAAGTATCACTTGAGAAATGCAGAAGGTCTTCCATGGTCCTGCTGACCCGGTCGACTGCCTCTTTGACAATATTTAAGTCTTCACTGATTTCCATCTTCCAGGAGTTTTTCTTTTCGATGGAATAAAGTGATACCCTGATCGAGGTAAGCGGATTTTTAACCTCATGGGCGATAATGGCTGCCGCCCTGCCGAGGGCCGCCAGCCTTTCTGCCTGTTTTACTTTCTGTTCAAGTGATGTTATGATGTCATCTTTTTCCTTCAGGTCTTTTTCATATGTTATCGAATTTTTAAAAGCGATACTGATCTGGTTGCAGATCAATTCAAGCATACGGAGATCTTTTATGCTGAAATCCCCACTGCTTTCCGGACGAGTGACGTGGATGGTGCCAATGAAATTTTCATCTAAAAGGATTGGAGCTCCGATCCCGTAAAGAATGCCGTCACGCCTGAGAGCAGATTGAAAATAAGGAAGCTTTTTGATTTCTTCAACCGGGTAGATATCCGTTGAGCGCCAGCCCCTTTTAGTCTGAAGCTGTTTTATAAAGAGGAAATGGCTGGATATGTTTTCCCTGAATTGTTTTAACAACCTTTCACTAAAACCAATATTTGAGTGAATCGTTACTTTGCCTGAACTTTCGTGATAGAAGAAGATACCGCTTTTTTTATGCTGGATAAGCTTTGGCAGGTGTGAGTGTACAGACTGCAGGATCTCGTCAAGATCAAGATTTGATGTTACAATACTGCTTATTTCCAGCAGTATTTCAAGCTCGTCCAAGGTAAATCCTTTATACAAACCTTCTTTGTTTTCAGTCCTGGTGGCTGGCATGAAATCCCCCTTCCGAAAAAATTATTAATTACATTATAGCAGGTCATAGTATATTTCGCACTTTTGGAATAAATTTGTTTTGCATCAACTGGATATGTAAGGGGTTGTCTTAAACAGAAGCTTGATTACCAGTCTTTTTAAAGGGATAATAATATGAGTTACTCATAAACTAAATACAGCTTATTTGTCTGAGAGGAGATGTCTTATTTGATTTACCCTTATGAAGGTGTGGACCCGGTAATAGACTCATCAGCTTACATAGCACCCAGTGCGTTGGTGATCGGCAAGGTTAATATAGGCCCGCGCGCAAGCATATGGTATAACTGTGTCATTCGCGGGGATTATGATTCAATTATAATAGGAGCAGATACTAATATACAGGACGGTTCAATACTGCACGAACACGCTGGGTCGCCTCTATATGTGGGAGACAGGGTGACAGTAGGGCACAGGGTTGTCCTGCATGGCTGTACCGTTGAAGATGACGCTTATATCGGTATGGGCGCGATGATCATGAATGGTGCCCGCATCGGCGCCGGGGCAGTGGTGGGGGCTGGCTCGCTGGTGCTTCAGGGCCAGGAGGTGCCGCCTGGATCAATTGCTGTGGGTTCGCCGGCAAGGCTGCTCAGGCTAATAAAAGAGGGGGAAATGGATCGGTTTCGGGGTGCTGTGGGCAGGTACCTGAAACTAGCGGAAAACCATAAAAAACTATAAGAATAAAAATGAAGCAATCCAATAGGTCATAAAAGCGAGAAATGCTGTTACCGGCAGTGTTATCACCCAGGCTACAACCATCTGCTGGCCTGTAGACCAGCGGACCGAGGATAAACGCTTGGCCGAGCCCACGCCCATAATTGAGGATGATATTACATGTGTGGTGCTGACCGGTAATTTGATCAGCGTGGCCAGGATGATAATCATCGCTGATGAAACATCTGCCGCAAATCCGTTGGCTGGCTCCAGTTTAATAATCCTGGTGCCGATTGTCTTGATGATTCTGTATCCGCCTACGGACGTCCCTAAGGCCATAGCCAGCGCGCATGTTGCTTTTACCCAGAAAGGCACGTCCAGATTAGCTTGGAATCCACCGGCCACCAGGGCGAAAGTAATGATGCCCATAGATTTTTGAGCGTCGTTGGTGCCGTGACTAAAGGCCTGCCAGGCAGCAGTAAAAATTTGCAGGGTGCGAAAATTCCGATTCATTTTACCTGGATTGCTGTTTTTGAATACTGCTCTGATCAGACTCATAATCAAGTACCCTACAATAAAGGCAATTACTGGCGACAAAACCAAAGCCTCCAGAATTGTGATGAAACCAGCATAGTTCACCGCCATTATACCTTCCGCTGCGATTACCGAACCGGCTAAAGAGCCAATCAGGGCATGAGATGAGCTGCTGGGTATGCCAAAATACCAGGTAACCAGGTTCCAGGCAATAGCCGCTACCAGCGCTGCCGCTACGATGATCATGCCGTGCTCGAGCTTCAGCGGATCGGCAATTTTCCCGCCGATTGTTTTAGCCACACCGGTAAAGGCCATCGCACCAAGCAGGTTCATAAAAGCAGAAAATATAATCGCCACCCTGGCCGGCAGGGCCTTGGTCGAGATTGAGGTGGCTATGGTGTTTGCCGTATCGTGAAAGCCGTTGATGAAGTCAAAGGACAGCGCCAAAAAAACAACAATGGCGATCTGAACGATTACTGGATCATACATTTTAACTCCCCTTAAGAATTTCGCATAATGATACCTTCCAATATGTCTGCTACATCTTCACAGGCATCGGATACTTCTTCCATCATATAATATATTTCTTTTCTTTTAATAATCTCTATCGGGTCAGTGCAGCTGGAGAACAGGGTTTTCAGGCTGTCCCGAAGGAGATCGTCAGCGACATTTTCCAGGTCATTGATTTTATGAGTGTGGATGGGCATTTCTTTCAATTTCTTTTCTACCAGGCAGTTGATCGCAAGGGAAATTTCCTGAGTGCACATCTCAATGTTTCTGGCAAAAAGTTTCATGAAATCATCAACCTCCGTAACATTGAAGAGGTCAAAGCTCCAGGCGCAGGCCTCCAACAAATCCAGGACATCGTCAAGTTTGATCGTGAGGCCGAGAATATCTTCCCTGTCCAAGGGCGTGATAAAAGTGTTGTTTAGTTCTTTGATTACTGCGTGGGTGTACTGGTCTCCCTGGGATTCAATGGATTTCATTTGAATGGCAAATTTTTCAGCATCATCCAGGTTGTTCAGCTCTTCCCGGAAAACTTTTGAGGCCAGCATCATGTTGTCAACCACTAGAACAAAGTATTCGAAAAAAGGATCTTTTTTTCTTGGCGACATATTAACACCTCATAATTTAGTAGTTTTTTATCCTCATGTATAAGACCAGAAGACTTCCTGCCTGATTACGAATCAGTGGAGTTTAGGTTATTCCTATCTCTGATATCTTAACATATCTAAGAAATCTAAATGTTAAATCTATGTTAAGAAAACTACCTGGATTAAATTTCTGTTAGAGTAATTTAATAATTTTTTAATTGATTGTAACTAAAAATTTAATATAAAAAGGATAGAATAAAATGACGGAGGTGTTAGAAGAGATGCAGTTTAATTTATCGGAAATTATATGGGTGCTTTTTTTGATGATGGCTTTATTGCCTGTCTTAAAACAGCAGCGTCTTGAAATTATGAGGATGAGACTGATTCGCAAGATAGAGATCAGTCGCAAGTCCAGGCTAATCACACTGATACACAGGCAGGAACTGCTCAGTTTGCTGGGTATACCGCTATCAAGGTATATAAACATAGAGGACTCTGAAGCTATCCTGCGGGCTATCCGGCTGACACCTGATGATATGCCTATCGACCTGTTATTGCACACGCCGGGGGGCCTTGTCCTTGCTACTGAACAGATTGCCAGGGCGCTGCAAAAACATCCGGCCAAGGTTACGGTGTTCGTTCCTCACTACGCAATGTCTGGCGGAACTATGATCTCACTGGCCGCGGATGAGATAGCAATGGACGATAACGCTGTTTTAGGGCCGGTGGACCCTCAATTGGGTGAATTCCCTGCAGTATCCATCCTTGATGTCCTCCGCCAGAAAGACAAGAATGAGATAGATGACAGGACTCTGATGATGGCTGAAATGGCTGCCAAGGCTATGACGCAGGTGAGGGATTTTGTCTTTTACTTGCTGGCAGACAAGATGGAGGAAAAGAGTGCAAAGGATCTGGCAGGGTTGCTTTCTAGTGGTAACTGGACTCATGACTATCCGATCGACAGCGATCAGCTCAAAAAAATGGGGCTTCCGGTCAAGGTTGGACTGGCGGATGATATATACTCATTAATGGAACTCTACCCGCAGCCTGCTCAGCGCCGGCCATCAGTGCAATTTATTCCGCTTCCTTATGGAAAAAAGGAGAGCGAACAGGGAGGGAAGTAACTTACATTTATTTACTACCTGAAAATTAATAATATTCATCCTGCTCCTGGTGCATATTAGCAGCAAATATATCAATCCTGAAAATAAAATAAGCTTCTTTTGAGGTCATCCTGGGCGGCGGCGAAGAATCTTACACCAATATAAATAAGGGAGGTGTGTTTTTGCAGACCGGTCTAATTTATGACCCGGCTTATTTGAACCACGACACGGGCAGGCATCCGGAAAACGGTAACCGGGTTGCACATGCCTACAGCATCCTGAAAAAAGCCGGCATGCTGGAAAATCTTATTGCTATCAAACCGCGTCCAGCCAGTTTGGACGAGATAGAATTGGTCCACATACCCAACTACATTGCCAGGTTCAGGGATTATGCCGACGGGGGTGGCAGCAGCTACGGTCCTGACAATATTGTATCCCGCGGCACCTTTGATACAGCTTTGCTGGCGGCAGGAGGCACTCTGTCGGCTGTTGATGCGGTTCTGGAAAGAAAGGTTGAAGGCGCTTATGCCTTGGTGCGCCCGCCAGGGCATCATGCTAGGCCGGGGGAGGCAATGGGGTTTTGTTTTTTTAATAATGTTGCGGTAAGCGCGCGATATGCGGCTAAAAAGTATGGCCTGAACAGGATCCTGGTGGTTGACTGGGACGAACATCACGGCAACGGCACAGAAGAGATATTTTATAACGACAATTCAGTCCTTTATTTCTCTGTGCACCGTGATGGCAATTACCCAGGCACAGGTCAAATCGACCAGGTCGGCGAAGGGGTAGGCGCGGGTTTCAATATCAATGTTCCTCTTCCCAGGAGATGCAGTGACGACGATTATGAATATGTCTTCCGGCAGATCCTGCAGCCCGTAGCTAACGCTTATAAACCTGAGCTTGTATTGATATCAGCTGGCATGGATACTCACGCAAAAGATCCCATCGGGCAGATGAATATGTCCGGCAACGGTTACTCGAGGCTGGCATCGGTGGTCCTGGAAATAGCCGGCCGGTGCTGCGGTGGCGCCACAGTTTTTGTGCTGGAGGGCGGTTATAATTTACAGGCCCTCGCGGAAGGTGTGCTGGCGGTAATTAATACCATGGTTAACTGGGATCTTAAAGAGGCTAACCTGCCAGAAGAGGACCTGATGGTGAAGAAAGCTGTCAAAAACGCTGTCAGCAGTGTCCGGCGGCTTCACGAACGTTACTGGCCGGTTCTATTCTGATTTAATTAAGGGGACATGCCCTGAATCCGGGTATCTCTCCTTTCCTTAAACCGGCGCTGTGCGATGGTGCAGACAGCTTCAAATACCATAGACTTGCAGTATATTTATTTCACTACAGTATGAAAGGATGCCTCAAAGGGCATCCTTTATTGACACACGGTTTATTGGTAGAGTAACTCCAATTATCCTCACAAGGAAGTCAATAATTTTTGAAAATTTTACACTCCTGGCAGACTAACCCTTGTTTTTTCTGCCAGGTCCAGGCTGCCGTCCCGGATAACCAGTTCGTCTGCTGTCAGGCCGCCGGTAATTTCAACATTATCCTGGTCGCTGATCCCGGTTTTGACCAGTTGGTGCTGGATCCGTTTGTTGACCACAACCATGACTTCCTTTTGCCCGTCCTCCCTGGTGCGCACAGACTCCCTGGGCAGTACCAGGACATCTTGCCGGGACATTGTCTCAATAGCCACACGCACCTCGTAACCGGGTTTCAGGTTGGCTGGATCGGGCAGGGTGATAATTACCGGCACCCGGCGCTGGATCACTCCCAGGGCGGAGGTTTTTTCTTCAGCCTGCGGGTAGATTTTTTGTACTTCGCCCACCAGTACTCGCTGGCCTAATATCGGGGCTGTGATTGAAACCCTCTGGCCGATTTTGACATCTGCCAGGTCATCGCTCAAAATATCGGCTTTTACCTCCGGCTGGCCTGATACTGCTACCTTTGCCAGTAGTGTGCCTGGGCTGACCACCTGCTCCTGTTTGACCGGCAGGTCCATTACGATCCCGGTAACCGGACTCTTGACTACCAACTGCCCCTCTTTGGCACTGAGCTGCTGCAGTGACTGGTTCAAACCGGCTTCCTGGGCTAAGGCACTTTCCAGGAGAGAGTTTTGTTCATTAATAATCTTTTGGTTGGTTTCTACCAGTAACTTGGCCTTGTCGTAATCCACCTGGCTGATTGCCCCGGCACTATATAACACCTCTGAGCGGGCCAGGTTGTCCTGGGAGTCCTTTAAATCAAGCTGGAGGCGCTCCAGGGCGGCACGGGCGCCGCTGGCGGCAACCGCGGCCTGGGATATCTGGGAGTGTACTTCGCTGATCTGCACTGCCAGGTCAAGGTTCTCCAGTACCGCCAGGGCCTGGCCCTTTTCCACGTCCTGGCCGGTTTCTACCGGGACTTCAACGACCCTGGCGCTTTGCGTGGCGTGTATGTCGTAGTTAGTGGCAGACTGCACGTAGCCGGTATCGGCCACTGCCCGGATAATGCTGCCCTGCTGCGCCTGGACTGTCTCGACCTCCGTCCCGCCATTGGCATAGGACCAAAATGCGATTGCCAGCGCTGCCAGTACAGCCAATACCAGGTAAATTACATTTTTTCGTTTCAATTGAATTCCTCCCTAATCCCTGGTCTTTAAAACCTCCACCAGATCCAGTGTTCTTATTCCTCTGACTGCCAGCCGGTAGGCGGCTGTGATGAATAAAATCCCTCCCAAAGCCGATAGGAAGTAAGTCATTGGGTAGATCACCACCCTGAAAGTATAGGTGCTGTAGACATCAGAAGTACTCATCATGGCCTGGATATAATACTCAGACAGAAAGCGGCCGAAAGGCAGGCCCAGGGCAACTCCTAAAAGTGCCTGCAGCAGGTTTTCTTTCAGCAGCAGGCCCGAAACCTCCTGGACGGTAAATCCCATTACCCGCAGGGCAGCCAGTTCTCTCTTTCGTTCAGCGAAACTGATGACCGAAGTGTTATAAACAATGGCAAAGCCCAGCAACATGGCAAAAGCAACCATAATGACAATGAAGACGTACATGTATTCCAATTCTGAAGTAAAGCTCTCCATTTCTGCCCGGCGGCTGAGAATGGAAGAAACGCCGGTCATATCGTTTAATTCCGCTTCCACCAGCGAGGCTTGCCCCGAGTCAACTTTGAGCATGGCTCCGGAGATGAGCCGGTTTTCCTGCATGATCCGGTTGGCCTCTTCCAGGGTCAGGTAAGACATGCCGCCGATGAACTGCTGGTTGATGCCCATAATTTTCACTGTGCTGCGATGTGCGGGCCCCAGGGGGAGCAGGGTCTCCACCTCAATTTCATCCCCCACCTTCAACTGCAGTTTTCTGGCTGTGGAACTGCTGATCAGCAGGCCCGTATCCGGCAGCCGCAGGGGAGTGCCTATTTTGCTTGTTAATTTCTGCATGGCTGTGTCATGGGGCAGGCCGACTAGAAGTTCCTCCTGAGAACGGCCCGCGTAGTGTATTTTCACAGGTACCTCAAAAACTGGCTCAGCCTTTGTCACCCCATCGAGGCGGGTGATGCCCAGCAGGTCGGTTTCCTTTATCGGTTCAGTGAAACGGACGAAATAGTCATATTTTTGCGTGAAGAATTCAGCAATCATAACATCAACGGTGTCCTGGTAAAAAAATGCTACGATCAACATGCTGGTGGCGAAAATCACTCCCAGCAGGGTAATCGCGGAGCGGAGTCGGTTGCGTATGATAGTACGAAGACCCATCTTCCAGGTAGTATCCAGCCTGCGCCAAAACCATACCCAGCTCTCCAGGAAGATTTTGCCCGCCCCCCTGGGAGCCTCGGCCTGCATAGACTCTGCTGGCTGGATAGCCAGCACTCCGCGGGAAGCTGTTAAACCGGCAACGGCACCCACGCTGATACTCAGGGCAAACCCATAAAGCAGCGCCTGGCTGCTGATCCCGCTGACAACCTGAGGCAGGTTAAAATAATAGGCATAAAGATTGGAAAGTGATGATGCCAGCAGAATCCCAGCCAGCGAACCCAACAGGGCTCCCAAAAAACCCACTAGTACAGCATAGCTGGTATAGTGCCACATTATTTGAAAGTTATTATAACCCATGGCTTTCATGGTCCCGATTTGGGAGCGCTGGGACTTAACCAGGCGTCCCAGCATCACAAACTCGATCAGGGCGGCGATGATCAGGAAGATGGAGGGCAGAAACCGGGACATGATCCGCAGCTGATCCATTTCTCCCGACATGACTGCATCGCTCAACTGTTGTTTGCGCGGGTAGCTGGCCAGCATGCCGTACGGCTCCAGGATGCCGTCGATTTGTTTTGCCACATTTTTTTCGTCGGCCCCGGGAGAAAGCTTGATGACTACTTGGTTTATCTGCCCGGACAGGTTCAGGATCTGCTGGACCTGGTTATGCGGCACCATGAAGATACCGAAATTTCCCGGCTCGGGGATCAGGCTGGCCTGGTCCTTCATCGGGTAAATGAATTCCGGTGCGGTAGCTGTTCCCACCACTGTCAGGGATACCTGCCTGCCCTCGGCAACAATAGTCACTGTATCGCCGGGTGACAGCTTATTGGCGGCAGCGTACTGGGGATCCAGCAGGACTTCCGCATCGCTGCCTTCGGGATACCTTTCAAAAAGACGGCCAGTCAGCAGGTGCAGGCGGTTAACTTCCGTATTCATGGGCAGGGGGTAGCTGGTCAGGCGGGCAGTAGCCCTTTCGCCGCCCACCCCGATCACAGGCACATCTTTCTGGATGCGACCGGTGGCCCGGGCTACCCCGGGAACCGACTCAATCCGTTTGATCACACCTTCGGGCGCCTTGATCACATGGAAATAGTAATCAGCGAAATTATTTTCCCGGTAAAAGATGTCTTTGGAATGAATCATATTGTAGGACACGGTACCCATACTAATATAGACCGTGATGCCTACTATCACAACCGCTGTTACTGCCAGGAACTGTCCGCGGGTGGTTTTAATAGTCCGCCACAACTTTTTGGCCAGGATGAACATTACCACTCAATCCTTTCCGGCGGCAGCGGGGTCTCGTTCTCAACGATTTCCACGATCCGGCCGCTGCTCATGCGCAGCACCCGCTGTGCCATGGCACCAATAGCGGCGTTGTGGGTGACGATAACGACAGTGCTTCCGTGCTCTTTGCTGACATGGAGCAGCATGGCGAGAATCAGTCTGCCGGTCTGGGAGTCCAGGGATCCCGTAGGCTCATCACACAGCAGCAGGCGGGGATTTTTGCCCACTGCCCGGGCGATAGAGACGCGCTGCTGTTCACCCCCACTCAACTGGGCTGGGAAGTGGTCCATGCGAGATGCCATGCCCACCTCCTGCAGGACTTCAGCTGTAGGCAGGGGATTGTCCACCAGATTGGCCGCCAGTTCCACGTTTTCCCTGGCGGTCAGGTCGGGAATCAGGTTGTAAAATTGAAAAACAAAGCCCACCGCGCTGCGGCGGTAATGGGTTAGCCGCGCCTCACTGGCCTTGCTCAGGTTTTCTTTGCCAAAATAAACTTCACCGCTGCTCGGCAGGTCCATGCCGCCCATAATATTTAGCAGTGTGCTTTTGCCGGAACCGCTAGGCCCTAAAATAACCAGCAGCTCACCTTCAAAGATATCAAGGGAAGTTTCTTTCAGCGCTTCAACTGTTACTTCACCCATTATGTAGGTTTTAGTGATCTTATCTAATTTCATCAGTACATTTTTACTCATTTTTTTCAGCCTTTGAGTTATTCTCTGGAAATATTATATATTTGCGCCATTATATAATTCCTGAGGAGCAATTACAATCAGCTGTAATCAATTGTATAAGGGTGATGCTGTGATCAGGTTCGCTGTACTGAAAGCCTGCTGTCCAGCGCCAGGTGCGCAAGTACAAACATGGCATGGGACCAGTTCAAGGGCATTACCCAGGCAGGGCCGCCCGTGTGTTTGTCCGCCTGTTCCGGTAGGAGCAGGTGTTGGTTGGCCTGTGCCAGGGACCACTGGTACAGTTCTTCCGCCCGGCAGCGGTTTCCAGCCAGGCAGTGATATAAAGACAGCCAGAGGGTTGTAATCAGCCAGGGATTGCCGCCCCGGTAAGTATCGCCTTCGTAACGGTGGATGCCACCGGTATTATGATTCCAGAGGTTTTGTTCGATGGCCCGCGCCGTAGCCGCCATTTTTTTGTCATTTGGCGACAGGACAGCGAAGGGATAGAACAGGCCCAGTAGGGCAGCGTCAATCCGCGCATCTTTTTCTGCCCAGTGATGCTGGTAAAGCCCGGTGTGATCTTTAGTGGTATAAACTTTACCTCTGCCGTCCAGTTCAGCATTGCGGGAGTTATCCTGTATCATGTGGTTCACTCCGCGCACAAAAGAGCTGCGGCGATCAGACCACTGGTGTTTCAAGATGCCTTCTTTTACCTTTGCGGAAGAGGCAAGCCACTGCCTTGACGTTTCTTTTTTCCCGCACACGCCGGCGATGTCCGAGGCAGCCATTAGGCCGGCGCTGACTGCTGCGGCAGAGTATGTCCCCTGGCTGTAAGTATCTTCCCAGGGATCGATGCTGACTGTCGGCAGGCCGTTAGCCTGGATGCTGTTTGAGAGGTAATCCGCTCCGGCTGCCAGCGAAGGCCAGATGTCTTGCAGAAAGCGGTCATCGCCGGTAACATTGTAGTGGTGTTTGTAACCCCACAGCACCGAGCCGGCCTGGTCAATTTGCCTGCCCCAGAACGGCGCCACCGAGCCATCGGTAAAATAACGCTGGTGCCAGCTGCCGTCCCGGTCCTGAACACTCTTGGCAAAATAGTAGAAATTGGCGGCTGGCTCGTGATAACCTGCCTCGTCAAGGGCTGCTGCGATGTAAACTGCATCACGCGGCCAGCAATAGCCATAACCGCCGCAAGACGTATGGTGAGGGTCAAATTCAGGCGCCGCGATGGGGGCGCCGGTTTCTTTATTCAGCATTAGTTTTATTGCCAGGAGTGATCTATTAAACGCGCCGGCCCTGTGTTCTGTTTTCTGATGCAGCACCGGCTTTAGCCAGCCATGCCAGTACTGCCTTGTTTCTTCTAGCCAACAGCCGCCTTCCCGTGAGCGGGCCTCTGACAGCAGGGCTCGCACCTGTTCCTCATTATTACCTGCCGCAAGGTAAAGGGTGATGGTTTTATGTTCCCGTGGTTTCAGCTCACCCAGGTCCCAGGACAGGCTGCCTGTGTTTTGCAGGATATGATCACGGTTGCCCCGGAGCAAACCTTTTGCTGCATCATGGTATGGATCTGTGTCAGTGCCGCGTCTGCCGCACTGGTATCCGGATAGCGGGTAGCCGGATCCACCCAGCGCGAGGTATGTGTTTCTTCGGAAAAAGACAAGTGATTCATTGGTGTAATCTACGTAGGCGCTGTCCTGAGCGGCAGACTCTTCTATGTTAAAGTTGCAGTAAACGAAAAAAGCAATGCTTTTTTTTTCGCCCTCATTACAGAACTTGAAATTTCTGACCAGAATATCATGATCAGGGATGACAAAATCGCTCTGAATCACATTCAGGTGATGTTCAGCTCTGGAAAGAGCAGTCTCTAAAATATTTGTGTTGTCCAGGTAGCGCTGTGAAGATTTCCAGAAGTTTAAATGGAACCATTTAGTGCGTGTCTGCCTGCCGGGCATAGTAACCCTGATGCCGGGCCAAAACCTGCCCAGATGCTGGCCGTAATCAACATTGGGCCAAAAAAGCCTGAACAGTTCGCCATTTTCCCTGTGACAGGCCAGCATCCTGCAATTTCCAATTATTGCCGTGGGCATTTCAATTGGGGTCTTTACGTTTCTGATTTTCTCCACCGCCATTTAACAGGTTATCATCTTTGAAGCAGTATTTTTATTAGTTCTTCGTGGACCCAGCCGTTGCTGGCTGTGATGGAAAGGTAGCTGGTGAGGGTGAGCTTTTTGCCCTGGATGTCTGAGACCTTTCCGCCGGCTTCTGCCACCAGCAGCGAACCAGCAGCAACGTCCCAGGGCATCAGGGTATGCTCCCAGAAACCGGTAAGCCTGCCACAGGCTATGTAGGCCAGTTCCAGGGCAGCAGAACCCAGAGCCCTCAGATTGGAGCAGCTTCCGGCTATCTTCGGGTAGTCAATATTGCGAAGCCGCTCATTAAACTTCTTGTTCTCGGGATAGCCTGTAACCAGGAGCGCCTCCCGGAGGGTTTTTCTTGAGCAATCAACCCTGACTGGCCTGCTGTTTAAAAAAGTGCCGCAGCCTGCAGCTGCGGTGAAGCATTCATTGCGAAAAGGGTCATATACAACACCGGCCACCATTTTACCACTGCTGGCCAGGCCTATCGAAACACAGCAGAAGGGGATACCGTAAACAAAGTTGGTAGTGCCGTCCAGCGGATCTACATACCAGGTATAGCCTTCAGGCATGGCATTTACCATACCGGTGGTTTCCTCGCCGATGACCGTATGGTCGGGAAATTTCTCGAGCAAACCGCCGGTAATCAGGGCTTCAGATCTGCGGTCCACCTCGGTCACCAGGTCCGAGGGGCAAGACTTGTATCCTCTTTCAAAGTTTCCACCGAAATTGTCCCTGATTATTTCACCAGCTTGCCTGGCCAGGGCGGCGGCAGCTTCAAGATATACAGTGTGTGCCATTTACTCTCCTTACGGCTGTAAATATATTTGAAAAATATCATATCTGATATAAGCAAATGCTTTTATGTGCTGAGCCATTTATCATGGTACTGCAGCAGCCTGGCGCAGGTTATTATAAAGAAGGCAGCTTCAGCACAGTACCATTTGCCGGAAACTTTATCTATATATGCTTCCTGGGCACAGCGGACCTTTTCATAGGCCCTGTTGTAATCTCCGTGCAGGCAGGCATAAAGGCCAAGGAGCATCCAGGGATAATGGGGAGGCACGAGGTTCGGCCAATTTGGCTGAGCGTCATTAAAAAGCTTATAAAGACCGGCGCCTCTGTCCCTGCCGGCTTCAATTAAACCGCAAAGCACCGGAAATACCTGGCAGGCTGCGTCAGGATAAAATTTATTTAAATTGGTGCCCCGGCTAAGCCAGCCGATTTTACTGGCATAATAGCATGATTTGCGATTGTTCCAGAGTTGCCTCTCGATGCCATCGGCTATTTTCTCCGCCATAGAACCGAAAAAGGAAGCCTCATAGTCACCCAAACCATGCAGCAGCTCTGCAAAGTACGCCAGCCCCCAGTAAGCCTCGCAGTTGTCCATTAAATACTTCACCTTGTACCCGTTCAAGGCAAAGGTCAGGCCGTCGCGGTCCATTAAATTTATGATCGATGCGGCTACTTTTTTTAAGGATAGCAAGCTTTTTTTGATCCAGCTGGCCTGTCCGGCCTTTTTATGATAAAGGCAGGCTAAAGCAAGGAATGTACCCGCGTAGGCATCCTCAGAATCCGGGCGAGCTGTCTTGAAATTCAGATTACTGCCGTAAATGTAATCTAGGATGGTTCCGTCATCTTCGAGGCTGCGCAGGTACCAGTCAAGGTAGCGCTCCACCAGGGGGTAGCAGGAAGGCTCTTCAAGCATTGCAATTGCGGCATAATTTGAAAAATAAGGCATTACCCCGGACTGGTCCGGGTACCTGGCAATAGCACCGTCAGCTGCGTGTCCAGGTTGGAGGATCTGGCAGCTTTTAAGCCAGTATATTTGGGCAGCGGCACCGCTGCTGAGGTAGTTGATTATTTCAGGCGACTGGTTTTGATATTTCATGAAAGTCCCTCATTATTATTTCCCCTTTGGGATGTCACCAACAGGTGAGGAGAGGTTAATACTCCCACTCAAACTTTTCAATTACTGGGAACCGGCCCAGGGCTTCCTTCATTATTTCGCAAATCCTAGTTAATCCTGCCGGTGTCTTTGCCTCACAGCGGGCGACTAAAACCGGCTGGGTATTGGATGCCCTGACCAGTCCCCAGCCGTCCTCGAAGAGCACCCGCAGCCCATCCACATCGATTACGTCGTATTTTTCCTTAAATAATGCTACCAGTTTTTCTACTACCTTGAATTTTTCCTGATCGAGGCAGGGTACCCTGGTTTCTGCCGTTGAATAATACTTAGGTATGCCGGCCAGCATTTTTGACAGGGGTTCGTCTGAGCGGGAAAGTATTCTCAGCAGGCGGCCAGCAGCATAAAAAGCATCATCATAGCCAAAATATTCGTCGGCAAAGAACATATGACCAGACATTTCTCCGGTAAAAACAGCCCCGATTTCTTTCATCTTTGCTTTGATTAGTGAATGGCCTGTTTTGTAGAAGAACGGTTTGCCTCCCAGGCGGACAACCTCATCAACCAGCGCCTGAGAACATTTGACCTCGATAATCGCATTGGATCCGGGATGTGCTGCCATGATTTCCCGCCAGTACAGGCACATCAAAAGATCACCCCAAATGATACCGCCGGTGTCATCAACTACGCCGATCCTGTCGGCATCGCCGTCAAAGGCGATACCCAGGTCTGCTCTATTTTCAACAACAGCAGTCCTCAGTTCAGTAAGATTAACAGTTTTGACTGGATCCGGCTGGTGATTTGGGAATGAGCCGTCAGATTCACAGTAAAGGGGTATAACTTCACAGCCCCAGTTCTCCAGGATCTGCACAGCAGCAATAGAGGCTGTGCCGTTGCCGCAATCCACCGCAACCTTTAATTTGCGCGGGCCAAGTACAATTTTTTCCTTGAGCATTTCGTAGTAAGGCGGCAACGCATCGAGCTCTGATTGGCTGCCCGGGGCAGAAGGGAAAACACCGGCAATCATTTGTTCCTTAAGTTTTTGAATGTCCTCGCCATAAATTGTGCCACTGCCAAGGGCCAGCTTAAAACCATTTTCGTCAGGTGGATTATGGCTGCCGGTTACCATTATTCCGCCATCTATGCCATAATGTATCCGGGCGTAATACAATGCAGGCGTAACTACCAGCCCGATATCGACAACATCACAGCCAACGGATATGAGGCCCCTGATGATAGCGTCGCGCAGCCGGCTTGAACTGAGGCGGTTATCCCTGCCAACCAATACCTTTTTGCTGCCGGAGGTTTTTACATAGGTGCCAAAAGCTTTTCCCAGCAGCTCGGTTGTTTCATCTGTCAAATCCCGCTGGGCTACCCCGCGAACATCATACTGCCGGAAGATTTGCGGATTAATTTTTGCCAATACTGTCAGCCTCCTTTATATTTTGTTGGTTAAAAACAAGATTTCAAACCATTATCATTCAGATGCCGCATTGTGTTTTTGAATTCTTTGAATTATAACAAAAAAATCTCTCTTCCAATCAGGATAATTATACCATATCAAATTTGTTCATGAATGAAAAAATGCTTTCACGTTGTGTTATATATAATTGTAGTTTATAATTTATGTTGTAAAGTTATTAATTAGGCATTAAATTGCTTTTATTCCCACATAGCAATAAATCCAAGTGAATTAGACAAAAAAAGGGGAATGTCCGGTGAACAACCCTCGGTTGCTTCTGATTTTATTTGCAGTAGCCTTTCTTATTATTCAGGTCATAGGCTTTATGAGCGGTATATCGAGACATGAGGAAAGAATGGCAAAACTTGAAAAACAGCTGGTGCAGTTTGAGACAAAAGGCACTTACATAGACTTAAAATCCGATCCCGCGGTGCAGTTAAAAGAAGAAAAAGCAAGATTTAAAACCGAGACATTAGGTTTTGTAGTCAGGGTTCTGGTTATATCGGGGGCAACAGCTTTTGTTTATGCCATGATGAAGGATGACAAGGGACAAAAAAGCGGCTAGGCACGCCGCGCCGTGTATTTTTTATGCCAGCATGATTTAAAGAGCGATATCATTTAGGGGCTGTCCTGTTACTACGAGGATAGCCCCTGCCAGTCTAGGACAGCGATATTAGACAGAACAACTTTTTAGGGTGATTGAAGATGAGCTTGAATGGAATATACATGTCAACAGCTGAAGTAAGTGATGCCCTGGGGATCACCCCGTCTTCAGTCCACAGGCTGGTACAGGAAGGACTCCTGGAGGTGAAGGAATCAAAGCAGTATAAATCAGGAATAGAAGCTTATTTCGACTGCAGCGAAATAAACAAACTTTTACTTATGATGCCTGCGCTGCGAAGAAAATGGCAGCAGGCCGAAGACAGCCGTCTTGGAGCAATGAAGGCTGCATTTAGACGAGCGGACGCAGCAGAAAAGGCTGTACGGCACACCATCATAAAAAAGAACTTCCTGCTCTCCCTGGAGAATTTTCCTGAAAGGGCAGCAGCTCTTTTACGGGCTTCGTTTTTTCTGTATCACCTGAATCATTATGCCAAGGGCGGCGAAGAATACCTGTATGATTTAAAAGAAAAAATTTTAAAGCGATTCCAGTCAGACTTTTCAGCGGAGGACGGTTTGGAAGTTTTCTTTGTTGAAGGTGAACAAAAAGTAATCTTGTGTACCGCCTGCCGCTTGAAGGCTCAAAGTATGGAATTGGACTATATAAAGTACAAAACAAATTTCGGAGGCTGTCCGCAGTGCAGGAAGGAAGAAGACTACTACAGCTTGTTTGAATTTAGGGTGGAATATGGGGAGCACCGTTTTTGTTTTCACACCCCTTACAGCATAGCCAGAAAGTGGTTTGAAAACATTGATGAACTGCTTAAAAAAGCGAGTGAGAAGAGGAAAGAGGAGGCACTGCCTTTCGGCAGGCCGATTTCCGAGGCTGAGGCCCGGGCAGTCACTCTGAAAGAAGTGATCTCCGAACTGAAATCATATTTGGGAGAATGAAGCTGCGAGACGATGCTGGTAATGTCAGCAATCAGCTTCGTGAGTTGGTTCATGATCCGCCTGTAGCGGCCAAACCGTCTGATGTTGGCTGTTCCCCCCGCTTCCTTAAGGGCACTGAACATCTTTTACATTTCTCCAACCAGGGAGTGTTCCCTTTAAAGGAAATAGTTTAAAAACTTAAGGCCACCTCGTCGCGATCTAAACGTGTTTTTATAGCGCGCACTCTTTCAGCCAGATTGGGATTTCCCGCTGCCGCGCGCTCGATCTGGCGGAGCAGGTCAATCTCTCTCCTGAAGATGGAAAAAATATCACCAGGCTGCAGGGATGACATGGCCAGCAGTTCGGTAAAACTGGCGCCGTTATACCAAGCATAGGCCAGTGCGCTGGGCACACTGGACCAGATGCAAAATTTCTCGGGCACTCCCATTTTGAGCAGGTTTCGCCTGAGTAAAGACATCTCGTGCAGGGCAGGCAGGTCCACCCTGACTACATGGATGTTTTTACCGGGGATATATTCCACTCCGGCCAGGACAGCAGCAGCTTCTGCCGGCTCCACCTCTTCAAGCAAACCGGAGAAGGCTAATTCTGCAAGCAGTATTTCCTGCACATGCAGTTCTAGGGCGAATATCCCCCTTGCGAAAAATTCGCGTCCTTTAATGTATCCAAGCTCTTCCAAAAGGCTGCGGACTAATTTATATTCAACAAAAATAGCGTTGGCGTTTTCTGATACCACCCTGAATTCCTGTCTGAGCAGGTTTAAATAATTTTGGGATTGTTTTAAACTCTCTATCGTTGTGCGGCATTTTTCCGTGTCACGGCATTTTTTAGCCGTGAAAGAGGAAAGTTGTTTCTGGAGAAGATCTTTTTCTTTGTTTTTGCCTTTCCAGCGCAGGCGCTTCAGCTGCCGGCGGGCTTTGATTCGTTCCAGGGGGCAGGCTAGAGTCTGGCTATCCGGGCAGACGGTTAATTCTGAAACCCGCTCAGTGACTATTTTGATTTCCATTTCCAGGCTGTCTTTTCTCTTTTTGATCTGGTGCATTTTAAAATTACCGTTTAAGAAGCGGTCGATTTCAGTGTCTGTCTTATAACGCAGCAAACTCAGCACCGTGTTGGGGGATATAGTCAGCCTGCCGGTAACCGGTTCTACTTCTTTTTCTTCAAAAAAGCCTGTTTGTTCAGGGAAGCGGCTGTCAATACGGATAAAGACATGGCCCACCTGATCAAAGCCGCGCCGCCCGGCCCGCCCTGCTATTTGGAAGAACTCTCTGTTTAGCAGGATGCGGAAGTCATGACCATCCCATTTCCTGGTGGAGTCGAAGACGGCGCTGGCGGCCGGGAAATTTACACCGGCGGCAAAAGTTTCCGTGCAGAAGACTACCCAAAGCATCCGGTTGGAATAAAGCTTTTCCACCAGGTATTTTACCGGGGGCAGGAGGCCGGCATGGTGAAAGCCGATGCCCTGGTATAGCAGCCTGCGCAGGCTGCGCCAGCTTGGCCCGCTGAAAGTGCCGGGCTGTTCAGCCTCAGCCGCCCGGATCTGTTTGCCCACGATTTTCTTTTCCTGGGCGTTGAGAAAGTCCCAGTCATGTCCCAATTCCTGTGCCAGAATTTCAGTCCGCCCCCGGCTGAAAACAAAAAAGAGGGCAGGAAGTTTATCCTGGATCAATCCGGTTATTTCACTGCAGGACAATTCCGGCAGTTCCGCGGCCTTATCGGTTTCGTTCCAGTAACGCCTGCTGCGCGAAGCTTTGCAATATTCAGCCAGATCCGCTATCTCAGAGCGGGCTTCCTTTTCAGCAACAATCCGGCCGCCAGGGAGCAGCCAGCGGATTGCCAGCGGTACGATTCTCCTCTTTTCCAGGATAACAACGACGTTGCCGCCGCGCACCGTGCTGATCCAGTCGGCCATTTCATCTACATTAGGCACTGTCGCGGAAAGGCCCAGGATTTTAACATGAGGAGGAGCGAATAAAATACTTTCTTCCCAGGTCGTGCCGCGTTCCACATCATCCAGGAAGTGGATTTCGTCAAAAACCACGTATGAAGTCTTATCCAGCTGTTCCGGCTCGCTGAGACACCAGTTCCTGAATATTTCCGTGGTCATGATCAGCATAGGTGCGCTGGCATTAATGCTGATGTCACCGGTAACCAGGCCGACTGATTCTTCTCCGAACAGTTCTTTGAAGTCCCTGTACTTCTGGTTGGAGAGGGCCTTCAGAGGAGATGTGTAGACCATACCAAGTCCCTGCGACATCACGTCTTTTGCCAGCATCTCCGCCACCAGGGTTTTGCCGTTTCCGGTAGGCGCCGAGACCAGGACAGAGAGTCCTTCGCGCAGTGCTGCTGCTGCCTCAATCTGAAAGTCATCGAGGGTTAGTTCTTCCTGTTGGGACGGCAGGGATTCCTTTCTTCGCAGGGGGCTTTTTTTGCCGCGGCCAGAATGATCAAAACCTTGTTCCTGTTGACGGGATTGTCCCTGCTCACTGCTCCAGGCAGAAACAATATCTGAAACGGAATCCCGCAATTTTTCAAGATCGCTGCGCCTGAAAAAGAAAACCTGATCATGGTTGTTGATCTTCTCAATTTGAATAGGAGCAAGCATTCCTTCTTCAACGAGGCGGTTTACCTGGCTTGTAGTTATACCCAGCAGTGCCGCGGCATCAGGCAGCCTCATTCTTTCATGTTCTCTGGCGAGCCTGCGGAGCCTGCCATTGTCTCGTTTCAAGTCTTCAATATCGGAACGCCAAAACCGCTTTCTATCGTCGAGCATAAAAGGCCCCAGTGCTCCGGCGTCAGCCATAGACAACACAGCGTCAATGCCCAGGCCAAGCACGCCTGCTGCTTCATTTTCTCCCAGTGAATGCTCTTTCAGAAAGGCCGGGGCGCTGACCGTATGCGGTGGAGCGAAGTACCGACCGGAAATATCACCGAGCTGTTCGACCATAACTTCACCGGGGAACTCCCGGCGCAGGCAGAAATATTCCTTACCCTCAAACTCGGCTTTGACACTATAGCTATCTGAGACACAGGCAAACTCATCAGTGCTAAGTCCCAACTGCTCGGGATCAAAAAAAGGTTGGGGGAGTGCATCCAGTATTGCCCGGCACTGCTTCAGCCGCTCACGTCTCGCCAATTCTCTTTGGCCGTCTTCAGAGCCTGTGGTTGTTATGAACCCTCTGGGCAGCCTGATGAAAGGATCTTGGTCGATGCCGGCAGAAAGCCTCGCGGTTATCTCCTTATGGCCGCTGAACAGGCGCAGCAAATCTGCATGACGGCGGGGCCGTTCGTTGATATATTTCAGCAGGCTATCCCAAGCACCTTTACTGTCAGGCAGTGTATAACGCCCATCCGGGAGCTGGCTGAAACTACGCCAAACCGGGAGCCTGATGTTTTCCAACCCGGCTGCTGCAATAATTTCTTCACGGGTACGGGGTATGCCATCGCCCAGCAGCCCGGCAACAACCTTAAGCTGCTCTGCTGTAAGTTCACTGCTGACACCCGGCTCTTTTGTGTGGTCAATTTTTTTCAGCAGAGCCAACACTTTGGGGATGGTTTTGCGCATTTCTCCACGGCTGGTGTACCAGGTAGCTCCGGATGCGGCAGGAGCGGACTTCTCCCCAATCAACCAGCCAAACCTGGTTTTCAGACGCCCGATCAGGACTTCCTCTTTTTCGATCATGGATGAGAGCGCCCCGGCTATAGAATCATAATCGCAGTCACATTGCGAGTATACTGCTTCCAGGGGCAGCGGATCCTGTCCCTTTAAAAGCGACAGAAGGCTTTCCCTGGCTTGTTTTGTTTTCGGATTTGCCAAGTTTGAATACCCCTCCGATTGTATAACTGATATCATTTGTAGTCTAGCACATCCTGTCTTAAAAAAACAATAATAAACAGGCAGCCAGACAAGGTTGCCGGCACCCGGGCAGTAATTTCAAGGCTGTCCTAAAAATTTCATTAAAAAATCGGTGAAAGCTAGCATTTTATGGTATGTTAAATATAGTATATGAGAAAACACAGGGTGAAAGCGAATGCTCAGAGTATCTGGTTTGAAATTGTCTATAGAAGATGACAGTGCAAAACTGGCTAGTATATTATTGAAGAAGCTCGACATAAACCGGGAAGACTTAATGGAATATAAAATTTTCAAGAAGTCTGTTGACGCCAGGCAGAGAGACAGCATGATTTTTTTTAACTATACTGTCGATGCCGCATTAAAAAACGAAGAAGCAGTTTTAAAAAGATTGTATAGCAGGGGTGTGGCTGCCGCGCCGGACATGAAATATGTTTATGTCCGCTGCGGCCTGGAAAAGCTGAAACTCAGGCCGGTCATTCTGGGCAGCGGCCCAGCCGGGCTTTTTGCCGGGATAATTCTCTCTAGCATGGGTTATAGGCCGCTGCTGTTGGAAAGAGGCGCGGATGTTGATACCCGGGCAAAAGCTGTCCGGCAGTTCATGAATAAAGGCGAGCTGGATACCGAGTGCAACATTCAGTTCGGTGAAGGCGGGGCCGGAACATTCTCTGACGGTAAGCTGACCACCTTGATCAGGGACACCAGGTGCAGGAAGGTGCTGGAGGAAATGGTCCTGGCAGGGGCGCCGGCGGAGATACTTTATCTCAACAAGCCCCATGTCGGAACCGATAACCTCAGGACAGTGGTAAAAAACCTGCGTGAAAAAATTATCAGTCTCGGGGGTGAAATCAGATTCAACAGCAGGATAACCGACATAGATATTGTTCTGAACAGGGTCGCAGGCGTAGTAGTCAACAATAATGAAAAATTACCTGCTGATGTCCTATTAATGGCGCCCGGGCACAGCGCAAGAGACACTTTTGAGATGCTGCACAAAAGAAACGTGCCCTTGTCGCCCAAGCCTTTTTCCATCGGCGTCAGGATCGAACATCGGCAGGAACTTATAGACCGGGCCCAGTATAAAAGGTTTGCCGGTCATGAAAAACTCGGGCCGGCAGATTACAAGCTGGCTTACCATGCTTCAAACGGCAGGTCAGCTTACACCTTCTGCATGTGTCCCGGCGGTGAAGTAGTGCCGGCGACTTCGGAAGAAGGCTGTGTGGTCACCAACGGCATGAGCCTTTATGCCCGTAGCGCGCCAAACGCCAACAGCGCTCTGCTGGTTGGTGTGGGGCTTGGTGATTTCGGCAGCAGTCACCCGCTGGCCGGGGTAGAATTCCAGAGAAGATGGGAGAGGCTGGCTTTTGCCCTGGGCGGCGGCAATTACAATGCCCCTGCGCAACTAGTGGGAGATTACCTGGCCCGCAGGGCCTCAACAGGGTTCAGTGAGGTGACCCCGTCATACCGCAGGGCGGTCAGACCGGCCAACCTTGAGGACTGCCTGCCGCTTTACGTGCTCGAAACAATAAGAGAAGCCCTGCCTGAGCTGGATAAGAAGCTGCGGGGCTTTGCCGCGCCAGACGCTGTCATGACCGGTGTCGAAACGAGGTCTTCTTCTCCCGTCAGAATTTACAGGAGCGAAAATTTTGAGGCGGGCATAGGGGGCCTCTACCCGGCAGGAGAAGGCGCCGGTTACGCCGGCGGTATAATCTCCTCGGCGGTGGACGGGATCAAGGCGGCTGAGGCGATTGCATCAAAATACAGTCCCCTGGGATAGACATCCATGCGGCTAGAGCGGCCCCACCAGAGGATAACATTACTTGAAGCCTGTTATTAGAATAGTGAATTGTCATAATATAAATATTAAAGGAGTTTTGGCTGATGCAGGGATGTGCTACGGTCAGGATTGCGGTTGTGGGCGGCGGCGCTGCGGGAATAATAGCGGCTATTGCCGCGTCGTACAGAGGCGCGGACGTCACCATCATTGAGAAAAACAACAGGATTGGCAAAAAAATTCTGGCCACCGGCAACGGCAGGTGCAACCTGACCAATATCAACCTCAGCATAGCAAACTACCACGGGGAAAACCCCCAGTTCGCCGGCAGCGCCCTGGCAAAATTCGATGTCCATAAAACCATCGATTTTTTCGAGCGGCTAGGCTTAGCCCACAAGGTTGAAGAAGAGGGCAAGGTTTTCCCTGTTTCCAACCAGGCTTCCAGCGTACTGGATGTTTTGAGGTACGAGCTGGAGAAGACAGGGGTTAAAATTTTATGTGAGTCTGCTGTAAGCGATATAAAAAAAGAAGGCGGCGGATTTATTATCACCTTTCAGAACGGAGGGGAGTTTAAGTCAGACCGGGTCATCCTGGCTGCCGGCGGTAAAGCAGCACCCGGCCTCGGTTCAAACGGCAGCGGCTTTACCCTGGCCCGCAAACTGGGCCACAGCATCGTCGAGCCTTTTCCGGCCCTGGTCCAATTGAAGTTGGCAGCAACCTTCCTAAAGCAAATTCAGGGTGTCAAGTTTGATGGTGACGCAGAAATAATTGTCAATAACAAAGCGCTGCAAAAAGCATCGGGAGAAATATTATTCACTGAATACGGCGCATCAGGCCCGCCGGTTTTATCCTTAAGTCGCAAAGCAGGTGAATGCCTGCGGGATAGAAAAACAGCGTGGCTGAAGCTGACGCTGATCAATACCTGCAGTCGGGAACAGCTGGAAAACTATCTTGTTAATCGTTTCAACCAGGGTCCTGAAAAAGACCTTGTATTCAGTTTCGTCGGCTATATTAATAAGAGGCTGATTCCGGTGATGCTGAAAGAAGCAGGAATTGAAGATATAAAAAAACCGGCCGGCCTGGTCACAGCCCGGGATCGGGGACAAATAGTGGATCTTTTGCAGGACTGGCGTTTTCAGATTACCGGCACCACCTCTTGGCCGGCGGCGCAGGTCACTGCTGGTGGTGTGGCTGCAAGTGAGATCAACGGGCAGACCATGGAATCAAATATTGTCCCCAAACTATATTTTGCAGGTGAAGTCATTGACATCGATGGCGATTGCGGGGGCTACAACCTTCAGTGGGCCTGGTCTTCAGGTTTCTTGGCGGGTGAGTGCGCGGCGTCTGAATAAATATTCCATGATTTCCCCATTGCTGTTCTGAATGATAGTGAAGTATCTTGTTGTAAGATCCTTCACTTTGCTCAGGATGACAATAGTGAGATTCTTTGCAGCGTGCAGGATAACATATTTGAAGCCTGCTTACAGGATAGATT
This sequence comes from uncultured Eubacteriales bacterium, assembly GCA_964397525.1. GTDB lineage: Bacteria > Bacillota > Desulfotomaculia > Desulfotomaculales > Pelotomaculaceae > Syntrophopropionicum. The sequence goes on from CAYNIY010000003.1 coordinate 70,421, forward strand.
TAAATGTCGGCTTTATTGTTTTTTGATCAGGGTATCGGACCATAAACCGGGCACACGAGAAGGCGCGCTGGCCAGGGATATGTCAGGTGCCAGCTGCTGGCGGGCATTGTACAGTGCTTTGCGGGGATCGTTGTCATCTTCACTCAGGTGACCGAGCATTACCAGCCGGCAGCAGCTGAGGTCAAGCGACTGCAGTACCTGCCCGCATTGCTTGTTGGACAGGTGTCCGGTGGGGCCAAGATTTCGTTTCTTAACATGCCAGGGTTTGGCGGAGTTCTTATACATTTCCACATCGTGGTTCGATTCTATGTACAGGTAGTCAAGAGCATTGAACAGGTTACGGCATTTTTCCGGGAAAAAACCTGTATCAGTCATAAAGCCCATCCGTTCGCCGTCACCGGAAACAGTATACCCTACTGTTTCAACATCATGTGAAAGGTTGAAAGGAGTCAGAGACAAGCTGCCAATTTTACATTCCAGGTAAGGGTTGAGCACCTGAAATCCGGGATATTCATAAAAAGCGCAGCACTCGCTGACCTGTCTGATGACGCCCGCGGTTGAATACACAGGAACATTTCTCTGTTTGAGAAGATGTTTGAGGCCGTAAATATGGTCGGTATGGCAGTGGGTCACCAAAACGGCGTCGATGTCCCCCAAGGCCAGCCCCCTACCGTCCAGAAAAGGAATCAGATCCCTTTTCCTGAGGCCGCAGTCAATCATAATGCAGGTATCTCGGTTTTGTATGACCACGCTGTTGGCATAACTGCAGGATGACAGGGTACAAAATTTCAACTGCTGATTCCTCCCGCCTGTTGTATGTATTAACATTAGACGGCAGCGCCGGGGATTCCTTCCCATATAGCATTGTGATTAAAATTTCACACAGGGGGACTCTGAGGCGGCTATATTATTTGTTGACACCGGGAGAAATTAGATGTTAATGTATCATTAACGATACATATCGTAAGCGATCAATATACACAGCACAGGTGATGACATGGAAATAAGCTATGAACAGCTTTATGATGTAAGTAAATTAAGCAGAGGGCTTCTAATTAAGGGGCTTTTGCCGTACTATGTCCTCCGGCTGTTGTCAAGGGATAAAATGTACGGCAAAAAAATATTGGACCGGATCAAGGAGATGTCCGGGGGAAGTTGGAAGCCGTCCCCCGGCTCAATTTACCCTCTCCTAAGACGCATGGTGCGGTTGGGATTGGTTTCAGAGTACCTGGATGATGGGAACGGGCATCTCAAACGCATCTACGAGCTGACTGACGCCGGACGGGCAGCGCTGGCCCAGATGAGGGAGGACATCCATCCCAGGCTCGAGCGGACCATCGAGCTGCTGACCGTGCATCTGCGGGAACTGGAAAAGCTGGAGGACTGAAAAAAAAGCGTATCCAAGGGGGGGTAGTAAATGGCTGATAAAAGAAAGGGCAAGATCATCAAGCCGCTTGTGGCTGTGTTTATTCTGCTCATAGTACTTTTTGCAGCCTGGAGTGTTTTGTTTAAAAGGGACAAGGTTGATTATTACACGATAAAGCCAATTGACATAAACAATACTGTCCTGGCAAGCGGCAGGGTCAGTTATCCCCAGCCTTATGACATTACCGCGCTTTCTTCCGGAAGAGTAGCCGTGATTGCCTGCCGGGAGGGGGAACTGGTCAGTGAAGGCCAGTTGCTGCTGCAGATGGAGGATTTCCAGGAAAATCAGAACCTTCTCCTGGCCAGCAGCAATCTGGAATCTATCAAAAGCAAGAAAAGAAATATTACTGAAGAAACCCTGCCCAGGCAGGAGGAAGTGCTGATCCAGGATAAGATCAAGCTTGGCGAAGCGGAGAGGGAGCTGCAGCGCCAAAAAGCACTTTTTGAACAGGGTGCTGTTCCAGCTGTGGATTATGAAAAAGCAACCGACAATTACAAGCTTGCCCTTTCCCAGTACAACCAGGATCTGTTGACAAGGGACTCGCTTGCCGGGGGAAGTGCCGCTGCGGAAACAGATGCGCAGATATCATATTATGAGGCGCAGTTGAGTATCGCAACGAAAGCAGTGGCGGACAAGAGAGTTGTTTCGCCGCTCACGGGAACAGTGAGCAAAATTAATTTTTCTGCCGGGCAGCAGGTTACGGCCAGCGAAGTGCTTCTCACTATTTTGAGGCAGCAGAACTGGGTAGTTGAAGCAGAGGTCGACCAGAAGGAACTGCCGCTGTTAAAAGAGGGTCAGGATGCCCTGGTGGCTCTGGATGCCTACCCACAGGAGAAGCTGGCAGCAGTACTTATCTACATATCCCCCCAGGTTGATGCACAGAAGGGGACATGTCTATTAAGGCTGGAGATAAAAGGAAGCGAATCATATATAAAATATGGGATGGCAGCGGACGTCGAGCTTTTGTCGGAGACCAACATACAGGTGCTTGCTCTCCCCAGGCAGTTCCTTGAGTTCAACGGCAGTGATGCATTTGCTTGGGTCTGGCAGGAGGGAAGAGCTGTAAAATACCAGCTTACATACCGCACGGTCGGCGATCGCTGGATCATTGCTGAAAACCTTGAGCAAGGGGCAGTCATTCTGTCACCAGCAGGTGATTTAAACAAGGTCAAGCTCCAGCCCGGCCGGGAGGTTGCGGCTGATGAAATTTAACACTTACGAAATTATGACCGCCTACAGGTTTTTGGTCAGTGGGAAATCGCAGACAGTTTTGATTATCCTCGGCATAGCCATTGGCGTTGCCGTCCAGGTATTCCTAATCTCCCTAATAGATGGACTGCAGAAAAGCCTGATCCAGCAGACAGTTGGCTCTTCCCCGCATATCACCGTCTCGCCGCCTCTTTCCGCCCCGGTGCCCCTAAGCATTGGTAATGGTACTATTAGCGATTTCCGGCAGCCGTTAAATGTTGAGGGCAGTGAAATACTGTCTTGGCAGCGATACAAAGATTACCTGGACAGGGTTAAAGGTTTTAACGCCGTGTCCCCTGTGGCCAACGGGAACAGCTACATTGAAAAAGGAGGATCTTCCTTTGCGGTTTTAATCAAGGGGATAACCCTGCCGGATGCTGATGAGATCTATAAGTTCAATGATAACATCACCTCCGGCGTTATGCAGCTGAGTGGTAACAACGTCTTGCTCGGCGTGGCTTCATCCGAAAAAACCGGCCTCCTGGTGGGTGACAAGTTTTATTTAAGAAACCAGAAAGGAAACGGTGACTATTTTTTCGTCCAGGGGATTTTTGACCTGGGTTCGTCGGCAGCCAACAACATGGTTGTCATGTCCCTGGACAGGGCACGCACTTTCCTGGATATCACCGGGATTTCCGCAATTGAGGTGCAGGTGCAGGACGTTTTTGCCGCCGAAAGCCTGGCCCAAAACTTGAGGCAGAGCCTAAGTGATGTCAGGGTGGAATCCTGGCAGGAAAAAAACTCGGAGCTGCTCAGTGCCCTGAAATCCCAGAGTACTTCATCCGGAGTAATCCAGTTTTTTGTGCTCCTCAGTATTACTCTGGGTATTTCCAGTGTTCTGGCAATTACAGCAATCCAAAAATCACGCCAGCTCGGCATCCTGAAGGCGATGGGCACTAACAATAAAAGCGCCGCCCGAATTTTTATCATTCAGGGTTTTTCAATCGGTATTTCAGGCGCTGTGGTGGGTATTTTCCTGGGGCTTGGTATGGCCAACCTGTTTGTTATAGGGACTAAGAGCAGCGGTGGCCCCGCTTTTGAACTAGCGCTGACAGCGGCAAACATCCTACTGCCGGCTGTCTTGGCAGTGTTTTCTGCGACCTTGGCCGCCCTTGTGCCTGCCCGCCGGGCGGCAGGGCTGAATCCGATGGAGGTCATTCGCAATGGGTGATATTATTGTGCTGGATAAAATTAACAAGTTTTATGGCGATACAGTGGTTGTCCAGGTGCTTTTTGATATTGACCTGACGATCCGGAGCGGCCAGTTTACCGCATTTATCGGACCTTCCGGTTCTGGTAAAACTACCCTTTTAAACATCATCGGTCTCCTGGAGTCACCCACGAGCGGTAAAATATACCTGGACGGCCAGGACATATCAGAGTTGGACAGGGATGAACTGGCATTGTACAGAAACCAGAAGATAGGTTTTATTTTTCAGTTTCATTATCTGCTGCCTGAGTTTACAGCACTCGAAAACATTTTGATCCCTCACTGGATCGGGAAGGGCAAGCCGTCACAGGAAATTATCGATAGGGCCATGTATTTAATGGAGAGAATCGGCATTAGGCAATACAATGACAAGTATCCCAGCCAGATGTCAGGGGGCCAGCAGCAGAGAGTAGCCATTGCCCGCTCTCTAATCAACCAGCCAAAAATAATTTTTGCCGATGAGCCTACCGGAAATTTGGACAGCAAGTCCAGTGAAATGGTGATGGAACTACTAAAAGAGATCATTAAAGAAAACAATACCAACCTGGTTATGGTAACGCATGACCGGAATATAGCAACAACAGCGGACCGCGTCATTGAGCTGGTGGACGGTAGGATAAACAAAGATTACTTCCTTGACCAGATGGGGAGGGAGCAGGTCAGGGAAAAACTCGAGCACCTGGCCTGCACTATTGGCGATGAGCCCTGCTGACAGGGAACTTGTCCTGGTTTAAATCACTCATTTTACAGAGCCCCTGGGCTGAGACTAATTGCGGGGTGACGCTCCACAGACCTTCCTTTATTTTTTGCAATAACAATTCAAAAGAAGGAAAACCCCTTAGCTTAAAGAATTTAAAAATGTTGAAAAAGATTAACACAGTTCCAAGCATTTTGCGGGGAGGGTGCCTTTTTGCCTTTGCGTAGTAAACCCAGAATAACCAACCTGTGGTCAAAAGTTGTGGACGGGGATAAAGGGGAATGGTACTCCCGTGTGGTCCTGGAGTCCACTATGCCCTTTAAATATGAGCTGAAAGAAATTGACGGCGGGCTTGTGATACAGTGCAGCGGCGCTGAGGTAAACATGCCTGAGGGAGTGCTGGAGGTAAATGATGGCCTGCTGCGTGAGATGAATATTAAGCAGGGAGGAACAGACACCGTCAGGGTGGATTTGGCACTTGATTATCCGGCTGCTTATAGCCTGGCGCTGTATAAAGACTTTCCTTTCCGGCTGGCGATAAACCTGGACCGTTCGTACATCAGAAGTTTATTAACAGGCAAAAGAATAGTCATAGACCCCGGCCACGGGGGCAGGGATCACGGCGGCAAGGGGCCGGTCAGCCTCCTGGAAAAGGACGTGGTTGTACCGATAGCCCGAAACCTCGAAAAACTTTTGCGCAAAACAGGAGCGCAGGTGATTTTGACCAGGAGCGATGACGAGGACATCTCCCTTCAGGAGAGGGCGGCACTTGCCCTGCAGGCGGGTACTGACGCTTATATCAGCATCCACACCAACGCCAGCGCGGATAGTGGTGTTGAAGGAGCAGCCACGCTTTACTCACCGGTGAACAATACGAGCGAGAAGCTCGCCCAGTACATACAGGAAGAAATCATAAAGAAGTTAAAGGTCAGGGACAGGGGAATCGCCGGGCAGCCTGACCTGGCAGGTATGGATAAAGGAATCCCGGCGGTGGAAGTAGAAGTCGTAACCATAACGAATATCGTGGAAGAGGTCTTCCTGCGCGGCCTGACCATTCAGAAAAGGGCCGCGGAAGGAATTGTTAACGGTTTGATAAAATATTTCGCCCCTGAAGGGCTGAATGTAAAAGGTGATAAAAATTGATTGCTGGCAGATTGCCGATCAGGACCCATATCATTACGGAAAATGACGATATTGTTGACGTGGTGCAAAAATATACGGGTATGATTGCGTCACCGGGAGATATAGTGGCAGTTGCCGAAAGCGTTGTCGCCATCAGCCAAGGGCGGGCGATCCTGCCGGACAGTGTCAAACCCGGCGTGATTGCCAAGATCCTGTGTCATTTTCCCGGCAAGGAGGGCAGCCTCGCTGCCCCGCCTTCCATCCAGGTTGCGATGGAGGAGGTTGGCACAGCACGCTTTCTGCTGGGAGTGACGGCTGCAGGCCTTGGCCGTCTGGTAGGACGCAGGGGTGATTTTTACCGGGTTGCCGGCAGACAGCTGGCCCAGATAGACGACTTTGCCGGCACTATGTGGCCTTTCGACCGGCATATCGTACTAGGCCCGAAGGACACGCAAAAAGTTGTGGAGAGGATCAAGCAGGCTACCGGCGTTGACGCGGTAATCACGGATGTTAATGATATCGGCAAGGTGGATATCCTGGCCGCGACAGACGGTGTAGACTGCGAGGCGCTGGTAAGTTACCTCAAAGACAATCCACACGGCAATGACGACCAGCAAACACCCATCGTAGTGCTGATATCAGCTGAAAACATGCAGGAAATAAATGCTGCTCGGCAGTAAGGTTAGGAGAATGATGTGATTAAATGACCTTAAACCAGAACAGGACACCACTTTTTGACGCTGTTAAACATCATGTCACCAGGAATGCGATTCCCCTGCAGATCCCCGGTCATAAGCATGGTTACGGGCTGGAGGAATACAAGGAATTTGTCGGCGAGAATGTCCTCAAGATGGATTTGAACGAGACCAGAGGCATCGACATGCTTTGGGATCCGGTCGCAGTTATCGCCGAGGCGGAAAAACTGCTGGCCGACTCAATGAGGGCAAAACATGCTTATTTTTTAATCAACGGGACAACCTCTGGCATGCAGGCCATGATCATGAGCACCTGTACTCCCGGCGACCAGATCATCCTGCCCAGGAACGCCCATAAATCAGTTTTTAACGGGCTCATTCTGAGTGGGGCCAACCCGGTCTATGTTCAGCCGGAAATTGATGACTACCTGGGCATAGTCACAGGGATCACTGCCGCAGGACTGCGGCAGGCCATAGAAAAAAATACAGGTGCCAAAGCCGTCATGGCCATTAATCCATCGTATTACGGAGTGGCCACGGAGCTGAAAGCAATTGTGGAAACGGCGCACGGCAGATGCATCCCGGTACTGGTGGACGAAGCGCACGGCACCCACATGTGCTTCCATCCCTATTTTCCCATGTCCGCCATGGCAGCAGGCGCTGATATGAGCGCTGCCAGCCTGCACAAAACTGGCGGCTCTCTGACCCAGAGCTCAGCGCTGCTCGTCGGCAGCAGCAAAATTAATCCCAATTACATCAAGCAGGTGCTCAACTTGACCTATACATCCAGCCCATCATATATCCTGCTCTGTTCTCTGGACGTCGCCCGGAAACAGCTGGCCACCAGGGGCAGGCAGATTCTGGACGATATTCTGGATATGGTGCAGCGGACCAGGGCGGAAATCAATAAACTCGACGGGCTGTTCGCCCCGGACAAAAATTATTTTGAAAGGTCCGGCAGGTTCAGCTTCGATGAAACAAAGCTTCTGGTAAACGTGCAGAAACTGGGGTTAACCGGGTACGAGGTGGAGGAGATCCTGGCCAAGGATTTCAATATTTTGATCGAGCTGGCCGATATGTACAATATCTTGGCCGTGATTAGCCTGGGAGAGAAGGAAGAATTCCTGCAGGCTTTCTTAGATGCCCTGAAAGATATCTCAGCCCACGGCAAGAGAAAAGTCGTGAAGAAAATAGAGACTATCCAGTTCAGCCCGGAGGTGGTTATGCCGCCAAGGGATGCTTTCTTCAGCAAAAAAAGATCAGTGCCTCTCGAACAGTGCGCCGGGGAAATCGCCGGGGAAATGGTCATGGTCTATCCGCCCGGCATTCCCCTGGTCAGTATGGGGGAAATAATAACGGCCGAAATTATCGACTATGTCAGAATGCTCAAGGCAGAGAGGTGCACGATCCAGGGCACTATCGACCCGATCGTCGACAATATCATGGTTTTAGATGCTTAGACAATATTATCTGAAATAGAATAGACTAAATTTACACCCAAAAGCCTTGGCCATAAAGGTTTTTGGGTGTATGAATATATAAGGAAAAATGCATTCGGAAAGTGGGGAAGAACCATGTTTAAAGCTGCGAGCTTCAATACTAATTCAATCCGTGCCCGCCTGCCCCTGATCCTTGACTGGCTGGACCGGGAAAAGGTGGACGTGCTGTGTCTCCAGGAAACAAAAGTGGAGGATAAGGATTTTCCGCTGGCGGAATTCAATAAAAAAGGCTACAACACGGCATTCTGCGGGCGAAAATCATACAATGGTGTGGCCATTATCAGCACGCATCCGCTGGAAAATGTACAAAACGGCATAGGAGACTGGGCAGAGCCGGGCGAAGCCCGCCTGATCGGGGCAACCGTCAGAGGGATCCCCATCGTGAATACGTATGTGCCGCAGGGATTCGATCCCAAGAGCGATAGTTTCCTTTACAAGCTGAAATGGATCAGAGCTATGAGAGATTACTTTGACAGCCGCTTCAAGCCGGAAGACAAGCTGGTCTGGCTGGGTGATTTCAATGTGGCGCCCGATCCGATAGATGTTTACGACCCAAAAAAACTATACGGTCGCATCGGCTACCACCCGGAAGAGCACAAAGCACTGCAGTATGTAAAGGAATGGGGCTTTGTCGACGTCTTCCGCCTGCATGTTAAAGATGGGGGACATTACACCTTCTGGGATTACCGAGTACCGAAGCTTTTTGAGCGCAATTTAGGATGGCGGGTAGACCATATCTGGGCTAGTGCACCTATGGCTGCCAAATCGCGCAGCGCTTGGATAGACAAGGCTCCGAGGCAGATGGAAAGGCCCTCGGATCATACCTTCATCATCGCCGAGTTTGACAGCTGATCTAAGATCGCAAAACATATGCGGCACGCTACTTATCAACAGCTGTGGATAAATATGTGCCGCAATATTAATAGTTATTTAACATTTTTATAATAAAATCATAATATGACTTAGATATGATTAACAAGTGAATTAGTTAACAGACCCCCTACACCCTTTGTTTTTCCCGCCTTCGTGGCGGGACTTTTTGTTTTTATTTTACAATTTGCGAAGCTCCTTTTTCAATATCTTTCCTGTGGCGTTTTTAGGCAGCGCTTCAATCTCAATGATTTCACGGGGCAGTTTGAACTTGGCCAGATTCTTTTTGAGAAAGGCCCTCAGTTCTTTTTTGTCCAGCTTCATGTCTTCCTTGAGCACCACGTACGCCCGCACCGATTCACCGCGGCTCTTGTCGGGTACACCGATAGCCGCGGCCTCTTTTATGGCTGGGTATTGGTAAAGGATTTCCTCCACTTCCCTCGGGTAGACGTTAAGGCCGCTGACGATCACTATGTCTTTTTTGCGATCAACGATAAAGATATAGCCATCTTCATCCAAATAGGCCAAATCACCGGTGTGCAGCCAGCCATTACGGAGTGTTTCAGCGGTTTCAGCCGGCAAATTATAATATCCGATCATCACGTTCGGCCCCTGTACCAGTAGCTCGCCGATCTCCCGGCAGCCTAATTCCTTACCGCTGTCATCCACGATCTTCACTTTGTTGTCTTTGACCGGCAAACCAATAGATCCCGGCTTGGTCAGCTTTAACGGATTGAAAGACACAACCGGGGAGGCCTCGGAAAGGCCGTATCCTTCGATTACATGTTTTTTGGTTTTTTCATAGAATCTTTCAATGATTTCCAGCGGCAGGGAGGCGCCGCCGCTGACAAAAAGGCGCACTCCTGCCAGGTCTTCTGGTTTGGCCAGCGAAGTATAAAAGTTGTACATTGCGGGAACACCCATCACCATAGTAATGCCTTGATCACGAATGGTGGCTATTACCTCTTTCGGTGCGAAAGTCTCAACGATGGTAACTGATGCTCCGTTATAAAGAGAGGCAGCAATGCAGCAGGTCCAGCCAAAGCTGTGGAACATCGGGAGCACACTTAATGTATTGTCATCAGGACCGGACTCCGTTACTGCCGTAAATGCTTCTGCATTGCTCACCAGGTTACGGTGGGAAAGCAGCGCTCCTTTGGGGCGGCCGGTAGTGCCTGAGGTGTAAAGGATCACACAGGGATCCGAGTTCTGTAAGGTTACGGCAGGAGGTTCGGGAAATCTTTCTTGACTCAACTCTTTCTCAATATCCGGTATAAGCAGCTTTACGGGAGGGACAGCACCTTCCTCATACTGATCTGCAAAACTCAGATCTCTGTCACTGATGATGTGTTTGACTTCCGCATCTTTGAGGATGAAGGCAATTTCCCGGGGAGTGAGCATGGTATTCAGGGGCACGACCACCCCACCCAGGCTGGCAATAGCCATATAACTAAAAATGAATGCCGCGGAATTCTTTGCGTAAAGGGCCACATTATCGCGGGGCCTTACTCCTTTGGCCTGCAGGTAACTGCGGTAGCGGGCAACCTTATCCTGCAGCTGGGCATAACTGTACGAAGCACCTTTTTCGTATATGGCGATTTTGTCTCCAGTCCCTGTTTGGATTAGATCGTGTACCAACAAATAATCTCCCTCCAATGTCAAAAAATTTAAAAATCTCTTACTACTTATTTGACAATCTTTTTTAAGTTCCTTCATCTGGCCTCCTAAAATGTGCAAATGGGAGGCGCAGTCTTTTTTATTTATTATAGAGATTATCAGAAAGGGAAACTGCAGTATTTGTTGAAATATTAGATCAATTAATTTTCTAAGGAAAGTTATATATTCTACGTAGAATAAACCAGGGGGTATTTTGTTGTGTATATGGACATTCCTTTAGAGAAAATTATAACCCAGGATAATGTCAGGCAAGATTTTAACAAGGATGCGCTTAAGGGACTGGCACAGTCGATCATCAATGTGGGGCTTTTACAGCCTGTGATTGTCAGTGATAATGGCGATGAAACATACACGCTCTTAGTCGGCCACAGGCGTTTTGAGGCGGCCAGGCTGGCAGAGGTGAAAGCGATCCGAGCCATTGTTTTTGAAGACAGTGACTCCAAACTGGCACTGCAGCTGATTGAAAACCTGCAAAGGGAAAACCTCAATCCCATAGAGGAAGCTCTGGCCTACAAAAAGATCCTGGAAGAGGAGGGCCTTACCCAGGAAGAGCTAGCGGCAAAGCTGGGCAGACCTCAGCCCAACATCGCCAATACCCTTAGGCTGCTGAAGCTGCCGCCCTTCATCCAGACCATGCTGGTTAACGGCAGTATCAAACAGGGTCACGGCAAGGTCCTGTTGCAGCTGAAAGACCCTGAAAAACAGCAGCAGTGGGCCGATAAAGCATTCCAGGACAAGCTGTCAGTCAGTGCACTCAGGGAGGCGGTGCTGCAGGAAATCAGGACAGATTCTGAAACCAAACAAAAAGAATATGAACACTTGCTGAACGGTATCAGGGAATTTCGCAAAACCACAGAGAACAGCTTCCTCCTAAAGTACATATCACAGGAAGACAAGTCAAATATCCGGCGTGAAATAGATGAGCTGATCAAGCTGTTGGATTAATTGATATTGATGAAGACAAAAAGAAGCGGCAGGAAATTGAAATCCTCACCGCTTCTTTTGAATTTCACAGGATAATATGCTTTCAGAGGTTTATTCTTTTTCTAACAACATAAAATGCTCCCCGCAATCCAGGCAAATATACTTTGAGTACCAGGGTGCATCTGCTTCGTTTTCAGGCTGCCAGCGTGCTTCTTTAATTTTAATCCGCTTCTGTCTGCAATAAGGGCACTCACCCTTAAGTGTAGTTATTTTCAGGTTCTTGTCCACGTACATATAATCAGCCTCCCATTTCCACATATATTAAATTAGCCTTTTTCATCATAAATGTAACAGGTTACCAACTAATTAAAAAAAGATTAAATATTTATTAATAATAATTATATTGGAATTTCTGAGATTTAGATTTCATTTAAAGCAGCAAGAAATTTAGTCTAGCCTTTCACCACAGCTATGGTTTTTAGCCTGCGCAGCGGTTCAATTAAATCCAGCTCATTGGTGATGACAAAATCAAGGTCTTTGTAGGCAAAGCGCGATTCTTCACCGACATCGCTTTTTTTTACCTTGCCCAGGAATACTCCCAGCGACTTTAGATCTGCAATGGTATCCTGGACGCTGAACTTTTGTTTGGCCTCTGTGCGGCTCATCTGGCGTCCGGCCCCGTGGGAGCAGGAGCAGAAACTTTCCGGATTGCCCTTTCCCCTGACCAGGTATGAACTGATGCCCATCGCGCCGGGGATGATCCCCAGCTCACCTTTGCCCGCCCGGATGGCCCCCTTGCGGTGCACCCAGACCATTTTGCTGTAGTGCTCTTCATAGGCGGCATAGTTGTGATGGCAGTTGACCCGGTCCGACAACTCAATATTGGCAAAGCCCGCGTATTTGGCTGTCTGCCTGCACACGGTGTCGATCACTGCATCCATCATCTGCGTCCGGTTCTCCCTGGCAAATTCCAGGGCCAGGTTCATCCAGGTGATATATTCCCGGCCGCTTTCGCTGTCAGTCTCCAGATAAGCCAGGTCCCACTGCGGCGGGACTGGTGTCGCATAGTTTTTGTTCAGCTCTTTAGCCAGCCTGTTGAAGAAATGGCAGATGGTGTAGCCGATATTGCGCGAGCCGGAATGGACCATGATGCCCAGGTATCCCTGCTCGTCAGTCTGCAGCTCGATGAAATGGTTGCCGCTGCCTAAGGTGCCCACCTGAAAGCAGGCGGCGTCCAATTCCTTTAAAAGGTCACTCGCCAAGCCTGTCTTCTGCTTTGCGGTCAATTTTTTAGCAAAATTCTGTACGGAGGCGCACTCCCGCCTGGTTTTATGATGCTCGAATCCGGTCGGGATGTTGCGCAGGATATCACCGATAATTGACTGGGCGAGCTTACCGCTGGGTGTTTCCACTGAAATAATTGTTTCCGCCGGGATATTGGTCTGGACGAAGACCATGCCGCAGCCGATGTCCACCCCGACGGCGTTGGGAATGATCACGTTTTCAGTGGCGACTACACCGCCGATGGGCATGCCATAACCGGAGTGGGTATCCGGCATCAAAGCAATCCACTTGTAAGCAAAAGGGAAATTGGCCAGGTTCTTGGCCTGCTGCAGGCAGGTCTCCTCGATCAAGCCTGCATTTTCCAGCCACACTTTGATCGGCCATTTTTGATCAGCGGGGTTATAGATTGTAAACATGTTTATGCCCCCTGTAGGTGCGTTCAATGAATCACCTTATGAAAAAAAGAGCTGCAGGATAAAAGCTACGGCTCTTTAAAAAATGCTTACGGTGTCACGCTTGACGGGTGCCTACTCTAAATACATGTATGCCACAGACCCGAAATGGGGAACAGGCTTGTTTTCTCCGGTCAGTACCCAGAGCACGGGGTATGGGGGCGGGTCCTTAGGCAAGTCTGCATCTCCGTCGGTAAGAAAGACCATCACCGACGGGGATATGCCGCGTTTTTCGATTTCCCAGAATAAGGGCTTGAAGTTTGTCCCGCCGCTGCCCTTAAACTGCATCGGGATATTGTCAGGGTCAAGCTCCTGGAAGAGCTGCACAGCCATGTCACAGTGGGCGATATAGCCCTTGAACTCCGGGTAGGAGTAAACAATATTGACCATTTCCGAAATGAACTGCTGGTAAAAACGCCAGACCGAACCGGAAGTATCAATGGCCACCACGACCTCTTCCAGACCTTCACTGCCGAACTCCGGCAGGAATACATAGTCGAAACGCCGGTCTGGCGGGATGAAGGTGTAGTCAGACCGGGTCGGCTGGACAAAGGAAGCCAGGGCCTGCTTCCAGTCAAGTTTGGGGTACAGGATATTTTCGATGATCTGGATCATCCCAACAGGCAGGTAACCTCTTTGCCGAGCTTCCTGGGCCGCCTGGGCGGCGCGCATCTTCCAGGTCGCAGCTTCCGCGTTGATGTCGGTGGACTCGTCCTGTCCGCTCTTGTTCTTGCCCCACTTGGAATGGTCGTCCAGGAGCTTGCCGTCATGCTTTTTATCCTGCTGGGATTTATCCGGCCCGTTTTGCCCTGACTGGGATTCCTTGCTTGTCTCGTCATGGGATTTAGGCGGCAGTTCCTGCAGCAGGATATTGTATACGGCGTCTGCCGTCATGTTTTTGAAACGGTCGGATAGGAAAACGCCGGGCGGCAGCTGGAGCCCCTGTTCCTTGACGATATGATTCACGACATAGTCACAGGCCATGTCCCAGAGATCCTTGTCCCGGGGTCCACGCCGCCAGATGTGCTGGAGGACCGCGTGCATTACTTCATGAACCAGGGCACCCATCAACCGGGAGATACCGCCGGTTTTGACCAGGCTCTGGACAAAATCATCGTGATAAATGAGGTTAAAATCCTCTGTCCTCATGGTCGAAGTGGACGTGTCCTCCTTGGGCTGCAGGAAGAGGGCCAGGGAGCCGAAGAAGGGATACTTTAAGAGCATCTGGGCTCTGGCCTTGCTGATCAAATAATGAGAATCCGGCACGGGCACCCCTCCCAAATACTAATCCGCTGCTACCAGGACATCCGCCTGGCTGGCCAGCCAAGCGCGGAATTCAGGCAGCATAACCAGTTCATTCCGGAGGTTGGCTTTCACAGCGTCATTGATGGCCAGTACCTGGTACTCGACCATCAGCTCGGATATAAAAGCAATAAAGTTGCTCAAACGGGCCGGGGTCTTGTTCTTGGACAGGCTGTTGACTAGGGCCCCGATGCAGGCGTATATCATATCCGGCGAATTCGGGACAGCTATAATTCTGCCGTCCAGGATCTCGTCCGCGTCGGGAATCAGCTCCAACATCCGGCAGAAGGCGGTGAATTCGGTCGCAGGGCCTTCATCGACTGCCCCGCAGATAGCCGGGAAAGCCTTGTCCACCTGCCCGTATGAAGGAAGGATCTTGTGGACGAACTCCCAGCTGCGCGGGCTGGGGAAAGCTTTGATCTCAGCAGCCTGGTTGGGAAAACGGTAAAGCAGTTCAGGCCTGAAGTTTAAAAAGCTGATCACTCTATGGTCAATCCTGTTGGGGATCGCCCAGTGCTTCCAATCCTCCAGCGAGCAGGTAACTTCAAAGTGGATCATCCTGTTGGCCAGCGCCGCGGGCATTTGGTTGGTGACACCTTTGTCCTGGGCCCGGTTGCCTGCCGCCACCTGGCGCCATCCTTCGGGCAGAATGTATTCGCCGATGCGGCGGTCCAGGATCAACTGATAGGCGGCAGCCTGCACAGCCCGTGGGGCAGAGGTGATCTCGTCATAGAGGATCACGCCTTCCTCGCCGTCGCGCTCGACATCGGGCAGGAAGGAAGGGGCCAGCCAGTCGGCTTGCCGGGTGTCTCTGTTCGGATAAGGAATGCCCCGCAGGTCAATGGGGTTTAGGAGCAAAAGCCGCAGGTCGAGAAAACCCCAGCCACTTTCAGCCGCTAACTGCTTAACAATGCTGGACTTCCCGACTCCGGGAGGGCCCCATAGCATCACAGTGGGGACTTCAGGATCAGCTAAAAGGATCTTAAGGTGCCCTTTGGCTTCAGTTGCAAACATATACAGCCACTCCTAATACTAATCTTTTTGTTTCAATCAACAGCCAGTCAGCAGGGTCAGCGCGTCATGCAAATGGGCAATCTTTTTTTTGCTGGCGTCATCCGGGGCATCCCGGCCTTCTTTAATGACCGCGTAACCGCCATTAAACAGGATTAGCAGTTCGCAGAATTCCAGGTTATCGAATAAAGACACCGGAAATTGCTTCGGGACGGCGCGTATGCCGGTCGTCGTCAATCCCCAGAGAAGCTCAAGTTCTTCTTCTTCGAACTTATCAATGGCCCAGGAATTATCAAGTTCCTGATTATCATAATACAAGCCGCGCACTTTATTTCTAAAAGTGCCGTGAGACAGCGCAAAACGCGATGAACCGTTATCCGCGGTCTCGGTAAAAGCCAGGTCAATTTTGAGTTCGCCGTCCACAACATCCTGTTTTATCACCAGGTTATAAAAGCTGTCGTTGCGGCATCTCCTGGTCATTGATCCCTCACTGTCGTATACACTGCAGGTAATCCTGTCGGAAATAAGAAGAGACGCCTTCAAATTAGCCAGGTTCCCGATATAGGCCATTTGATAATTGTAAGCTGGCATGGCAAAACCACCTGATACTGATTTTTTAGATAAATATGCCTCTTTGCATCCTTATATATACATTATAATAAAAAAAGCCTTCACGTCCATGAAAAAAAGTCTGCTCGACTTGTGAGAATTAAGTCGACCACCTGGGCCGGACTTAACAAGGAGTATAAGCGAGCGGGTCATTAAACCCGTAACAGAACGTTACCCGTGACTCATATAAAATTATACATTAGCGCCATAGTTACAATACCAAACAGCAAGCTATAGAAAAGGCTTCTGGTCTTAATGGCGACCAGCAGCGTGGGGATAAAGACCCAGATATACCTGTTATGGAAGCTGATATCAATATATCCCTCCGGCGCCAATACACTCAAAGCCGCTAAAGCTCCTAAAACTGCCGGGGCTATAAAAGATAACCACCTTTTTAATGGTTCAGGAAATTCATAGCGGGAAAACAATGCCACGGGCAGGATACGGGGCAGGATTGATACCAGTGAAACACCGGCGATCATGATCCAAATACTAGTTTCGCTCATTGATTAACATCCCCAGACTGGCTGCAACAATAGTTGCAATAATGATATTAAACAAATTTCCCATAGTTGCCGGCACAAGATGGCCGATTGCCAGACACAGCAGCGCTGAAGACAGGGCCACAAAAACATCTGATTTGCGTTTGATCATAAAGACCAAAAGACAGGTATACATTGCCGGCAGAGTAAAATTCAGGCCCAAGCGATCTGTATCGCCAATATAATTACCTACTATGGCTCCCAACAGTGTGCTGGCGATCCAGCCGAGATGTGAGCTTAGATTAAGGCCGGCTATATAGGAAGCGGTGGGCAGATGATTCTGATAGCGGTTCGTCGCTACCGCATATGTTTCATCGGTTAATCCATAGGATAGGAGGCTTCCAACCACAGTTGGAACTCGCCCCTTGAGGTAGGGCACCAACGATGTGGAAAATAATAAATATCTTAAATTCACCAAAATATTTGCCAGGATAATGGTGAAGACTGCCCCTCCTGCCTGCATGATCCCGAGGGCGATGTACTGCCCGGCTCCAGTAAAACACAGAACCGACATCATTGTAGCCTGTATAATTGACATGCCCACATTATTTGCCAGCACCCCGAAGGCAAACCCCAGCGGCAAATAGCCTAAAATAATGGGGACAGAGTCTTTAATACCTTGTTTTAGTTCCTGCTTTTGCATATCTATCTCCAGCCGGGATGTTGTTTGCAAAGGTTCGCTAATATGATAATGTTAGAATCCGGTTTAGAATTATGTTTAGTATGTTTCTGATATAATTCTACCACAGTGTTTATATTAGTATATCCATAGGAATAAGGTATAAAAAAGAAAAAGGGCCGTAGAATAATTCCTACAGCTCTTTCTAAATAAGATTTTGGTGCGGTGGGCGGGACTTGAACCCGCACTCCTTTTACAGAACTAGCCCCTCAA
>CAYNIY010000004.1:0-11395 GCA_964397525.1 uncultured Eubacteriales bacterium
AACGTCCGATGTCTGACGACCGACGACTGAAATGGAAGGCAGGTCCAGACAAATAATATACTTCAAAGATAACCCCGCAGATATAAAAGCAGATGAGCCAGCCGACATGACAGTTACTATAATTGGCGCCGGGCTGGCTGGCGCCGAGGCTGCCTGGCAGGCAGCAAAAAGGGGTGTTAAGGTCAGGCTTTACGAAATGCGGCCTGCAAAACTAACGCCTGCGCATCGCAGCGGCGACTTCGCCGAACTGGTTTGCAGCAACTCCCTGAGAGCTGCCGCGCTGGAAAACGCGGTAGGCCTGCTGAAAGAAGAAATGAGGCGCCTGGATTCACTGATCATGCACTGTGCCGATGAAACCAGGGTGCCTGCAGGCGGCGCCCTTGCCGTTGACAGAAATTTATTCGCCCAACGGGTTACCGAAAGACTTTCAGCGCATCCCCTGGTTGAAATTATCAGGCAGGAGGCAGGCGAAATACCCGAAGAAGGCTTGGTAATACTGGCTACCGGACCGCTGACCTCGGATGCCCTGGCAAAGGCCATCCGCCGGTATACCGGAAACGAATACCTTTATTTTTATGACGCGGTGGCGCCCATTGTCACAGCGGATTCAATTAACATGGATAAGGTTTTCCGCTCTTCACGCTATGGAAAAGGTGACAGCGATTACCTGAACTGCCCCATGAGCAGGGAAGAATACGACGTCTTTTATGATGCGCTGGTGCAGAGTGAAAAGGCTCCTCAAAAAGAATTCGAGCGGGAAGTGCACTTTGAAGGGTGCATGCCGGTAGAAGCACTGGCCTCACGCGGCAGGGACACGCTGCGTTATGGACCCATGAAGCCTGTGGGGCTGACTGATCCGGCCAGCGGCCAGCGGTTTTACGCGGTCGTGCAGCTGAGGCAGGAAAACAAAGAGGGCTCGCTGTACAACCTGGTTGGTTTTCAAACCAGCTTGAAATGGGAGGAGCAGCGAAAGGTATTCCGGTTGATCCCCGGTCTGGAGGATGCCGAGTTTGTGCGGTACGGGGTGATGCACAGGAACACCTATATTAACTCCCCGGTACTTTTGGAACCGACGTATCAATGCAAAAACAGGCCAACTCTCTTTTTTGCCGGACAGATCACAGGGGTGGAGGGTTATGTTGAGTCAGCATCTTCCGGGCTGGTGGCGGGCATTAACGCTGCCTTGATCGCGCAGGGAAAAGATCCTGTTGTTTTCCCCCGGGATACAGCCCACGGTGCTCTCGCCCATTATATTACCACGGCCGATCCGGCTCATTTTCAACCGATGAATATAAATTATGGCCTTCTGCCGCCCTCCGCTGCAAGGATTCGGGACAAGAAAGAACGCTGTCGAACAATCGCAGCCACAGCCCTGAACTCACTTGAGTGCTGTCTGTCTCTATAAAGTCTTTGTAAGAGGACGGCCAGGTTGAACGTTGGTGATATAAAATCTACAGCCATATCGATAATTTTTTAATATTTCTCAAGGTGGAAAAGAACGCTTCACCGAAAACGATAGAGAGCTACCAGAAAGACCTTTTCAACGGACTTGACTTTTTTTCTGCTGTCCTGAAAAAAGAAGACAGCGATATTATGCCTGGTGATATCGATCACCAGGTGTTTCGCCACTACCTGGCCCACTTGCGCAGTCAGGGGCTGGCGCGGACCACTGCAGCCAGGCGGCTGGCGGCATGGCGATCATTTTACCGTTATCTGTTAAGGGAGAAAGTGATCCAGGAAAATTTTTTGGCCAGGGTGATGAGCCCCAAGCTGGAAAAGCGTTTACCCCGCTTTTTGTATGAAGGGGAGGCCCAAATTCTGGTAGAGGCGCCGGACTTAAAACACCCGCTCGGCATCCGTGACAGGGCCCTTTTGGAGTTATTGTACGGCGGCGGGCTAAGGATTAGCGAGCTGGTTACGCTGGACCTGTGGGACCTGGATCTTGGCGCCGGGTACGTCAGGGTGATGGGCAAAAGAGCCAAAGAAAGGCTGGTTCCCCTGGGGTCGCAGGCTGTTAAGGCCCTGCGGCAATACCTGGCTGACGCGCGCCCGAGAATCCTGGCCAACGCTGCTGAAAAAAAGATCAACAACGCGGTTTTTCTCAATCGCTGGGGTGATCGGCTCTCTGCGCGCGGCTCCCGCAAAATCTTAAATAAATACGCAGAGAAGATTAACCTTGAAAGAAAGATCAGTCCTCATACCCTGCGCCATTCTTTTGCCACGCATCTTTTAAACGCGGGCGCAGATCTGCGCTCGGTACAGGAACTGCTGGGGCACACCCGGCTGTCCAGTACGCAAATATACACACATATAACCGGTGAAAGGCTGAAACAAGTGTACCGCAAAGCCCACCCGCGGGCCGAGGAAGAGGATACCTGATCAAAAAATATGACGAGGACGCATTAATGTTTTGCGAAGGGAGAATAATATGTTCCACGCCACTACTATTGTCGCTGTAAAAAGAGACGGAAAGGTCGCCATCGCCGGAGACGGCCAGGTCACCTTTGCCCAGAATACGATCATCAAAAAAAGCGCCAAAAAGCTCAGGCGCCTGTATAAAGATAAGGTGGTCGCCGGGTTTGCCGGCTCAGTAGCCGATGCCTTTACTCTTTTTGAGAAATTCGAGGGCAAGCTGGAGGAATTCCACGGCAACCTGCAGCGTGCCGCGGTTGAACTGGCCAAGGACTGGCGCACCGACAGGGTGCTGAGGAGGCTGGAAGCGCTTCTGATTGTCGCCAATAACGAAGACCTGCTGATTATATCCGGCAGCGGTGAAGTGATCGAGCCGGATGACGGGGTGGCTGCCATCGGCTCCGGGGGGATGTATGCGATGGCTGCGGCGCGGGCGCTGGTTAAACACACGTCAATGGGAGCGGGTGAAATTGTTCGCGAAGCGATGGCGATAGCCGCTGATATATGTATATTTACGAACGATAACATTATAGTAGAAGAATTATAATTTGGAGGACAAGCAAGTGAAAGACTTAACACCACGCCAGATAGTCGAAGAACTTGATAAATATATTGTCGGTCAGCGGCAGGCGAAAAAAGCAGTGGCAGTAGCATTGCGCAACCGCTACCGCCGCAAATTGCTGCCTGATGATTTCAGGGACGAGGTGATCCCCAAAAACATCCTCATGATCGGCCCCACCGGGGTGGGCAAGACTGAGATCGCCCGCCGGCTGGCCAAGCTGGTCAAAGCGCCATTTATCAAGGTTGAAGCCACAAAGTTCACTGAAGTCGGCTACGTGGGCCGGGATGTGGAAAGCATCGTCAGGGACCTGGTAGAAACCGCCATCCGCATGGTGAAACAGGAAAAGATGGCTATGGTCAAGGACCGGGCAGAGAGGCTGGCCAATGAAAGAATTGTGGAGCTGCTGGCGCCTTACCCGGTTCAGGACACACCTGCCCGCAATCCGCTGGAACTGCTCTTCGGGGCCAATAAACCGGCTGAAAAAACCGATAAGCCGCAGGATCAAATGTATAAGCGGATATATTTTGAACGTGAGATCCTGACCGAAAAGCTGGCAAAAGGCGAATTGGAAAACGAGTACCTGGAAATAGAAGTTGAGGATAACAAACCTCCGATGCTGGATATTTTTACAGGGGCCGGTATGGAAGAAATGGGCGCCAATATTCAGGATATGATGGGCGGATTTATGCCCAAGAAAAAACGCAGGCGTAAAGTTACGGTCGGTGAAGGCCGTAAGATCCTCATCCAGCAGGAGGCAGCAAAGCTGATCGATATGGACGAAGTGACCACGGCGGCAATCAAGCGCGCTGAAGAAGACGGCATCGTTTTTCTTGATGAAATAGACAAGATCGCGGGACGGGAAGGTTATGGGCCTGATGTGTCCAGGGGCGGTGTACAGCGTGATATCCTGCCCATTGTTGAAGGTTCCACCGTCATGACCAAATACGGTCCTGCCAAAACAGACCATGTGCTGTTCATTGCCGCTGGAGCTTTCCATACGGCCAAACCTTCAGACCTGATTCCCGAGCTTCAGGGACGCTTCCCGATCCGTGTCGAACTGGAAAGTCTCACCCGTGAGAATTTTCAGCAAATTTTGACCGAACCCAGAAACGCTATTATTAAGCAATACACTGAATTGCTTGCCGCAGAAGGTGTTAAGGTTAAATTTTCGCAAAATTCTCTTGTAGAAATTGCTGAAATCGCCTATACTGTTAATGAACAAACGGAGAACATAGGTGCCCGGCGCCTGCACACCATACTTGAAAAATTGCTGGAAGACATATCTTTTGAAGCGCCTGAACTGACAAATAAAGAGATAGACATTGACCGGGATTATGTCATTGGTAAATTGGGTGAACTGGTTAAGAACCAGGATTTAAGCCGGTATATTTTGTAGAGGGAAGAAGGGGCAGGATGAGAGTATTACTGGAGAAGACTCGGGACATCAATAAGATTCTTCAGAAATCCGCAGGAACCACTACTGTGGATTTTAATGAAGTAGCTGATGTTTTAAGCGAAAATATTGGAGCCAGCATCTATATTCTCGACCGGGATGGTAAGGTTTTGGGTTATTCATATTTAAAAGGCTGGACCTGCGATATTATGAAGGACATAGTCGAAGGCTCCGGCGGTTTCCCTGAGGACTACAACGAAAACCTGATGAGCATTGTCAGGACCCACGCCAATTTTTGCCAGGCAAACAATGCCTGTGTGTTTACAGAAAAGCAGTGCATCTATAATAATAAAATAACCACGATTATTCCGATTGTTGGCGCCGGTTCAAGACTCGGCACTTTAATCCTGGGCAGGTTTGACAATTATTTCAGTGACGAGGACCTGATCCTCGCAGAATACGGCGCTACCGTAGTCGGCATGGAAATTCTCAGGGCCCGGACCGGAAAGATCGAAGAAGACGCCCGCAAGCTGGCGGCGGTGCAGGTAGCCCTGGGCACCCTTTCGTATTCAGAACTGGATGCGGTGCGGCATATCTTTGAGCAGCTCGAAGGAGAAGAAGGCCTGCTGGTGGCCAGTAAAATAGCGGATCGTGTGGGCATCACCCGCTCGGTTATCGTCAACGCCCTGCGTAAATTTGAAAGCGCCGGCGTAATTGAGTCCAAGTCTCTTGGCATGAAAGGCACATATATCAGAGTGCTTAATGACCGCCTGACGGAAGAACTGGAAAAGCTTAAACAGCACTAAAATTATTAAATGTTTCTCCGGAGCGAGGTTTGTTTCACTACTTTAATTTGCTTTTTTTAAAACCCCGGCTTGCACCGGGATTTTCTATGTGGTAAAATACCAATTGGTGTTAAATACGCACGTTACTGGATTTTTGCAGTGGTGCCCCACTGGGGTCCTGCAGGAGATGAGAGTAACGGAGGATCAAAACCGCAGGGGGAGGAGGTGTAGTAAAAGTGGCTGTAATTTCAATGAAACAGCTCCTGGAAGCAGGAGTCCATTTCGGACATCAAACCCGCCGCTGGAATCCTAAAATGGCCCCCTTTATCTTTACAGATCGCAATGGCATCTATATCATCGATTTGCAAAAGACAGTAAAAAAGGTAGAGGAAGCTTATAATTTTGTCAAACAGCTTTCTCTGGACGGGGAAAACATCCTTTTTGTCGGCACAAAAAAACAGGCTCAGGAAGCGGTCAGGGAAGAAGCTGAACGCTGCAGCATGTTTTTTGTCAACCAGCGCTGGCTGGGCGGCATGCTGACTAATTTTATGACGATCAGGCGCCGGATTGACCGGCTTCAGGAATTAGAGAAGATGGAAACCAACGGCATCATGGAGGTTCTACCCAAAAAAGAAGTGGCTGAGTTGATGCATGAAAAAGAAAAACTGCAGAAGTTCTTGGGCGGCATAAAAGAAATGAGGCGCCTGCCGGGAGCACTGTTTGTAATCGATCCCCGTAAAGAAAGGATCGCTATTGCAGAAGCAAGAAAACTTGGCATCCCCATCGTAGCTATCGTTGATACAAATTGCGACCCCGACGAAATAGATTACGTGATACCAGGAAACGATGATGCAATAAGAGCTGTTCGCCTGCTGACCAGCAAGATGGCAGAAGCTGTTCTGGAGGGGAAACAGGGAGAGCAAATTACTGAATAATCACGAACAACGGCGGGGGCTTTTCAAGCGAGTAACCCCTGCCTTTTTTCTGCCTATTACTATCAGCAGCTTATTCAGATAATATTTTTGATTAACACAAGTTTTATGGACATATCTTGAATAAATATGGTTATAATATCACATACAGGCTTAATTTGTAATAAGGGGGATTTTACTAAATGTCTATATCTGCAAGTCTTGTAAAAGAACTGCGTGAGCGCACCGGCGCCGGAATGATGGACTGCAAAAAAGCGCTGACCGAAACGGGCGGTGACATGGAAAAAGCAGTGGTTTACCTGAGAGAAAAGGGCTTGGCTGCAGCGGCAAAAAAAGCCGGCAGAATAGCCGCCGAAGGACTTATTGAATCTTATATACACGGTGTCGGAAAATTAGGTGTCCTGGTTGAAGTAAACTGCGAAACCGACTTTGTGGCATTGACCGATGAATTCAAAGGCCTGGCCAGGGACATTGCCATGCAGATTGCAGCAGCCAAACCGGAGTATGTAAGCAGGGAAGAAGTGCCCGCGGAAATGGTGGAAAAGGAAAAAGAAATACTGCGCGCGCAGGCGATCAACGAGGGCAAACCTGCAAACATAGCGGATAAAATGGTTGAAGGCCGCATTGAGAAATATTATAAAGACGTCTGTCTGTTGGAACAGCCCTTTGTTAAAGACACGAATTTAACTGTGCAGCAGCTGCTGACGGAAAAAATAGCAAAAATCGGAGAAAACATCAGCATCAGGCGTTTTGTCAGGTATGAACTGGGCGAAGGCATCGAGAAGAAGCAAACAGATATTGCCGCCGATGTTGAAGCAATTACCAGAGATGTGTGCAAAATATAATTTTACAAAAGGAGTTTTGCCCGGGTTGTAGAATTTATTTTGGGGAGACTGGAGGTAATTGCCTAACATGGTTGCTCCGAAATACAACCGTATTGTTTTGAAATTGAGTGGGGAGGCTCTGGCCGGATCACTTGGTTTCGGCATAGATCCCGATGTGGTAAATAATATTGCCAGGCAAATCAAGGATGTCGTCTCTCACGGGGTTGAGCTGGCCATAGTGGTCGGCGGGGGAAACATCTGGCGCGGGGTTGCCGGCAGCGCCAAAGGAATGGACAGGGCTACAGCAGACTATATGGGGATGCTGGCCACAATTATGAACTCACTGGCCCTGCATGACGCCCTGCAGAAGCAGGGAGTGCATACCAGGACACAGACAGCTATAGAAATGAAAGAGGTCGCGGAGCCGTATATCAGGCGGCGCGCCATCAGGCACATGGAAAAAGGCCGGGTGGTCATTTTTGCCGGGGGCACCGGCAATCCATATTTCTCAACCGATACTACCGCAGCGCTGCGGGCGGCAGAAATTGAGGCCCAGGTAATATTAATGGCCAAAAGGGTAGACGGTGTCTATGACTCCGATCCAATGAAAAATCCCGATGCGAAAAAGTTTGATGAGCTGTCATATATTGAAATGCTTAACCGGGGGCTGGGGATCATGGATTCCACCGCGGCCTCGCTGTGTATGGATAATAAAATCCCGCTGATTGTTTTTGATTTGAATGTGGATGGCAATATCAAGAGAGCAGTATTCGGGGAGAAAATTGGTACATACATCGGAGGGGAGACGCTTGGTAAAAGAGATTATTAATGAAGCTGAGAGCAACATGAAAAAAACCATTGAAGTGGTCAAGAAGGAATTTGCTTCAATGCGCGCCGGCAGAGCTACACCGGCACTGCTTGACAAGATCACGGTAAATTACTACGGTACGCCGACACCGGTGAACCAGCTCGCCAATATTACTGTGCCTGAAGCCAGGCTTCTGGTAATTCAACCGTGGGACAAGGGTTCCATGCCTGAGATTGAGCGTGCGATCATGAAGTCGGATCTTGGCATAACACCCGCCGGTGACGGCACGGTAATCAGGCTGGCCATACCGCAGTTAACCCAGGAAAGACGTATTGACCTGATGAAGGTGATTAAGAAAAAAGCTGAGGAAGGCCGGGTGGCGGTGCGCAATGTCCGCCGGATTACCAATGATCAGCTGAAAGCAGCGCAAAAAGACGGGAAAATTTCCGAAGACGACCTGAAACGAAACCAGGATGATGTGCAGAAGTTAACTGACAGGATGATTAAAGACATCGATGCTATATTGTCCACTAAAGAACAGGAGATAATGCAGGTTTAAATATGGATGAGCTGCCGGATATAATTGGCTACCCGCTGGACAAAGCCTTGAATATATGCAAAGCGTCAGGATATAATGTTGAAATAGCGATCGCCCGACCTGTTAAAGCAATAGATGAAGAAAAGCCCAGGGTTGTACGCTTTACCAAGGTCTCGAAAAATAAAGGGGTGGTAACTGTAGTGTTTGAAGATATAGGGAGAGGAGGTGGATAATTTGGCATATAAGATTACTGATGAATGCGTGGCTTGTGGTACCTGCATGGATGCATGCCCGAGCGAAGCAATTTCTGAAGGCGACATCTATGTTATCGATCAGGATAAATGTGCGGAGTGCGGAGCCTGTGTTGATGCTTGTCCTACAGGAGCAATCATTGAAGAGTAGTTATTAAACCCCCTCACACCTGAGGGGGTTGTTTATATAGCCTCAGGGTGGCATTCGTAACTTTTTGAAGAACCAGGGGTGGTTAATATAATGATCAGAAGGATAGTCCGCCTATGGCGTCAGAAAGAAACGAAAGAACAAGACGGGGCAGATCTGGAAATATTACTGGGGAAAATAGATCTGAACAGAGTGCCCAAACATGTCGCAATTATCATGGACGGCAACGGGCGGTGGGCGAACAGCCGCGGCCTGCCGAGGTATTTCGGGCACAAGGCCGGAGTGGAGTCCCTGCGAGACATTGTCAGGGCCTGTTCTGAGCTTAAAATAAAGGTGTTAACTGTTTATGCCTTTTCGACTGAAAACTGGAAACGGCCCCAGGAAGAAATTAATATATTAATGGACTTGCTGGTAGAATACCTGCACAAGGAAATCGATGAGCTGTGCGATGAAGGGGTCAGGGTAAATCCGATTGGCAAGCTGGAGGAGTTACCGGTGAGCGCCGTAAAAGCCCTTCAGATGGCTGTGGAACGCAGCAGTAAGAACGAGGGCCTGATCCTGAACCTGGCACTGAATTACGGCGGGCGCACTGAAATAATCGAGGCTGTCCGGGAAATTGCCGCAAAAGTTAAAACCGGCGAATTATCTGCACAACAGATTGACAGCAATGTGATATCAGAGCACCTTTATACCTCCGGTCAGCCTGACCCGGACCTGTTGATCAGGCCTTCCGGCGATTTCAGGATCAGCAACTTTCTGCTTTGGCAGCTGGCATATACTGAGTTCTGGCATACCCCTGTGATGTGGCCTGATTTTCGCCGCATCCACCTGGTAAAAGCGATAATCGATTACCAGAGCCGGGAAAGGCGCTACGGCGGTTTAAAGAAGAACGGCAGAACAACCTGACAGGCTGGTGAATAGTTTGCTTGTGCAAAGGATTTTAAGTGCCCTTGTCGGCATCCCCCTGGTGGTTATTGCTGTATGGTATGGGGATATTCCCTTAATACTGCTGACCGGAATAGTCATAGTCCTGGGTCTTAAAGAAATGAATATCATGCTGCTGAAATTGGGCATCAACCCCTCCCTTTGGCTGGCTGTGGCGGGGGGGTTAATCCTGACCGCCGGCGTCTATCTCTATCAAGACGGTTACCCCGGCCCATCTATTACAATTATCTTAATTATGCACCTGCTTGCTATGGTAGTGTTATACCCGCGTTATACAATGCTTGACAGCGCCGGTACCCTGATGGGAACATTATACGTGGGGCTGCTGAATTATTTCTACCTGTTGAGGATGCTGCCTGACGGTTGGATCTGGCTGATCTTTACACTTGCCGCCACATGGGCATGTGATACGGCAGCTTATTTTACCGGCATGGCATTCGGCAGAAGAAGGCTGGCCCCGGCGCTGAGTCCTAAAAAAACATTGGAGGGCTCCCTGGGCGGTTTTGCCGGGAGCATCCTGGTAGGCTTTGTATTTTCATTGATCTATGATTTCCTGCCCCTGCCAAAACTGTTGCTGCTGAGCTTGTCGGTGGGAGCAGCAGCCCAGGTAGGAGATTTACTGGAATCTGCTTTTAAGAGGCAAGCCGGAATAAAAGATTCCAGCGACCTGATACCGGGGCATGGCGGTATCCTGGACCGGATAGACAGTACGCTTTTTACTACGCCGCTGGTATATTATTTTGTTATCCTGTTTATACAAATTTGAGGTGATATGCTGATGCCGAGACCATTATTGCTGATCATTTATGCTGCCTGCGCAGTGCTGGCGGTCATAGCAGCATTTAAATATCTCCTCCCGATGCTTCTGCCTTTCATCATCGCTTTAATTATTGGACTGTTTATGGAGCCGGTAATTAAGTTTCTTCAGAAGCGAGCAAAAATGCCGAGGGGTTTTGCCGTCTTAGCAGCTATGGCGCTTGTTTTCGGCAGCATTGCCGTCGTCCTGACAGTAGTTATTATCCGGCTTGTTTCTGAATTGATCCAGCTTTCATTATCACTGCCCGGGTTAGCTGTTGAAATAAGAAATTATATTCTGGTCATGACTGATAAGATAACGGCCTTTTATATAACTCTGCCGCCCGCCGTTACAACATCTCTGGAGCAAAACATAAACAACCTCGTCTCAAGCCTGCAGGGGATGGCCAGTATGGTGGCCAACTCACTGCTGTCATTTATTTCAATGCTCCCCGGCACATTTGTAATGCTGGTGGTAATCCTCCTGTCATCATTTTTCATTGCCCGCGACAAACAGCTGATTATCGATTTTATTATCAAGCTGATTCCCGCCCCCTGGGGCGAAAAAATCATAACAGCAGCGAGAGAAGTTGCAGCGGCCTTCATATCATATGTAAAGGCGCAGGCCATCCTGATTTTCATATCAACTTGTTTAAGCGTCGCAGGTCTGTATATCATCGGCGCGGATTACGCGCTGTCAATGGGAATGTTGATTGGGGCATTTGACATGATCCCGGTTTTGGGACCGGCAACCATATACCTGCCCTGGATTGTGTGGTCTTTTGCCACCGGCGCGACAGCCTTCGGGGTGAAACTGGCAGTGCTGTACGTAGTGGTTATCGTGGCAAGACAGATCCTGGAAACCAAAATCGTATCGGGCAACCTGGGACTGCACCCGCTGGCGACCCTGGTCTCCATGTATACCGGCCTGTGGGCACTGGGTCTGCCAGGTTTGGTAATAGGTCCGATTTTATTAATCGCCATCCAGTCTTTTTACAAAGC
>CAYNIY010000004.1:11495-32003 GCA_964397525.1 uncultured Eubacteriales bacterium
AGGGGACAAGAGGGACAGGTACCTTGTCCACAAGGTGGACAGGAGGGACAGGTACCTTGTCCACAGGTGTTAATTCTGTCGTTAATTGATAACAGACAAGGAAAAGGGACATAACCTAAATCAGGATATGTCCCCATGAATGTCACAGTTTTATAGTTAATTGGAGTATAATATGAAAAATATTGTTATTCTGGGTTGTACCGGTTCCATCGGGCGGCAGACCTTAGATGTCATCCGGTCACTGCGCGAAAGATTCAAAGTAACAGGCTTGGCAGCGGGGAAAAATTGGCGTCTCCTGGCTGACCAGATCAAAGAGTTCCAACCGCAGGCTGCCGTGCTTTCCGGGCAGAGCGAGCTGGCACTGCTGAGAAGAGAAATGGGCCCGGTGAAAACACCGGAGCTCGGCTGCGGCAGGGAAGGGATGGAGGCGCTGGCCTCAATGGGCGAGGCCGATCTGGTAGTGGTTGCTGTTACAGGTACGCTTGGTATTTACCCTACCGTCGCAGCCCTGAAAGCCGGTAAAAACATTGCTCTGGCCAACAAGGAAACGATGGTGGCCGCCGGGCAGCTGGTTACCGCCTTGTCAGCTCAACAGCAAACCAGCATATATCCGGTAGACAGTGAGCATTCGGCTGTCTGGCAGTGCCTGACCGGGAATAATTCAGGCGACGTTGAAAAAATCATCCTCACAGCTTCGGGCGGCCCTTTCCGGGAACTCAGCGCGAAGGAATTGGAAAACGTGACCGTGGAGATGGCCCTGCGTCATCCCAACTGGAACATGGGCAGGAAGGTGACTGTCGATTCAGCGACCTTGATGAATAAAGGGCTGGAAGTAATAGAAGCAAAATGGCTGTTCGGGGTGGATTACTCGCAGATAGAAGTGGTGGTTCATCCGCAGAGTATCATCCATTCGGCTGTTGAATACAGGGACGGCTCAATAATCGCCCAAATGGGGGCACCTGACATGCGCCTGCCCATACAATATGCAATGACCTACCCGGAGCGCGTAAGCGGGCCGGCCCCGAGGCTTAAGCTGGCTGATTTATCGGGTTTGACTTTCGCAGCGCCTGATCATGTAAAATTTCCTGCACTGCGCCTCGCCTATGAGGCTGGGCGGACAGGCGGCACCATGCCTGCAGTTTTGAACGCTGCCAACGAGGTGGCTGTGGATGCTTTTTTGAGCGGGGCGCTGTCTTTTAGAGATATCCCTGTTGTCGCAGAGAGCGCTATGATGGCACATAAAACAGTTACGGCGCCAGACTTGGAAGAAATAATGGAAGCCGACCTTCAGGCGAGGGAAATGGCTGATCAAATCATAAAAAATCTGATTTAAAAAGTGATTTTTGGGGTGTTGAAATGTTAACATTTATAGCTTCGGTTTTTGTTTTTGGCCTGCTGATAATATTCCACGAATTCGGGCATTTTGTTGTGGCGAAAATAGTTGGGATCAAGGTAAATGAGTTTAGTCTTGGCTTCGGGCCAAAATTATTAACCGCCACCGGTGGCGAAACAACATATAACCTGCGCCTGGTCCCGCTTGGCGGGTTTGTCAACATGGCCGGGATGGACCCGAACGAAGAGACGGATGAAAAAGATATTGAGCGGGGTTTTAACAAAAAACCGGTCTGGCAGAGGATTGCTGTGATCTTTGCAGGTCCGCTGATGAATTTCTTTCTGGCTGCACTGCTTTTTGCTGTGATATTTGCCTATCAAGGCCAGCCTGTTCCTTCCAGCGGGACTGGTATCGGGGATGTTAACCCGGGTTATCCTGCGGAAATTGCCGGCCTCACCGCCGGTGATAAGATTACGGCTGTTGATGGCATAGCAGTGGACAAATGGAATGACATGGCAAAACTTATTAACGAGCGGCCTGAAAAAGACATTTCATTGCTGGTGATCAGGGGCGATTCGGAACTGCTGATTGAAATGAAGACTATCAGGGATCAAGACGGGCTTGGGAAAATTGGGATTTACCCGGCAGAGGAATATGTCAAGGTCGGCCTGCTGCAGTCGATCTCGCTGGGCGTACAGTGGACGGTTACATTTACGGTTGTAATCATGGAGTTTTTATCCAAAATGATCTTCGGACAGGTGCCAGCTGAACTGGGCGGTCCGGTGCGGATTGTAAATGAAATTGGCGTTGCGGCGCAGCTTGGGTTTATAATGCTGCTGAAACTGGCAGCTATTTTGAGCCTGAACCTGGGCTTGTTTAATCTTTTCCCCATCCCGGCCTTAGACGGCAGCCGCATTCTCTTTCTGGTCTGGGAGAAAATCAGAAGACGTCCGGTTGATCCCGTCAAGGAAAATTTCATCCACCTCGTTGGCTTCGCCCTGCTGATACTATTGATGCTGATCATAACATATAATGACATCCTGCAGATATTCTATGTGGAATAATTCAGGTGATAGAATGAATAGACGAAAGACAAAGACTGTATTTGTCGGCAATGTTCAGGTTGGCGGCGGTGCCCCGATCAGCGTGCAGTCCATGACCAAAACAGACACCAGGGATCCGGTGTCAACTGCTGAGCAGATCAACCAGCTGGCGGAAGGCGGCTGTGAGATCATCCGCGCGGCGGTGCCGGACCTTGAGGCTGCTGCTGCCCTGCCTGCCATATTGAAAGGGATCAGCATCCCGCTTGTCGCAGACATCCACTTTGACCACCGCCTGGCGCTGGAAGCAATAAAGGCCGGAGTGGAGGGCCTGAGGATCAATCCCGGCAATATTGGCAGCAGGATCAAGGTAGAAGAAGTTGTCAGGGCTGCCCAGGGACATGGCATCCCGATCCGCATCGGCGTAAATGCCGGATCCCTGGAAAAAGAGCTGCTGTCTGAGTTTGGCGGAGTAACTCCTGCGGCTATGGTTGAAAGCGCCATGCGCCATATAAATATTCTCGAAGATTTAAACTTTACAGATATTAAAATATCCATGAAAGCTTCTCATGTGCCGCTGATGCTCGAAGCCTACCGCCTGATGGCCGAAAAGGTTGATTACCCCTTGCACGTCGGCGTAACTGAATCCGGGACGCTGCGCGCAGGGACAGTTAAATCAGCCGTCGGCATCGGGATACTTTTAGCTGAAGGAATAGGTGACACTATCCGGGTTTCCCTGACCGGACACCCCAGCCATGAAGTAAGAGTGGGTTTTGATATACTAAAGACCCTGGGACTGCGCAGCAGAGGGGTGGAGATCATTTCCTGCCCGACCTGCGGGCGCACGGAAATTGATCTGATCAGGATTGCCGGAGAAGTGGAGGAGAAGCTTCAGGGTTTGGACAAGCCGCTGAAAGTAGCCATTATGGGCTGCGTGGTAAACGGACCAGGTGAAGCCCGGGGTGCTGATGTCGGTATCGCCGGGGGAAAGGGTTTCGGCCTCATTTTTCGTAAAGGCGAAATAATCCGCAAGGTACCGGAAGACAGCTTGGTGGAGGAGCTGTTAAGAGAAATTGAAACATTATAGTTTAGGAGGAGTCAGATGCGGGCGACAGCACTATTAGCGCCAACCCTTAGAGAAGCGCCGGCTGATGCGGAAGTAGTAAGCCACAGGCTATTACTGCGAGCGGGCTTTATCCGGAGAGTGGCGGCAGGGGTTTATAATTACCTGCCGCTGGCCGTTATTGTGATTAAGAAGATAGAGCAGATTATTCGCGAGGAAATGGATCGCCAGGGCGGCCAGGAATTGTTGATGCCCATACTCCAGCCGGCGGAACTGTGGCAGGAGTCAGGACGCTGGGATGTATACGGCCCGGAACTGTTCCGCCTGAAAGACAGGCATGACCGTGATTTTGCTCTTGGCCCGACGCACGAGGAGATAATTACCACCCTGGTGCGCGGGGAAGTCAATTCATATAAACAGCTGCCGCTTTTGCTGTACCAGATCCAGAACAAGTACAGGGATGAAAGGCGTCCCCGTTTTGGCCTGATGCGCGGCCGGGAATTCATTATGAAAGACCTTTATTCATTTGACCGTGATGAAGAAGGCCTGCAGATAAGCTATCTGAAAATGCATGATGCTTACACCAGGGTATTTCAGCGCTGCGGTCTGCGCTTTCGTCCGGTGGAAGCTGATTCAGGCGCCATCGGCGGCAGCGAGACGCATGAGTTTATGGTGCTGGCTGAATCCGGTGAAGCCTCAGTTCTGTACTGCGAGTCAGGAACATGTGATTATGCGGCCAATGTCGAGAGGGCAGCACAGGTTTGCCCGCCGGAAAAGGCAAGAGGTAATTTAAAAGACATATCTGAAGCAGAAACACCGGACTGCCGCACGATCGAAGAGGTATCCCAATTCCTTGGCATATCGGCACAGGCTATAATAAAAACGCTTTTGTATGAAACGGAAGCGGAAGCAGTAGCCGTACTCGTCAGGGGTGACCGTGAGGTCAACGAAATCAAACTGCTGAATACATTGGGCTGCCTGCGGGTGGACCTGGCCGGAGAAGAGACGATCAGAAAAGTGACCGGTGCAGCCAGGGGCTACTCCGGGCCGGTTGGCCTGAAGGGTGTTAAAATTATCGCTGACCTGGAGGTTGCCTCGATTATTAATGCTGCCGCGGGTGCCAACAAGGATAATTTTCACTTTATAAATGTCAATCCCGGCCGTGATTTTTCTATAGATATTTTAACTGACGTCAGGATGGTAGAAGCCGGTGAGCCATGCCCCCGCTGCGGTCATAAACTGCAGGAGGCAAGGGGTATTGAGGTCGGCCAGATTTTTAAACTCGGGATTAAATACAGCAAGCTGCTGGGGGCCACTTTCCTGGATGAAGGAGGCAAGGTCAAACCGGTGATCATGGGCTGCTACGGTATTGGTGTGACCAGGACTATGGCTGCCTCGATCGAGCAGAACAACGACCAGGATGGAATCATCTGGCCGGCGGCTATTGCACCCTTCCACGCGGTGGTTATACCGGTCAACACCAAAGACGCCGGTCAAACCGCGCTGGCTGAAGATATATATACACGGCTGGCAGCAGCCGGTGTGGAGACAATCCTCGACGATCGGGCTGAGCGGGCGGGTGTCAAGTTTAAGGATGCCGATTTGATCGGCTGTCCGCTGCGTATTACCGTAGGGGCAAAAGCCCTGACCGAGAGACAAATTGAAGTACGGGTGCGCAGGACCGGTGAAACAACCATGATTCCTGAAGAAAAACTGGAAAGCGCGGTGCTGGAACTGCTCAAAGACTTATAGGTGTACTGTAGGTGCGGCTTTAGCCGCACATGGTCGGATAAAACGGCCAGGGGGACGGTTCTCTTGGCGTGGTTTTATCGTTAAACGGTATCAGACAGAAGAACGGGGATACATCCTAAACCAGGATATGTCCCAGAATAAAAGGTCGCTGTCATTCTGAACGCAGTGAAGAATCTTGTTATGAGAACCTTCGCTGCGCTCAGGATGACAGTAGCGGCTAAGGATGACAATAATGTCAGATGGGAGCAGGAGAACCGTCTCCCTGCTTCCAGATGGAAGCAAAAAGAACGTCCCTTTGCTTCCCCCTTCAGATGGAAGCAAAAAGAACGTCCCCTTGCTTCTGCATTGGATGGAACCGAATAGGTTATCGTGAGAGAGGTTATCTGGATTTGGGACTGAATAAGGTTCTTATATTATCAGTGGCAGTAGGGGCCGGTCACATGCGCACGGCAGAAGCGCTTAAGAAAGCAGCGGGATCACTATACCCGGGGGCAGAGGTCAGGATCCTCGACACCTTCCGTTATGCAAGCCCCTTTCTGGGTAAAGTTGTACTTGGCGCCTACATGGAAATGTTAAAGAAATCACCGCTGCTGTATGGATTTCTTTACCACCAGGCGGAACATGGGCAGAATTTATCAGGGAAAGGCAAAAATGGTTTCAGCCATATCCTGAACATTATAGCCGCACCCCGGCTGGTGGAATATATAAATGATTTTAAGCCCGAGATAATAGTGTGTACCCATGCCTTCCCTCTGGGCATAGTATCACACCTGAAGAAAAAAGGAGTTTTCCGGGGACCTGTTTTTGCGATAATTACCGATTATGACGTCCATTCTTTTTACATATTTCCTGAAGTAGATACCTACATCATCGGTTCCGAGGATTTGATACAACAGTGTTTGGACTTTGGGATAGAGCCCAGACGCGTACATGCCACGGGTATACCCATACATACCGAATTTTTTGTCAAGTATGATAAAAAACAGCTGCGGGAACAGATGGGGCTCGCTGTAGACCTGCCGGTCATCCTGCTTATGGGCGGTGGGTTGGGCATGGGTCCGCTTGACACCCTGCTTGAAATACTGGGCAGCGGCAAATACCAGCTGCTCTGTGTTGCCGGCGCTAATGCCGCATTGCAGGAGAAGCTGGAAAAACTGGCCCAGGGTATGTCATGCACGGTAAAGATTTATGGTTTTGTTGATAACATTCCTCAGTTGATGGCCGCTTCGGATTTAATGGTGGGGAAAGCCGGCGGCCTGGCCTGCGCCGAGGCTATGGCCCTGGGACTGCCGATGTTTATCGTCGATCCTCTGCCCGGCCAGGAGGAAAGGAATACAGAGTTTATGACAGCGGCAGGCGCTGGCGTCAGGGTTAACGCGTCAAACCTGTCCTCCGTCATAAAGACCTGTCTTGAAGAGCCTGCCAGAATCGAAAAGATGGCGCGCGCCGCAGCCGCACATGGCAGGCCAAACGCGGCCTGTGATGCCATCGCACTGATGGCGCAGGCAGTGGAGGACGATGCAGCTATTCCCTCAGGAATAAGATGATCGGGATTAAATTATTACCAGAATAAATGCCCGAATACCTGGCCGCACAGGATGATATATTTTAAGAAGCCTCTGGCTTTGGAGGTGCTGAGATGCTCATGTTAAACGAGGGTGAGGTCATTGCAAGACTGGTTATGTCTGTAGTCCTCGGCGGTTTTATCGGACTGGAACGAGAAAGACTGCTGGTTGGCTACCGTACATACTCAGCAGGCTTCCGAACACACATATTGGTCGCAGTTGGCGCCGCTGTCTGCATGATAGTATCAGAGGGCATGCACTACCAGTTCAAAGGTGATGCCGCCAGGATCGCCGCCCAGGTGGTAAGCGGCATAGGTTTTCTGGGCGCCGGCGCTATCATGCGTGAAGGCCTGCTGATCCGCGGCCTCACAACCGCCGCCAGCTTATGGGTGGTTGCTTCGGTCGGCCTGGCCTGCGGCGCCGGATATTACCTGCCGGCCGCCTTTGGCACCCTGCTGGTTTTATTTACCCTGGTGCTGTTGGGTACATTCGAAGACATTATCCGCGGCAAAGGACGGCTTGATCTTCTCAGCATTGTCGTTTCAGACCAGCCGCAGCAGGTTAAGGTGATCAGGTCTTACCTTGAAGAGGAGGTGGGCGAAGTGAAGAAGATTGAAGTCAGCAAAATGCATGAAGAAGGTAAAGTACTGCTTGAGATATATATGAAAATGCCTTCTGATACTAAGATGATCGAAATCCTGCATTATATTACAACACTGCCCGGTGTCTACAGGGTGGAGCACAGGGCTTAAACACTGGTATTAAGCCATATTTGCACTTGTCAACAATATTCTTCTGTGATATACTACTTATGGTTTTCGGCAAGATAGATTTTCCTCTGTAAGGAGTGGGTTGCGCCCACTCTTTCGTCTTATCATGGACGTAAACAGGCAGAATGCCAGCAGATAAATGCCTGTCAGCCTTAGGGGGTACTATGATGTCCAAAACAAAGATTGTTGAACTGGTTGAGGAAATAATCACTCCCTGCGTTCAGGAATCAGGTTTGGAACTGGTCGATGTAGAGTTTGTCAGAGAAGGCGGCAGCTGGTACCTGCGAATATATATTGATAAACCAGGCGGCATTGATCTTGAAGACTGTGGACAGCTTTCACAGAAAATCGACAGGTTGTTGGATGAGAAGGATCCCATCCTTCAGTCTTATCACCTGGAGGTTTCATCTCCGGGGATCGAAAGGCCCTTGAAAAAGTTATCCGATTATGAACGCTTTACCGGTGAACTGGCTGTAATTACTACATTTGTCCCGTTTGACGGTAAAAAGAAAATAACAGGACGGATCATGGCAGCGCACGGTGATGATATAGTTATTGATTCAGACGGGAAAGAACTCAGCATCCCTTTCAGGCAGGTTGCGTCTGCAAGGCTGAAAGTGGAATTTTAAGAGTTCGGGGAGGAGAAAACATGAACACCGATTTTTTGGAAGCTCTTAAAGATCTGGAAAAAGAGAAGGGCATTACGGTTGATGTGTTGCTGGAAGCCATTGAAGCGGCCTTATTGTCTGCCTACAAGAGAAACTTCGGGTCACTGCAAAACGCCCGGGTCCATATAGATCGCGAAACCGGGGATTTCAAGGTATTTACCCAACAAATTGTCAAAGAACAGGTGGAAGATCAGCGACAGGAAATAACGCTGGAAGATGCACACAAGATAGATGTTAAATATGAACTGGACGATATCGTTGAAACAGAAGTTACACCCAGGAACTTTGGCCGGATTGCTGCCCAGACTGCCAAGCAGGTAGTTGTCCAGCGCATCCGGGAAGCTGAAAGAAACATCATTTTTGAGGAGTTTGCAAACCGTGAAGGCGATATCGTTACAGGTGTTGTCCAGCGTATTGAGCAAAAAAACGTCTACATTGAACTGGGCAAAACAGAAGCGATTCTGGCGCCTTCTGAGCAAATGCCGGGTGAGGATTACAGGCAGGGCAGCAGGATCAAGGTATATATTATAGAAGTACGAAAAACCACAAAGGGGCCTCAGATCCTGGTTTCCCGCACTCACCCCGGCCTGTTGAAACGTCTCTTTGAGATGGAGGTCCCCGAACTGCTTGAAGGCGTTATCGAGCTTAAGGGTGTTGCCAGAGAAGCCGGCGCCCGTTCGAAGATTGCGGTTTATTCCAAAGACGATAACGTAGATCCGGTGGGCGCCTGTGTCGGGCCTAAGGGGATGAGGGTCCAGAGTATAGTAAGCGAACTGAACGGTGAAAAGATCGATATTATTAAATGGAATACAGATCCATCCAAGTTTGTGGCCAGTTCATTAAGCCCGGCAAAAGTAGTGGCAGTGGAAATATGGGAAGAAGAAAAAGTGGCCAGGGTAATCGTCCCGGATTACCAACTCTCACTCGCAATTGGAAAAGAAGGTCAAAATGCCCGGCTGGCGGCAAAACTCACCGGCTGGAAAATAGATATCAAGAGTGAATCCCAGATGAGAGAGATTTATCCGGATGAATACAGTGAGCTTTTTGAAAATGAATACGATTAGGGGCGAAGTCTGGTGCCAAAAATAAAAAAAATACCACAGCGTATGTGCGTTGGATGTCAGGAGATGAAACCTAAAAAACAATTAATCAGGGTGGTCCGCACTCCTGATGATGTGATAGAACTGGACCCCACAGGCAAGAAATCCGGCCGCGGCGCCTATATCTGCCCGGGGCTGGAGTGTCTTGCCAAGGCGCTGAAGGGCAAGCGTCTGGATAAAGCGCTGCAGCGTACAATCAGCCAGGAGTTGGTGGAAGATTTAAAGAGGGGGCTGGTAAAAAATGGCTGACATTTATCTCGCTTTGGGAGTTTTGGAGCCATCCTGGAAGGGGAGATGTCAAATATTGAATAACTAATATCTGGAGGTGTTTGAATGGTAAAAAAACGTGTACATGAACTGGCCAAAGAACTTAACATAGAAAGTAAAGAAATTATCAATAAATTAAACGAAATGGGTGTTACTGTCAAATCTCACATGAGTACCTTAGAGGACAGTGATATCGGGGGACTGCTCAAGATTTACAAAAAAGATGAAATTAAGACAGAAAAGGTTGAGGCTGCCGGACAGAAAAAGACAGCAGATCAGCCTGTTAAGTCTGCACTACCGCAGGAGCAGCAGGTTGAAATGAGAAAGCCTCAGGCTGCTCAAAAAACAGCTCCAGGCGATGATGTGCAGAGGCCTGACTACCGACGCGGCAGCAGCACCGTTGACCGTGTACCCTCCCGTCCGCCGGACAGGCGCTTTCAGGAAAGGCCAAAACAACCGGCTGGGATGGCAAGGCCCCAAAGCCCGCCCAGAAGCGAGCAGGTTTTAAAACCCAGCGGTGAAGGGCAGCAGGACAAAACGCAATACCAAAGGGATGCTTCGCGTCCGGACCAGCCGCAGTTTGACAGGCCCCAACAGGCAAGGCCGGTACAGGATCGCGGCCCAGCCAGGCCGGCTGACAGCAGGTCGCCGTCAACAGGACCTGCCAGGAGCTATGACAGGCCTGCCGACCAGAGGCAGGGCGCCCCTTTAAGAACGGGAGCCGGACCGGCTGCCCCGGGGGCAAGGCCGCCACAGCGGGGTGTGGGTGCTCCACGTCCTGGCGGCGCACCGCGGCCCGGTGGCACTCAGTTTGCCAGGCCGATGGATCGGCCTGTTCGCACTGATGCCGGCCAGGGTGTGAGACCCAGTGGTGCGCAGCAGGGGGTGCGTCCGCAGCCGCCAAGAGTGGACGACAAGGGCCGCCCGCCGCTTGACAAAGCAAAAACAGCAGAGAAACCCAAACAGCCAAAACCACCTTTTAAAAAGCCTGAACCAAGGAACCGCTTTGAAAAGAGGAGTTTAAGCGCTGATCAAGCCGAAGCAAGGCTTCGCACGGGTACCCACCGTAAAAAAGGGGCGTCCAGGACACAGGAACAGGTGCAAAGGCCAATAAAAGAAATCGAAAAAAAACCGGTTGTACTTGGCGAATCTGTGACTGTGCAGGAGCTTTCATTAAAGGTCCATAAAAACCCGGCCGAACTGATTAAAAAATTGATGCAATTGGGTGTTCTGGCTACAATTAACCAGGAAATCGATACCGATACAGCAACTATCCTGGCCAACGAGTTCGGCTATGAAGTTGAGATTAAACTGCCTGTGGATCTGGAAGCGGTACTGATGCAGGAACCGGAGGACAGCGCGGAACTGCTGCAGTCCAGGCCAAGCGTTGTAACAGTAATGGGACACGTTGACCACGGTAAGACTTCACTGTTGGATGCCATCCGGGAAACAAACGTGATCGCAACTGAAGCAGGCGGTATTACGCAGCATATAGGAGCATACCAGGTCGAGCACAACGGCAAAAAAATAACTTTCATTGATACACCGGGCCACGAGGCCTTTACAGCGATGCGGGCACGCGGCGCCCAGGTAACGGATATAGCCATACTGGTGGTTGCGGCGGATGATGGTGTTATGCCGCAGACAGTGGAAGCGATCAACCATGCCAAGGATGCCAAGGTTCCCATTATCGTTGCCATAAATAAAATTGACAAACCAGGCGCAAACCCTGATAAGGTTAAACAGGAACTGACAGAACACGGTCTGGTGTCTGAGGAGTGGGGCGGCGAAACAATTTGTGTAAATGTTTCCGCTGTGAACAAGCAGGGGATCAAAGAACTTCTGGAGATGATCCTGCTGGTCGCGGAAATGGGCGAATTGAAAGCCAATGTAAACCGGTCTGCCAGGGGTACGGTTATTGAAGCCGAACTGGATAAAGGCCGCGGCCCTGTTGCCTCAGTCCTGGTGCAGAACGGAACTCTGAATATCGGCGATACCATTATTGCCGGATCAGCAGTCGGCCGGGTGAGGGCGATGATGGATGATAAGGGCCGCCGCATTAAAAAAGCGGGACCGTCAACACCGGTTGAAGTGATCGGATTTTCCGAGGTCCCTGCCGCCGGCGACATCTTCATTGTCACAGAAGATGAAAAACTGGCAAAAAGCATTGCCTCCAGGAGACAAACCAGGAGGCGCGATGAAGAAATGAAGACCACCACCAAGGTTTCTTTGGAAGATCTTTTTAAACATATTCAGGAAGGTCAGATCAAGGAACTTGGGATCATTGTCAAGGCTGATGTCCAGGGTTCGGTAGAGGCTCTGCGCCAGGCCCTGGTAAGGTTAAACACAGGTGAAGTTAAAGTTAATATTATTCATGGCGGTGTAGGCGCCATACGAGAAACGGATGTCATGTTCGCATCTGCCTCCAACGCAATTATCATTGGTTTCAACGTGCGTCCTGATGTAAATGCCAGAAAGGCAGCGGAAGCTGAAAAAGTAGATATACGCCTTTACCGGGTGATCTATGATGCGATTGAAGACGTGAAGGCGGCCATGAGCGGTCTGCTTGAACCTGAGTACCGCGAGGTTATGCTCGGCCGGGCTGAAATACGCAAGGTCTTTAAAGCTTCCAAGATTGGCACGATTGCCGGCTGCTATGTCGTTGAGGGGAAAATCGAAAGAGATGCCGGTGTCAGAGTGGTACGTGACGGTATTGTTGTCCACGAAGGGAAACTTGAATCACTGAAGCGCTTTAAAGATGATGCCAGAGAAGTCGTGCAGGGCTACGAGTGCGGCCTGGCCATAGAAAAATACAATGAAATACAGGAAGGGGACGTTATTGAAGCTTTCAGTATTGAAACTATCAAACGTCAACTGTCCTGATGTCTGATGTCTTTTTGACTTAAGACTATAATGAGAGGTGCTGGGAATGTCCTTCCGTCCCGAAAGACTGGCTGAAGCAATTAAAAAAGAAATTTCAGATTTGTTAAGGGATGAGCTGAAAGATCCCAGGATAGGATTTGTTTCAATCACGTCTGTTGAGGTTTCAAAAGATCTGCGTTACGCTGCTGTTTACGCCAGTGTTTTTGGCGAACCGGAACAGCAGAAAGCATCTATTGAGGCGCTGCAAAAGGCCCATGGTTTTATCCGGGGGGAACTGGGCAGAAGGATCCGCCTGCGTTATACTCCGGAAATAACCTTTAAGCTTGATCATTCAATAAGTCACGGTACAAAAATACTGGCATTAATTGAAGAGGTCAAGGAAAAAGGCGGC
Organism: uncultured Eubacteriales bacterium; assembly: GCA_964397525.1. Lineage (GTDB taxonomy): Bacteria > Bacillota > Desulfotomaculia > Desulfotomaculales > Pelotomaculaceae > Syntrophopropionicum. Next base: position 24,328 of record CAYNIY010000004.1, read on the forward strand.
GGTCAAGATGAATAGTTTGACAGAAATAGCAGCGGCTTTGGCTCGTGCTGAACGTGTGCTGATCTGTGGTCATGTGATGCCTGACGGCGATTCCCTGGGCTCTGTACTGGCAATGGGAATAATCCTGGAAACGATGGGCAAGAAGGTGACAATGGCCGGCGCAGACCAGGCGCCAGTAATATATGGTTTTTTGCCGCGCCTGGAAAAATACCAGGCTGGCCTGCCGCCGGAAGGCAAATTTGACACGCTTGTTGTTGTGGACTGCTCTGTGCCTGACAGACTGGGTGATGGTTTTAAGGAATTGTTACACAGCGATCTGGTTGTGATCAACCTGGACCATCACATAAGCTCTGTATCTTTTGGCAAGTACAATTATATAGATCCTGCGGCTTCTGCAGTAGGAGAAATCATATACGACCTGATCCATGAAATGGGACTGGAAATCACGCTGGACATTGCCCTATGCCTCTATACAGCCATTGTCACAGACACAGGTTCATTTCAATATGACAACACATCGCCTGAGACCCTCCGCCGGGTTGCAAAATTGATGGAGATTGGTGTGCCGGCCGCAAAGGTCAATACCCTCATCTACGAGGAAAGACCAAAAGAAGTTTTTTTTCTGCTGGGCTCAGCATTGTCCACACTGACTACCAGTCCCTGCGGAAAAGTCTGTTGGATGACAGTTACGAGTGAAATGCTCCGAGATTCCAATGCGACGGACGAGCACACAGAGGGCCTGGTTAATTATGCAAAATCGATTAGAGGAGTCCAGGTGGGAATGCTTTTTCGTGAAATTAAAGAAGGCAGTTATAAAATCAGCTTCCGCTCAAAAGATTTTGTAGACGTAAACAGGCTGGCAACACCCTTTGGCGGGGGAGGACATCCGCACGCCGCCGGTTGTTTGATACAAGGCGATTTCAATGAAATAAAGGAGAAAGTTATTACAGCGGCTCTGCAGGCAGTTAGAGGAATTAACCAGTGAATGGATTTATCAATATCCTGAAGCCACCCGGCATGTCTTCTCATGATGTAGTTAATTTTGTTCGCCGGACTCTGGGTATAAAAAAAGCAGGGCATACCGGAACACTCGATCCGGGCGCCGCGGGGGTATTGCTGATCTGCCTGGGAGGCGCAACAAGGCTGGCTGGTTATCTCATTAATGAAGATAAGGAATACAGGGCTGAAATAACCTTTGGCCTGACCACCCTTTCGGGCGACACCTTCGGTGAGATAACAGGCGAGAATGACGCATCCACTTTGAGTGAAGACGAAGTGCGTTCGGTGCTGACATATTTTCGCGGGGTAATAACCCAGGTGCCGCCGATGACATCGGCAATAAAAATTAACGGAAAGAAACTTTACAAACTGGCCAGGGCGGGGCTGACCGTTGATCGTCCCGGCCGGATTGCTGACATAAAATACCTGGAATTTATCAGCGGCTGTGGCTGGGGTACGCCTCATCCGCGGGCACTGCTGCAGCTGACCTGTTCGAAAGGCACTTATGTGCGGACTCTTTGTCTCGATATAGGTGACAGGCTGGGCTGCGGAGCGCTGATGTCCTTTCTGGTGAGAACCGGGGTTGGGCCTTATAAAATATCTGATGCGCTTACCCTGGAGGAACTGGTGTACCTTAATGTGAATAATACCTTGATGGAAAAGGTTATCAGCATAGATCAGGCTCTAAGTGAGCTGCCTGCTGTGTTTGTTAAAAGCGGAGCTGTCCCGGCAGTGCTGTCGGGTGCAAAACTTTATTTGCCCGGCGTGGAACAGCTGCCCTTGGATTTGCATGAGGGAGACCGGGTTCGCCTGGTTGGGCCGGAAGGCTTCCTGGCTGTAGCGGAAACGTCATTTGATCCACAGGACGTTGAACGGGTGATTTTTAAACCTGTTTGTGTACTGCCAAGGTAATTTAGGAGGTATGCACATTGCACATCTATCACAGCTGGCAAAGCCTTAAGTGCAAACATGAAAACATTGTGATTGGCCTTGGCAACTTTGATGGTGTTCATATCGGCCACCAGAAACTGATATTTGATCTTGTAGCGATGGCGAAGGAGTTAAACGGAACGCCGGCAGTATTCACTTTTCATCCTCACCCGCTGGCTGTTTTAAAACCTGACAGCTGCCCGCCCCAGCTTTTATCACAGGAATACAAACAGAAATTATTTGCCAGGTTGGGTGTGAAAATACTTTTAACGGTACCTTTTGATCTGAAACTGGCAGGCCTCGCCCCGGAAGATTTTGTGAAGACCATTTTGAGTGAAGAAATTGGGGCCAAGGGTGTCGTCGTGGGCTACAATTACACCTTTGGGCATCGCGGTCAGGGTACTCCGGCTCTGCTTGAAGCTCTTTCTCACAGATATAACTTTAAGCTGCAGGTAATCCAGCCTGTTACGCTCGAAGGGCATACTGTCAGCAGTACACACATCAGGAGCCTGATCATTAAAGGTGATGTTGCTGAAGCCGCAAAATTTCTGGGATATTATCCTTTTACAGAGGGTGAGGTTGTGACCGGAGAACAGCGAGGCAGGACACTCGGCTTTCCCACCGCCAATCTCGAGATCGACGAAGATCTTCTGATGCCGCCAAACGGTGTTTATTCGGCAAGAATTTGTCATGACGGTGATACATATCACGGACTGGCGAACATCGGGTGCAAACCGACATTCCACGGCACTAAAAGAAACATTGAAGTGCATCTGCTGGATTTTTGTGATGACCTCTATGGCAAGCAGATCAGGGTCAGCTTTATCAGGCGGCTCAGAGGTGAGAGAAAGTTTGCGACTGCTGCCGACCTGGTGAGACAAATTGAAATGGATATTAATGAAGCCAGGTTGGAATGCGCGAAAACCGGGGAGTAGAGGCCCTGGGCAACACATATTTCAGCAGGCGGCGTTTACATGAATACTGTATTATGCTACAATTAGAGGGTTAATATATCTGGAGTTGCCGGAATTTAATTTTCGGTGAACCGCAGGCTAGGGGATTTGTTCTCCAGCGGTTTTCTTGGCATGCGGCGATTTTAAAACAAAAGGAGGTGAGCAGCATGGCCTTGACCACTGATAAGAAACAAGAGGTTATTTCACAGCATAAAATACATGAGAACGACACGGGTTCCCCGGAAGTACAGGTGGCAATATTGACAGTAAGGATTAATACCCTGACTGAACACCTGAAAATCCACAAGGGAGATCACCATTCGCGGCGTGGTTTATTGATGATGGTAGGTCAGAGAAGGGCTTTGCTCAATTATCTGCGGGATCGTCATTTTGATCGATACCGTTCATTGATTGAAAAACTTGGTTTAAGGAAATAATAAAACAAGCGGGTGATACCCGCTTGTTTATTCTACAGGAGGATAGCGCCTATATGTTAGAAAAACCAATTTTAAAGAGAGAATTCGTCATTGGCGGCCGTCCTATGATACTGGAGACCGGCAGGATAGCCAGGCAGGCTGGCGGAGCGGTATTTGTGCGTTACGGTGATACCACCGTTCTTTCCACTGCTACTATGGCCAAAAATATCAGGGCGGGCATCGATTTTCTCCCTCTCACCGTGGATTATGAAGAGAGGTTCTACGCCGTTGGGAAGATACCTGGCGGTTTCATTAAACGGGAGGGACGTCCGAGTGAAAAGGCTGTTCTTTCCGGCAGGCTGATTGACAGGCCGATTCGGCCGCTGTTCCCCAAAGAACTGCGCAACGACGTCCAGGTTATCTCAACAGTGATGTCGGTTGACCAGGACCATGCACCGGATATAACGGCCATGATTGGCGCGTCCGCGGCTCTGCATATATCAAGGATTCCGCTTAAACAACCCATCGCAGGGGTAATAGTCGGCCGCGTGGACGGGGAATTTGTAATTAACCCGGTTTTGTCCCAGGCCCAGCAGAGTGATTTACACCTGTTGGTAGTAGGCACCAGGGATGCTGTCATGATGGTCGAGGCAGGAGCAAAAGAAGTCCCGGAAAATATTATGCTCGAAGCAATAGCATATGGTCACAGCATAGTTGCTGAGATCGTTGATTTTATCGAGAAGTTCAGGGAAGAAGCCCTGCAGATGGGATTGGCCAAAGAAAAGATGGTTCTGGAAATCAGTGAGCCGGAAGAAGCTATGCTGAAAGCTGTAACCAGCGCCGCCACGGAAAGGCTCGACCAGGCGATCCACAAGTGTATCAGTGAAAAGCTGTCTAAGCAGGATAGAGATACATTCCTGGACGAGACAAAGGCGGAACTGCTGCAGCGGTTCCTGGAAGAATATCCCGAGGAAGCCAGCGCTATTAATAAAATAATAGACGCGGTAGAGAAAAAGACAATCAGGAAAATAATGACGAACGAAAAGATCCGTATCGACGGCCGTGCCATCACTGAAGTTCGCCCCATAACGGTTGAAGTTGGCGTGCTGCCGCGACCGCATGGTTCAGGACTCTTTACCCGCGGTTATACCCAGATCCTCTCCGTGGCTACCCTGGGCACCATTAGAGAGGAACAGATCCTGGACGGCCTGGGAGTGGAAGAATCAAAGAGATTTATCCACCACTATAATTTCCCGCCCTACAGTGTTGGCGAAACAAGACCGATGAGGGGCGCCGGGAGGCGTGAAATCGGTCACGGAGCCCTGGCTGAAAAAGCGCTGCTGCCGGTAATCCCAGGTGAACTTGATTTTCCTTACACCATCCGGGTGGTATCGGATGCTTTGGAATCAAACGGCTCCACATCGATGGGCAGTGTGTGCGGCGGCTGCCTGGCTTTAATGGACGCTGGTGTTCCCATCAAGGCGCCGGTGGCGGGAGTAGCTATGGGTTTAATCGCGGAAGAAAATGTTTTTACTGTCCTGACTGACATCCAGGGCTATGAGGATCACCTGGGCGATATGGACTTCAAGGTGGCCGGGACATCAAAGGGGATTACAGCCCTGCAGATGGATATAAAAATATCCGGCATAACCCAGGATGTGTTTCAGCAGGCATTGGCCCAGGCTTATGATGGAAGGATGCATATTCTGGGAAAAATGACCGATGTGCTCCAGGCTCCCAGACCTGAGCTCTCACCTAACGCCCCGAGGATTATCCAGATCACTATCGACCCGGATAAAATCAGGGATATTATAGGTCCGGGCGGAAAGATCATCAAGAAAATCGTTGAAGAAACGGGCGCCGATATTGATGTAGAAGATGACGGCAGGGTGTTTATTGCCGCAGTTGACCAGGAAAAAGGCAAAAAAGCCTTGCAGATCATTGAGGCTATCACCAAAGATGTGCATGCCGGTGAACTTTATAACGGCAAGGTCACGAAATGCACTGATTTTGGCTGCTTTGTTGAAGTTGTCCCCGGTATGATGGGTATGACCGGCAAAGAGGGTCTGGTGCATATATCCCAGCTTGCGCATCACAGGGTGAACAAGGTGGAAGATGTGGTCAAAGAAGGTGACATGATCCTGGTCAAAGTTATTGGTTACGATAACCAGGGCCGGCTGAAACTTTCCAAGAAAGATGCGACTCCACTGCCACAGGGAACGGAAGAAAAAGGCGACCGCGGCTATCGTCCCCCGCGCAGGGATTTTACCGGCGAATAGAATATCCAACGCAAGAAATATTTTGTTTAAAAAAAACCTCGCGCCAGAGGTTTTTTATTTTACAATAATATTTTCTTCAATATCTCTTAAGAACAGGCTGGCTTCAGACTGCTTAAAAATGAAATCAGCTGGCTTAAAAGGATATGACTTTCGTCTTAACGAATACTTTTAATGACGGGAATTATAGGGGGTTTTTCATTCAATGTTTAAAATAGTTACCCTGGATAACAAAACTCAAATCCTCACAGAAACAGTGCCCCACGTCCGCTCGGTTTCCATAGGCTTTTTTGTTGATATCGGTTCCCGGTACGAGGCGCCTGATATAAACGGGTCCTCACATTTCATTGAGCACCTGATGTTCAAGGGAACCAGCCGGCGGTCCGCCAAAGGCATTGCTGAAGAACTGGATGCTGTAGGCGGCCAGTTAAACGCTTTTACAACCAAGGAATATACCTGTTATTATGCCCGCGTTTTGGATGAACATTTTGATCTGGCGGTGGACCTGCTGGGAGATATGCTTTTTGAATCAAAATTTGCTCCCGAAGATATCGACAGGGAAAGAAATGTTATTCTCGAAGAAATCAAAATGTATGAAGACACGCCGGATGAGCTTGTGCATGATATTTTTGCCAGTTCGATCTGGCGGGGGCACACCCTGGGACAGCCAATCATCGGCACGGCAGAGGTTATAAACAGCCTTACCAGGGATAAATTATTTGATTACTATAAAGAGAACTATAATCCCGGCCGGATGATAGTTGCTGTGGCGGGAAACATTACTCATGATGTGGTAATGAAAAAGCTGCGCCCGATTTTCGCCAACAAAGCAGGGAAGGGACACTTAAAACAGGTCGATGTTCCGGCAGCACAGCGGCAGATAGTCTGCCGCAGCAAAGATACTGAGCAGGTCCACCTGTGTGTCGGAGCACCCGGCTTGAAGTTGGATCATGAAAAAATATATGTAATGCAGACTATAAATACCATCCTGGGCGGCGGCCTCAGCTCGCGGCTTTTCCAGGAGATCCGGGAGCAGAGAGGGCTGGTTTATTCAGTTTACTCATACCATAGTTCGTATCATGATACAGGTCTCTTCGGTATTTACGCCGGCTTGAGCAAAGAAAACGTGGATGAGGTCCTGGCGCTGATATTTAAACAGGTGAGAGACATCCAGATAAAAGGGGTGAAGGAAGAGGAGCTGCACAGGGCGAAAGAGCAGCTCAAAGGCAGCCTTTTTCTGAGCCTGGAGAATGTGACCACCAGGATGAGCAGGCTGGGCAAATCCCAGCTCTATCTGGGAAAAGTCGTAACCCCGGAAGAAATCGTAAAAAAAGTGAATAAAGTTACAATCAGTGATATCCGGGAACTGGCTGAAGAAGTGCTTGATCCGGACAGTTTCTCCCTGGCCAGCATCGGACCTTGGGACGATTGTGGCAGCCTGAAAAGAACGATTGGGGATCTGAGCGACAAATAAATATCATGATATGCAGGGTGAAAAAGCGATGGAATTTTCGATAAATATCAAGGTCAAAAGAGTGTCTGAAAACCGGGGGAAAGCAATGCCGCTGCCTCAATATGCTACTGACGGATCGGCTGGCCTGGACCTGCCCGCCTGTCTTGAGGCCCCGCTGGCGATAGCGCCGGGGTCCAGGGCAAAAATCCCGACCGGTATTGCCATTGATATACCAAACAGGCACATCGTCGGGCTGGTTTTTCCCAGAAGCGGGCTGGCCACCAGGCACGGCATATCACTGGCCAATGCCGTAGGGGTGATTGACAGTGATTACAAAGGGGAAATTATTGTGGCGCTGTGCAACCACGGTGAAAGCGAGTACGTGATCAAACCGGGGGAGAGAATGGCCCAGCTCGTTTTTGTGCCAGTATATAAGGCGACCTTGGAAGAGACTCAGGAACTGACGGAAACAGACCGGGGAGCAGGCGGTTTTGGTTCAACCGGCAAATAACGGAACAGTAACGACTATTTTATATTATCGATGCATATCCTCAGCAAAATATCTTTTTAAAAACATCCCTTTCACTGCACGGCGCTATTAGAGAAGAAAAACAATTATTTTAAAGTCATTCTGATTATTGAAGTCATT